>NC_015588.1:0-300703 GCF_000215105.1 Isoptericola variabilis 225
AACCGGCCCGACGTCGCTACGATGAACGACACCGTACCTCGCTCGACCCTCGTGCCCGACCACAGGGTTGTCCACATGTCCACAGGGTGTGGACAACTATGTGGAAGGCGCGTCGGCGTGGCACACTCGCTTACCCCAGCAGCCCTTCAGGCCGCATCCTGAACCCCTCCCTCGACCCGAAGGAACGCCCGTGGCCCAGCCGGACGAGAACATCACCGACGTCTGGGCGCAGACGCTGGCGACGCTCGAGGCACGGCCGGACATGACGGCGCGCCAGCTCGCCTTCATCAAGCTCGCCAAGCCCATGGCGATCCTCGAGGACACGGTGTTCATCGCCGTCCCGCACGAGCAGACGCGCGCCTACCTCGAGACCAGCGTGCGCGACCAGCTCGTGTCGGCGATGTCGTCGACGCTGGGCCGCGACGTGCGCTTCGGCATCACGGTCGACCCGGAGCTGAGCAACGACGCCCTCACGGGGCCCTCGCACGACTACACCGAGCCGCCCGTCGAGGACGGCCTCCCGGTCGCCGACGTCGCTCCCCCGATCCCGCCCGCGCCCAAGCAGCAGGCCGAGCCCACGCGTCTCAACCCGAAGTACATCTTCGAGACGTTCGTCATCGGCTCGTCCAACCGCTTCGCGCACGCGGCCGCCGTCGCGGTCGCGGAGGCACCCGCCAAGGCGTACAACCCCCTCTTCATCTACGGCGACTCCGGCCTGGGCAAGACGCACCTGCTGCACGCGATCGGCCACTACGCGCACAACCTGTACCCGCACGTGCGCGTGCGCTACGTGAACTCGGAGGAGTTCACCAACGACTTCATCAACAGCATCGGCGAGGGCCGCGCCGGCGCGTTCCAGCGCCGGTACCGCGACGTCGACGTGCTCCTCATCGACGACATCCAGTTCCTGCAGGGCAAGGAACAGACGATGGAGGAGTTCTTCCACACCTTCAACGCGCTGCACAACGCCAACAAGCAGGTCGTCATCACGTCCGACGTCCCGCCCAAGCAGCTCAACGGGTTCGAGGACCGCCTCCGGTCGCGCTTCGAGTGGGGCCTCATCACGGACGTCCAGCCGCCGGACCTCGAGACCCGCATCGCGATCCTGCGCAAGAAGGCGGCGAGCGAGCGCCTCGACGTCCCGGACGAGGTCCTCAGCTACATCGGCTCGCGCATCTCGACCAACATCCGCGAGCTCGAGGGCGCGCTCATCCGCGTGACGGCGTTCGCGAACCTCAACCGGCAGCAGGTCGACCTGGCGCTGACGGAGATCGTCCTCAAGGACCTCATCACCGACGACGACTCCACGGAGATCACGCCGGCCATGGTCATCGCGCAGACGGCCGCGTACTTCGGCCTGACGATCGAGGACCTGTGCGGCTCGTCCCGCTCGCGCGTGCTCGTCACCGCCCGGCAGATCGCCATGTACCTCTGCCGCGAGCTCACGGACCTGTCCCTGCCGAAGATCGGGCAGCAGTTCGGCGGGCGTGACCACACGACCGTCATGCACGCGAACAAGAAGATCGCCGGCCAGATGGCCGAGCGCCGCTCGACGTACAACCAGGTCACCGAGCTCACGAGCCGCATCAAGCAGCAGCACCGCGGCTGACGCTGCGCACTCCCCGGCTCTCCCCGGCAGCGGCGACACCGCCGTCCACACCGTCACCCACAGCTCGACGCGCGTCCGCGCGCCGCTCCGTGACACCCGTCCCCAGGCCTGTGCACGCGATCCGTGGACAAGTGGGGGTCCGTCCGCCCCCACGCCCGTACACACCTGTGGACAAGGTTGTGGACGGCTGTGGACCGAAGGCCCGAACCGGTGGACGAACAGCGGGCGAACGGTGGACGCCTGTGGGTACGGAATCGTCCACCCACAGGAGCGCCAGTTCTCCCACAGGGCCGCCCCCAGTCCGTCCACACCGCCGTCAGCCCCCTGACCTGCGACGACGGTGGATTTCCCCAAGTTCCACAACACCGATGACGACGATGACCGTTCTTTCCAGGAGATGAACACCACGCCTTCATCAGGCCGGAGCGCGTCCGACCTGCTCGACCTGAGGATCACGTGCCGCTCGGGCCCCGACTCGCGTAGGGTTTGGCTCGGACGACCGCACGTCCGTGCCTCGACCGACGCGGCCTCGACGGGCCGCGCGCGACGACCGGTGCGCCGTCGTCCGTCGACCGAGCAGACTCAAGGAGTGGGATGAAGTTCCGGGTTGAACGTGACGTCCTGGCGGAGGCCGTGACCTGGACGGCGCGCACCCTCCCCACGCGCCCGCCCGCCCCCGTGCTCGCCGGCGTCCGCATCGAGGCGGACGCGCAGGGCACGATCGGCCTGTCGAGCTTCGACTACGAGGTCTCGGCGCGCTCCGAGATCCCGGCCGAGGTGTCGGAGCCCGGGACGGTGCTGGTCTCCGGCCGGCTCCTCGCGGAGATCTCGCGCTCCCTGCCCAACAAGCCCGTCGACGTCACGCTCGAGGGCACCAAGGTCATGCTGACGTGCGGCGCGTCGCGCTTCTCGCTGCTCACCATGCCCGTCGAGGACTACCCGGCCCTGCCGCAGATGCCCGAGCTCAGCGGCACCGTCTCGGGCGACGCGCTGACGCACGCCGTCGCGCAGGTGAGCGTCGCCGCGAGCCGCGACGACACGCTCCCGCTGCTCACGGGCGTGCGCATGGAGATCGAGGACGAGCGCATCACGCTGCTCGCCACGGACCGCTACCGTCTCGCGCTGCGCGAGCTGACGTGGACGCCCGCGACGCCGGGCTACTCCGCGGTCGCGCTCGTCCGTGCCCGCACGCTCAACGACGTCGCCAAGTCGCTCGGCAGCGGCGGCGGCCTCGTCAACATCGGCCTGTCGGTGGGCAACGGCGTCGACCTCATCGGCTTCGAGGCCGGCGGCCGCCACACGACCTCGCAGCTCGTCGACGGCGACTACCCGCCCGTGCGCCGGCTCTTCCCCGACGCGACGCCGATCCACGCGGTCGTGGCGACCGCGCCGCTCATCGACGCGGCCAAGCGCGTCTCGCTCGTCGCCGAGCGCAACACCCCGATCCGCCTGTCGTTCACCGACGGCCAGGTCGTGCTCGACGCCGGCCAGGGCGACGACGCGCAGGCGTCCGAGGCGCTCGAGGCGGTGCTCGTGGGCGAGGACATCCAGGTCGCGTTCAACCCGCAGTTCCTCCTCGACGGCCTGGGTGCCCTGGGGACGGACTTCGTCCGGCTGTCGTTCACGCACCCCAACAAGCCGGTCGAGTTCACCGGGCAGGAGTCGCTGGACGGCGAGGACTCGTCGGACTACCGCTACCTGCTGGTGCCCATCCGCTTCGCCGGCTGACGACGCCGGACGGCGCACCCCGCGCCGTCGCCGTACGCTCGCCCTGACCGTCACCGCCACACAGGAGGAACCTCCATGGTCGTCAGCCACATCGGACTCGTCGGTCTGGGGAAGATGGGCAACAACATGCGCGAGCGTCTGCGCCACGGCGGCATCGAGGTCACGGGCTACGACCCGCGGCCCGAGGTCACCGACGTGCCGGACCTGGCGGCCCTCGTGGCCGCGCTGCCCGAGGGCCGGCGCGTCGTGTGGGTCATGGTCCCGGCGGGCGAGCCGACGCGAGGTGTGGTCACGGAGCTCGGCGGGCTCCTGAGCGAGGGCGACATCATCGTCGAGGGCGGCAACTCGCACTACCCCGAGGACCAGGAGCGCGCGGCGGAGCTCGCGGGCAAGGGCATCGGCTACGTCGACGTCGGCGTCTCGGGCGGCGTGTGGGGCCTGGAGAACGGCTACGGCCTCATGGTGGGCGGCGACCCCGAGCTCGTCGACCACCTCATGCCGGTCTTCGACGCGCTGCGTCCCGACGGTCCGCGCGAGGAGGGCTTCGTGCACGCCGGCTCCGTCGGCGCCGGCCACTTCGCCAAGATGGTCCACAACGGGATCGAGTACGGCCTCATGCAGGCCTACGCCGAGGGTTACGAGCTGCTCGCGGCCAAGGACATCGTCACGGACGTCCGCGGCACGATGAAGGCGTGGACGCGCGGCACCGTCGTGCGCTCGTGGCTGCTCGACCTCATGGTCCGCGCGCTCGAGGAGGACCCGCGGCTCGCCGCGATCGACGACTGGGTCGACGACTCCGGCGAGGGCCGCTGGACGGTTGACGAGGCGATCGACCTGGCCGTGCCGCTGCCGGTCATCTCGGCCGCGCTGTTCGCGCGCTTCGCCTCGCGTCAGGAGGAGTCGCCCGCGATGAAGGCCGTCGCGGCGCTGCGCCAGCAGTTCGGCGGACACGCGGTCAAGCCGGCCGGCCCGGCGTCCCCCGGAGCGGGCCCGCTCGAGCCGCCCGCCTGACGGCGTCGCAGGGAGACCATGTACGTCTCGCACCTGTCGCTCCTCGACTTCCGCTCGTACGAGGCGGTGGACGTCGAGCTCGAGCCCGGCCCGAACGCGTTCGTCGGCCGCAACGGGCAGGGCAAGACGAACCTCGTCGAGGCGATCGCGTACGTCGCGACGCTGGGCAGCCACCGGGTCGCGAACGACACGCCCCTGATCCGCGCCGGCGCTCAGCGCGCCGTCGTGCGCACGCGCATCGTGCGCGCCGACCGGGCGTCGACCGTCGAGCTCGAGATCACCGCGGGCAAGGCCAACCGGGCGCGCGTCAACCGCGGGCAGCCCGGCCGCGCCCGCGACGTGCTCGGCATCCTGCGGACCGTGCTGTTCGCGCCCGAGGACCTGGCGCTCGTCAAGGGTGACCCGGACGGCCGGCGCCGGTTCCTCGACCAGCTCGTGGTCCAGCTCCTCCCCCGGGCGGCCGGCATCCTGCAGGACTACGAGCGCGTCGTGCGCCAGCGCTCCGCGCTGCTCAAGTCCCTGCGCCAGGTGCGCGGCGCCGGACGGACCCCGGACCTCTCGACGCTCGAGGTCTGGGACGCCAAGGCCGCGCAGCTCGGCGCCCAGATCCTCGCGATGCGGCACGCGCTCGTCGCGGCCCTGCGCCCCGAGGTCGCGGCCGCGTACGAGCAGGTGAGCGACGCGAACGGGCACGCCGAGATCGAGTACCGCTCGACCGTTCCCGTGGACGCACCGACCGGCACCGGGGCTGCTGCGCCGCCGTCGGCCCACGACCTCGAGAAGGCCATGCTGGAGGCCCTCGCCGAGGCGCACCCGCAGGAGGTCGAGCGCGGCGTAAGCCTCGTCGGCCCGCACCGCGACGACCTCGTCCTCTCGCTCGCCGGCCTGCCCGCCAAGGGGTACGCGAGCCACGGCGAGTCCTGGTCCTTCGCGCTCGCGCTGCGGCTCGCCTCGTACCGGCTGCTCGGCGGGGGTGCGTCCGCGCTGCCCGACGGCGGTACCCCGGTCCCGGTGCCGCCCGCGGCCGAGCAGGTGTTCTGGGACCCGGACCACGGCACGGACGCCGACCCCGTGCTCATCCTCGACGACGTCTTCGCGGAGCTCGACGTCCGGCGACGGGAGCGGCTCGCCGAGCTCGTCGCCCCGGCGCGCCAGGTCCTGGTGACGGCCGCGGTGCCGGCCGACGTGCCCCCGGGTTTGCTGGGTGCCCGGTTCGAGGTCACGCCCGGGGTGGTGCGTCGTGCCGACTGACCTGCCAGAGGACCCCGGCGAGGCCGCTGTGGACCGCCCTGTGGATCACGCTGTGGACAGGCCTGTGGGGAAGTCTGTGGACGACCGATCGGACGCGCGCGGCCGCCGACCGGTCGGTGACCGTGTGGAGCTCACTCCCCCGTCGGAGGTCGCGCGCGAGGCGCTCAACCGCGCGAAGGCGGCCGCACGCGCCAAGGGGCTGCGTCCCGGGTCGCCGTCGCGGCGTTCTCCGCTCGCCGAGCCGCGTACCGAGGGCAAGGGCCCCGGCGCGCGCGACCCCCGGCTCGTCTCGGACGTGCTGTCGTCGCTGCTGCGCCAGAAGGGCTGGGTCGCCGAGGTGTCCGTCGGTGGCGTGATCGGGCGCTGGCGCGAGGTCGTCGGCGACCAGGTCGCGGACCACTGCGTGCCCGAGACGTTCGAGGACAAGGTTCTCGTGGTCCGCGCGGACTCGACCGCCTGGGCCACCCAGGTGCGTCTCCTCGTCCCGACGCTCCTGCGCCGGCTCGCCGAGGAGGTCGGCGAGGGCGTCGTCGAGCAGGTGACCGTGCTGGGCCCGGCGGGGCCCGGGTTCCGGCGCGGACGCAGGTCCGTGCGCGGTCCCGGGCCCCGGGACACCTGGGGCTAGCTCAGGCCTCCGTCAGGTCGACGACGACCGCGTCGTCGGCGTGGCGCGACAGGCCGAGGAACCGGCCCTGGCCCGGGTGCGCCGGGTAGCCCGGCCGTCCCCAGCCCTCACCCGGCCCCTCGCGGACGTCCCCGCCCGGCTCGCCGGGGTCCCCGGCTCGGCGCACGGGTCGACGACGGGCGCGTCCTCGACCATGGCGTGGTAGGACCGGACGTACCCGTCGGTCACCCACACCGACGCCGTCAGGTGCACGTCCACGTCCTCGAGCCGCCAGTCGGTGTCGCACGTCGGCGACACCGTCCCGTCGTCGTGGACGACGAAGGGCCACGGGACGCGGGTCGTGAACGGGCCTCCGAAGCCGCCGCTGCCGTAGACGACCTCGTAGCCGACGTCGTTCCCGGTCCACTCGATCTCGAGCTCCTCCCCGGACGCGCCCTCCGGCTGGGTCGCCGCGACGTCGACGTACGGCTGGCCCTCGACGCACACGCCGACGACGGAGGCGCCCTCGAGCGGGCACCTCGGTTGCACGACGGCGTACCACGGCAGGAGCGCCGAGGTGTCGTCGATCCGCTCGTACGAGGCACCGGTGGGGTCGGTCAGCGTGAACCCGAGCTCGTGGCCCGGGGTGGTCGTGGCGAGGATCCCGTCGGACGTGACCGTGTAGCTCAACGCGCCGGTCGCCGCGGGCACGGGCACGTCGGCCGTCCACACGTTCGGGTCGGTGGTGCAGGGCTCCGTCGTGCCGCCGTCGGACCAGTCGAGGGCGTCGTCGGGCGCGTCGACGACGACGCTCCACTCGTGCGGCGTCGACCAGTCGAACGGATAGTGGCCCCACAGCTCGCCGTCGACGGGCGCGTCCTCCACGACCTCGCCGTCGACCACCACGGTGGCGCGCGTGCCCTCCGGGTACCCCGGCGACCCAGACGGACAGCGACTCGCACGCCGCGGAGGCGTAGACGTCACCCGTGCTCGGACGCCGTCGCGACGGTCGCCGAGCCCGCGCTCGGTGAGGGAATCGAACCAGAGGAACGGCGGCGATCCGTGTCCTGTGTCACGGGCGATTTCGGGCGCCTCCGGACGGGTCGGCGGAGATGTGCACGATGGTGTGGAGAAACCTGTGGAAAAACGGTGTTCTTCCACACGGCGACGCCCCTCGGATCCCCGGATTCCGGCCCGCAGAAGGTAGACTGGAGCGCGTCCCCGGGCGGTGTCCCGGGCCCGACGCGCGCGGACGACCGGCTCTGGAGCAGGGTCGGTCGCGCACCGCTCGGGCCCAGGTGGTCACCCGGGACGATCGAGCACCGACGAGCAGCCGGCACAGCCTGTGCCAGACCTCGTGCTGCGGCCCGGGCACCCGTCCGGGAACCCTGTCGCGTGCCTGGATGACGAGGAGTGCTCCAGCCTGTGGCTCAGCGATCCGACGGCAGTTACGACGCCGGGAACATCACCGTCCTGGAAGGCCTCGAGGCCGTCCGCAAGCGCCCGGGCATGTACATCGGCTCCACGGGCGAGCGCGGCCTGCACCACCTTGTGTACGAGGTTGTGGACAACTCCGTGGACGAGGCCCTCGCCGGGCACGCCGACACGATCGAGGTGACCCTCCTGGCCGACGGCGGCGTGCGGGTCTCCGACAACGGCCGCGGCATCCCGGTGGCGATGCACCCGACCGAGGGCCGGCCGACGGTCGAGGTCGTCATGACGATCCTCCACGCGGGCGGCAAGTTCGGCGGCGGCGGGTACGCGGTCTCCGGCGGCCTGCACGGCGTCGGCATCTCCGTGGTCAACGCGCTGTCGACGCGCGTGGTCACCGAGGTCCGCCGCGACGGCTACGCGTGGCGCCAGGAGTTCGCCGACGGCGGCACGCCCGTCACCGGGCTCGAGCGCCTCGAGCCGACCGACGAGACGGGCACGACGCAGACGTTCTGGCCCGACGGCTCGATCTTCGAGACCACCGAGTTCGACTTCGAGACGCTCCGGTCGCGCTTCCAGCAGTACGCGTTCCTCAACAAGGGCCTGAAGATCACGCTGACCGACGAGCGCTCCGGGCACGCGGTCGACGTCGACGAGGTCGCCGGCGAGCCAGCCCCCACCGACGGCGCGAGCGGCGCCGGGGCGTCGCCGTCGAGCACGGGCTCGCGCACCGTGACGTACAAGTACGACCACGGCCTCATGGACTACGTGGCCCACCTCAACTCGACCAAGAAGGTCGAGCTGGTCCACCCCGAGATCGTGCACTTCGAGGCGGAGGACACCGAGCGCCGGATCTCGGTCGAGGTCGCGATGCAGTGGACCAACGCGTACAGCGAGTCCGTCCACACGTACGCCAACACGATCTCGACGACGGAGGGCGGCACGCACGAGGAGGGCTTCCGTGCGGCGCTGACCTCCCTGGTCAACACGTACGCGCGCGAGAAGGGCATCCTCAAGGAGAAGGAGGAGAACCTCACGGGCGACGACATCCGCGAGGGTCTGACCGCCGTCATCTCCGTGAAGCTCGGCGAGCCGCAGTTCGAGGGCCAGACGAAGACGAAGCTCGGCAACACCGAGGCGAAGACGTTCGTGCAGCGCGTCGTGCGCGAGCAGCTCACCGACTGGTTCGACTCCCACCCCGGCGAGGGCAAGGACATCATCCGCAAGGCGATCCAGGCCTCCCAGGCGCGCATCGCGGCCCGCAAGGCCCGCGAGGCGACCCGTCGCAAGAGTCTGCTCAACAGCGGCGGCATGCCGGGCAAGCTCAAGGACTGCCAGTCCAACCGCCCGGAGGAGTGCGAGATCTACATCGTCGAGGGCGACTCGGCGGGCGGGTCAGCGGTCCGTGGCCGCAACCCGCACAACCAGGCGATCCTCCCGATCCGCGGCAAGATCCTCAACGTCGAGCGCGCGCGCCTCGACAAGGCGCTCTCCAACGCCGAGGTCCAGGCTCTCATCACGGCGTTCGGCACCGGCATCGGCGAGGACTTCGACATCTCGAAGCTCCGGTACCACAAGATCATCCTCATGGCAGACGCCGACGTCGACGGCCAGCACATCGCGACGCTGCTGCTCACGCTCCTCTTCCGGTACATGCGCCCGCTCATCGAGCACGGGCACGTGTACCTCGCGCAGCCGCCGCTGTACCGGCTCAAGTGGTCGAACGCGCCGCACGACTACGTGTACTCGGACCGCGAGCGCGACGCGTTCCTCAAGGCCGGCCTGGCCTCGGGCAAGCGGATCCCGAAGGAAAACGGCATCCAGCGGTACAAGGGTCTGGGCGAGATGGACTACAGCGAGCTGTGGGACACCACGATGGACCCCGAGAACCGCACGCTGCTGCAGGTCACCATGGACGACGCCGCCGCAGCGGACGAGATCTTCTCGGTGCTCATGGGCGAGGACGTCGAGTCCCGCCGCAGCTTCATCCAGCGCAACGCCAAGGACGTGCGCTTCCTCGACATCTGACCGGCGCGGCTGCGTACAGAACGCCTGCACGCAGCTGTACAACCGGTCCCGAGGAGGCAGTTCACGCCCTGGCGGCGTGGGAAGGAACAGGTAGACGGTGACGGACGAGACTCCCGGTCGCGACATGACGGACGGCGTGCCCGAGCAGACCCCCGAGGCGGTCGTCGCGGTGCACCACGGCCGCGTCGAGCAGGTGGACCTGCAGCTGGAGATGCAGCGCAGCTACCTCGACTACGCGATGAGCGTGATCGTCGGGCGCGCGCTGCCCGACGTGCGCGACGGCCTCAAGCCGGTGCACCGCCGCGTGCTGTACGCGATGTACGACGGCGGGTACCGGCCCGACCGCGCGTTCTCGAAGTGCTCGCGCGTCGTCGGCGACGTCATGGGCAAGTACCACCCGCACGGCGACACGGCGATCTACGACACGCTCGTGCGCCTCGTGCAGGACTGGACGATGCGCTACCCGCTCGTCGCCGGCCAGGGCAACTTCGGCTCGCCGGGCAACGACCCGGCCGCCGCACCGCGGTACACCGAGTGCCGGATGGCGCCGATGGCGCTCGAGATGGTCCGGGACATCGAGAAGGACACCGTCGACTTCCAGGACAACTACGACGGCCGCACCCAGGAGCCCGTCGTCCTGCCGGCGCGCTTCCCCAACCTGCTCGTCAACGGTTCGGCCGGCATCGCGGTCGGCATGGCGACGAACATCCCGCCGCACAACCTGCGCGAGGTCGCGGAGGGCGTGCGCTGGCACCTGGCCCACCCAGAGGCGTCGCGCGAGGAGCTCCTCGCGGCCCTCATGCAGCGCATCAAGGGCCCGGACTTCCCGACCGGCGCGCAGATCCTCGGCACCAAGGGCATCGAGGAGGCGTACCGCACCGGGCGCGGGTCGATCACGATGCGCGCCGTGGTCAACGTCGAGGAGATCCAGAACCGGATCTGCCTCGTCATCACCGAGCTGCCCTACCAGGTCAACCCCGACAACCTGGCGAGCAAGATCGCCGACATGGTCAACGAGGGCCGGATCCAGGGCATCGCGGACATCCGCGACGAGACCTCGGGCCGCACCGGTCAGCGCCTCGTCATCGTGCTCAAGCGCGACGCCGTGGCGAAGGTCGTCCTCAACAACCTGTACAAGCACACGCAGCTGCAGGACACCTTCGGCGCGAACATGGTCGCGCTCGTCGACGGCGTCCCCCGCACGCTCAGCCTCGACGCCTTCGTCCGGCACTGGACGACGCACCAGATCGAGGTCGTGCGCCGTCGCACCGAGTACCTCCTCAAGGAGGCCGAGGACCAGATCCACATCCTGCGCGGCTACCTCAAGGCGCTCGACGCGCTCGACGAGGTCATCGCGCTCATCCGCCGCTCCCCCACGGTCGACGAGGCGCGCACGGGGCTCATGGAGCTGCTCGAGGTCGACGAGATCCAGGCCAACGCGATCCTCGCGCTGCAGCTGCGCCGTCTGGCCGCGCTCGAGCGGCAGCGCATCGTCGACGAGCACGACGAGATCGAGCGCCGGATCGTCGACTACCGCGACATCCTCGCCAAGCCCGAGCGCCAGCGCGCGATCGTCGGCGAGGAGCTCGACGAGATCGTCGCCCGCTACGGCGACGAGCGCCGCACGACCATCCTGCCCTACGACGGCGACATGTCGATCGAGGACCTCATCCCCGAGGAGGACGTGGTCGTCACGATCACGCGCGGCGGCTACGCCAAGCGCACGCGCACCGACGCCTACCGGGCGCAGCGCCGCGGCGGCAAGGGCGTGCGCGGCACCCAGCTGCGCGAGGACGACATCGTCGAACACTTCTTCGTCACGACGACGCACCACTGGCTGCTGTTCTTCACCAACCTGGGGCGCGTCTACCGGGCCAAGGGCTACGAGCTGCCCGAGGGCGGCCGCGACGCCAAGGGCCAGCACGTGGCGAACCTCCTCGCCTTCCAGCCGGGCGAGAAGATCGCGCAGGTCCTCGACCTGCGGGACTACGACGCCGCCGACTACCTGGTCCTGGCGACGCGCCGGGGCCTGGTGAAGAAGACCCGCCTGGGCGAGTACAACTCGCCGCGCTCGGGCGGGCTCATCGCGATCAACCTGCGGGAGGACGACGAGGGCAACCCCGACGAGCTCGTCGCGGCACGCCTGGTCAACGCCGACGACCACCTCATCCTGGTCTCGCGCAAGGGCCAGTCGATCCGGTTCCCCGCCGACGACGCGACGCTGCGCCCGATGGGCCGCGCGACGTCGGGCGTCACCGGTATGCGGTTCCGTGACGGCGACGAGCTGCTCGCCGCCGACGTCGTCACGCCGGGCACGGACCTGTTCGTCGTCACCGAGGGCGGGTTCGCCAAGCGCACGCGCATCGACGAGTACCGCGTCCAGGGCCGCGGCGGCTACGGCATCAAGGTGGCCAACCTCGTCGAGGCCCGCGGCGACCTGGTCGGCGCGCTCGTGACCGAGGCGGACGACGAGGTGCTCGTCATCATGGAGCGAGGCAAGATCGTGCGGTCGGCGGTCGCGGAGGTGAACCTCACGGGTCGCAACACGCAGGGCGTGACCTTCGCGAAGCCGGACAAGAACGACCGGATCATCGCCGTGGCCCGCAACGTCGAGCGCCGCGCGGAGGGCGAGTCGGTTAGCGTGGACGAGGAAGCGGCCGTCGAGTCGGCCGCCGAGCAGACGGACAGCGGGGACGAGGACAACCGATGACCAGCGAGAAGAGCGCGCCCAGCGTGGCCCGGGCCACCTCCGGCCGGTCCGCGGAGTCGTCCGCCGAGCCGACCCAGACGCTCGCACCCGTGCCGGCCCCGCCGCCGGGTCCGGTGCCCGCGCCGCCCGCCGCGGACGTGCCCGACGACACGACCGTGCCGCGCCGGCCCGACACCGCGCACGACGGCGCGCCGGCGCGCGAGGCGGGCCACGACGCCGCGGACTCCGCGGACGCCACCGACGGTCAGGGTGAGGGCGCCGCCGCCAGCATGAAGGCGGGCGCCGTCAAGGCCGCCGCCGCGGCCCTCGCCGCCGCGAAGAGCGCCGCGAAGAAGGTGCAGACCGCAGCGACCGCGACGGCGTCGTCGAGCGCGGACGACGCCCCGGCGTCGGGCCGCACCTACCCGACCGGTCCGCGGCCGCAGATGCACTACCAGGCCGGCGGCGTGCACGGCACGGCCGTTCCCGAGGCGCGGGCCGCGACCGGGGCGACCCCCGCCGTCGCGCCCGACGCCGGCCCGCGCCGCGTGCGGCTGTCGGTGTCGCGCATCGACCCGTGGTCGATCATGAAGCTCGCGTTCCTCCTCGCGGTCGCCGTCGCGGTCATGAACGTCGTGGCCACCGCCGTGGTCTGGTACGTGCTCAACGACCTGGGCGTCTTCGCGACCATCCAGAACTTCATCCGCGAGACGGTCGGCGCCGAGGCGACGGTCAACATCATCCAGTTCGTCGAGTTCGATCGCATGATCTCGCTGGCGACGCTCATCTCGCTCGTGAACATCGTGCTCATGACCGCGATCGCGACGATCATGGCCATCCTGTACAACATCACCGCCGCGCTCGTGGGCGGTATCCACCTCACGCTCACGGACGAGTGAGCGACCGTCCGTGCGGTGCCTGCGGCCGACGCAGATCACACCGCACGGACGCCGTCCGGGTTTGGGCACGGACCCGGCGGTGCGGTAGTGTTCCGTGCTGCACGCGTTCGACAGGACGCGGCCCGGGGCTATAGCTCAGACGGTTAGAGCGCTTCCCTGATAAGGAAGAGGTCGGAGGTTCAAGTCCTCCTAGCCCCACTCCCCGGCCACAGACGCAGCGGCCCGCCGCGTGGGCCGTGACGAGGAGGTCTGAGTGAAGAAGATCGTCGTCGTCCTCCTCGCGCTCGGCGCGGGCTACGCCGTGTGGCGCCGGCTCTCCGGCGACGCGGCCGAGCGTGACCTCTGGTCCGAGGTCACCGACACCCTCGACTGAGCTCCCTCCCAGCGCGGCCACCGGCCCGCACGGGGCCATGGCGCAATTGGTAGCGCACCTGCTTTGCAAGCAGGGGGTTAGGGGTTCGAGTCCCCTTGGCTCCACGCACGACGAGAGCCCCCGTCCGAGCGGACGGGGGCTCTCGTGCGTTCGGTGCACTCGGGTCAGGCCTGGGGCTTGTCGCCTCCGGGCGTGGTGTCGCCGGACGTGCTGCCCGGCTTCGTCTCCTCCGCGGCGTCGACGACGGCGTCGGTCGACGTGCTGGGCGGGGTCGCGGTGCCCTGGGCGGCCGTGCCGCCGGACTCCGCCGTCTCGCCGGGCGCCTGCTCGGCGTTCTTGGCGGTCGAGCTGCGACGGGTCTGGGCCTTGCGGGTCTGCTCCTTGGCCTTCTCGACGGCCTCGGTGACCTTCTCGGCCGCCTGCTCGCGCGCCTCGCGGCCGCGGGCGACCGCGACGCCCGCCGCCTCCCCCACGGCCTCGGCCGCGTCGCCGACGGCGTGCTTCGCCTCGCGCGCGACGCCGTCGTAGTCGGGGGCGCTGGCCTGCTCCCACGGCTCGGCCCAGGGGTCGTTCTGCGGCTGGGCGCGGCGCCAGAAGGTGTAGCCCGCGACGGCCGCGATCCCGCCGAGCAGGACCCACAGGAAGCCCTTGCGCCGGCGCGACCGGCGCTGCGCCTTCGCGGCCTGCTTCTCGGCGGCCTCCGCGGCGGCGGCGGCCGACGCGGCCACGGCACCCGCACGGGCGGCGGCCGAGTTGAACGCGGCGACGACGCGCGGGAGGTACTCGTCGACGATCTTGTCGTGGGCGGTGTCGATCGCGGGCGCCGCCTTCCCGGCCGCCATCTCGACGCGCGGCGCGGCCGCGCGGACGCTGTCGTAGTACGCCTTCTCCGCGCGCGGACGCAGCCACTCGAGGAACGCCTCGACGCGGGGCTCGGCCCAGTCCTTGGCCTGGTACGCGGCATCCTTCGCGGCGTGCGCCGCCGTGGTGCCGGCGCCCACCAGGACGGCCGCAGCCTCGGTCGCCGAGTCCTTGACCCTGGCGGAGTCGATCCTGGACATGTCGATCTTCGGGGTGTGCACCATGAGCCCACTCTGCCACCGGCGTCCGCAGCGCGCACCGCTGGACGCGCCGCCCTCCGTCGGGCACGCCCACCCGCAGGCGGTGAGAGGATGGGGCCATGTTCGCAACCCTCCACACCACCGCCGGCGACATCCGCATCGAGCTGCTACCGAACCACGCGCCCAAGACGGTCGCGAACTTCGTCGGCCTCGCCAAGGGCACCAAGACCTGGACCGACCCGCGCACGGGAGCCGAGCGCAACGACCCGCTGTACGACGGCGTGATCTTCCACCGCGTCATCGACAACTTCATGATCCAGGGCGGCGACCCGCTGGGCACCGGCACCGGCGGCCCCGGCTACACGTTCGACGACGAGATCCACCCCGAGCTGACCTTCTCCGAGAAGTACCTCCTCGCCATGGCCAACGCGGGCAAGCGCCGCAACCCCGTCACGGGCGCGACCGAGGGCACGAACGGCTCGCAGTTCTTCATCACGACCGCCGAGACGCCGTGGCTCAACGGCAAGCACACGATCTTCGGCAAGGTCGCGGACGACGAGTCCCGCGCCGTCGTCGACGCCATCGGCTCGACCAAGACGCGTCCCGGCGACCGTCCGGTCGAGGACATCGTCATCAACAGCGTGACGATCGAGGACTGAGCTTCTTCGCGTCGAAGGCGCCTCGTCTTCCGGCTAGCGTTGTCGTCGCCCCGCCCGACGCGAGCGACGGAGGACTGAACCATCACCGCGAACCAGGACCCGGCCGTTCCGGACCCGACGGCCGCGCCGCCCGTCTGCCCGCGGCACCCGGACCGCGTGTCGTACGTGCGCTGCCAGCGCTGCGGACGGCCGGCGTGCCCCGAGTGCCAGCGTCCGGCACCGGTGGGCATCCAGTGCGTGGACTGCGTGCGTGAGGCGGCCCGGCGTGCGCCGCGCACGACGACGGTGCTCGGCGGCCGTACGCCGCGCTCGGCGACGCCGGTGGTCACCTACACGCTCATCGGGCTGTGCGTCGTGAGCTTCGCCCTCCAGCTCACCGTGGGCCACGCGTGGTCGCAGCAGTGGGCGTTCTCGGCGGCGACGGGCGTCGTCGAGCCGTGGCGCTTCCTCACGGCGGCGTTCCTGCACTCGACGAGCGGCGTCCTCCACATCCTGTTCAACATGTGGGCCCTGTGGATCACGGGTCAGGCGCTCGAGCCGCTCCTCGGGCGCGGGCGCTTCGTCGTGCTCGCGCTGCTGTCGGCCGTGGGCGGCTCGGTCGGCTGGCTCCTGCTCGCCGGCGGGCCCGCGGACGGCACCTGGTACCAGGGCGTGGTGGGTGCGTCCGGGATGGTGTTCGGCCTCTTCGGCGCGCTCATCCCGGTGCTGCGGCGCATGGGCGGCAGCGCCCGGCAGATCGTCGTGCTGCTCGCGATCAACGGGGTCATCGGCTTCGTCGTCCCCGGCATCGCGTGGCAGGCCCACCTAGGCGGGCTCGTGACCGGGCTCGCCGTCGGGGCCGCGTACGCCCGCGCACCGCGCGAGCGCCAGGCCCTCGTGGGCTGGGCCGTCCCGGTCGGGATAGGCCTGGCGCTCGTCCTGCTGGCGGCCTGGAAGTACGTCGGCGTCGGCTGGTACTGAGCCGCGCGACGTCGTCCCCGGGTTGTCCCCAGGTTTGCTCACAGGTGTGGAACTACACCTGTGGAACTCTCACCGCCAGCGGGTGGTCAGCGCGAAGCCCGCGATGATGAGCACGAAGCCGACGGCGAGGTTCCACGTGCCGAGCGCCGGCACCGGCAGCCCGAGACCGTTGGACGTGAGGTAGTACAGGACGATCCACACGAGACCGAGCACCATGAGCCCGAGCATCGTCGGCACCAGCCACCGGGGGTTCCCCTCCTGGCGCGCGGGCCGGGGCTCGGCCGGCGTCGCGGGCGCGACCTTCTTCTTGCGGGACTTCGACTCGGGCACGAGACGGGCTCCTGTCAGGGCGAGGTGGTGCGGCGTCCCGCTGTGGACAACGGGCACGCCGACGGCGTTTCCTCGTCTAGCGTAGTGGTCGGGAACACCTACCCGAGACCCGGTGGTGGCCCGAGAACCTGGTGCGACCACGCCGACACGGGAGGTGAGCTGTGGACCGACGGTTCCGCTCCGCCCTCGTGGGCGGTTCCGTGCTCGCCGCGGCCGGCCTGCTGTTCACCGTGAGCGCGCAGCTCGCGGACACGCGCGGCAGCCGGCACCCAGAGGATCTCGCGCAGCTCGTGCGGGCCGAGGCCGAGCGCGTCGAGCGGCTGTCCGAGCGGGTCGAGTCCCTCGAGGCCGAGGTCGCCCGCCTTGGCGAGGCGGCGGCCGCCGACCTGCCGTCGCGCCCCGCGGACCTCGTGGCGCGCGAGTCGGTGCTGTCGGGCTCGCGCCCGGTGAGCGGGCCGGGACTCACCGTCACGCTCGACGACGCGCCGGCGTCGAGCGCCTCGATCCCGGGTGCCCGGCCGGACGACCTGGTCGTGCACCAGCAGGACATGGAGCACGTCATCAACGCCCTCTGGGCGGGCGGCGCGGAGGCCATGACGCTGCAGGGCGAGCGCGTGACGTCGACCTCGGCCTTCCGGTGCTCCGGCAACATCCTCCTGCTCCACGGCAAGGTCTTCTCGCCCCCGTACGTCATCGAGGCGGTCGGTGACCCGCAGGCGCTGCGCGCCGCGCTCGACGCCTCGCCCGGCGTCGCCACGTACAAGCAGTACGTCGACTGGGTCGCGCTCGGCTGGTCCGTTCAGACCTCCGACGAGTTCGAGCTGCCGCCGTACACGGGGGCCACCGAGCTCCGGCACGCCCGCGTGCCCGAGGGGACGGACGTGTTCTCATGAGTCTTGTCTCCGCACCCCCCAGGCACGGTGTCCACCGGTCACGTCCCCGGCGCGGCCCGGTGGCGACGCTCGTCGGCGTCGTGGGCGAGCTGCTCATCACGGCCGGCGTCCTGCTGGGGCTGTTCGTCGTCTGGCAGCTGTGGTGGACCGACGTGCAGGCGCAGCGGGAGCACGCCGAGATCCTCGCCGGCCTCGAGTGGCCCGAGCCCGGCGGGTCCGCCGGGTCCGACGGGGAGGGCGGCGCGCCCCCGCCTGTCGCGCCCCCGCAGGACGGCGAGCCCCCGGTCCTGGACGACCCGTTCGAGGGCACGGTCTTCGCCGAGCTGTACGTGCCGCGCTGGGGCGCCGACTACGTCTCGCCGATCGCCGAGGGTGTGGACAAGGCGTCGGTGCTGGACCGGCTCGGCATCGGCCACTACCCCGGCACCGCGATGCCGGGTGAGCTCGGCAACTTCGCCACGGCCGGTCACCGTACGACGTACGGCAAGCCGTACCACCGTGTCCACGAGCTCGAGAACGGCGACCCGCTCGTCGTGCGCACCGCGGAGGCCTGGTACGTCTACCGTGTCACGGGCCGGGAGATCGTCTGGCCCAACCAGGTGGAGGTCATCTCCGCGGTGCCCGGCGTCAGACCGGGCGAACCGCTGCCCGAGCTCACGCAGCGGTTCATCACCATGACCGCCTGTCACCCGATGTACTCGGCCGCCCAGCGGTACATCATCTACGGCGAGCTCGACTACTGGGCGCCGGTGAGCGAGGGCGTGCCGGCCGAGCTGGTCGACGCCGGCGTGAACGTGAGGGGATCCTGATGTACGGACTGCTCTGGCGCGCGCTGCCGGGCCCGGCCTGGTTCCGGGTCCTGGTCCTCCTGCTCCTGGCGGCGGCCGCCGTGCTGGCCTGCTTCGAGTGGGTCTTCCCCTGGGTCTCCGAGTACGTCCCCATGAACGACAACACCGTCGAGGTCTGAGCACCATGAGCACCACAGCCCCCCGCATCCTCGTCGTCGACAACTACGACTCGTTCGTGTACACGATCGTGGGCTACCTCGACCAGCTCGGGGCGCGCACCGTCGTCGTGCGCAACGACGCCGTGCCCGAGGCCGACGGCGACGGGGTCTTCCACGACGCCGACGGCGCCGCCTTCGACGGCGTGCTCGTCTCGCCCGGCCCCGGCACGCCCAAGGAGGCCGGCGCGTCCGAGGACGTCATCCGCGCCTGCGCCGCGTCGCGCACGCCGATGCTCGGCGTCTGCCTCGGCCACCAGGCCCTCGCCGAGGTGTACGGGGCGACCGTGGCGCACGCCCCCGAGCTCATGCACGGCAAGACGAGCCTCGTCGAGCACGACGGCGTCGGCGTCCTCGCGGGGCTCGCGTCACCGTTCACCGCGACGCGCTACCACTCGCTCGCCGTGCTGCCGGAGACGGTGCCCGACGAGCTCGTCGTCACCGGCACCACCGCCAGCGGCGTCGTCATGGGCCTCCAGCACCGCGAGCTCCCCCTGCACGGCGTGCAGTTCCACCCCGAGTCCGTGCTCACCGAGGGCGGGCACCGGCTGCTCGCCAACTGGCTCGAGGTCTGCGGCGACGACGGCGCCGTGGAGCGCTCGGCGGGCATGGCGCCCCTCGTCCACCAGTCCTGACCACCCCGTCCGGCGAGAGCGCTGGAGTTGGCGAGGTAGCGCTGGAGTTGGCGAGGTAGCGCTGGGCTTGGCGAGGTAGCGCTGGGCTTGGCGAGGTAGCGCTGGGCTTGGCGAGGTAGCGCTGGGCTTGGCGAGGTAGCGCTGGGCTTGGCGAGGTAGCGCTGGAGTTGGCGAGGTAGCGCTGGGCTTGGCGAGGTAGCGCGCACTTCCGTCTCTGCTTGTCGTCGTCCGGGGCTGCATCGACGACATTCAGGGACGCGAGTGCCCGACGCAGGTACCGGCGTCGGGCACTCGCGCTACGTCGCGATGAAACGCGCTACGTCGCCGCGCGGAGCGCTACGTCGCGGCCGAACACGCTACGTCGGCGGGCGGAGCGCTACCTCGCGAGGAAACGCGCTACCTCGCGACGAAACGCGCTACGTCGCCGCGCGGAGCGCTACCTCGGCCGGCGGGGGCAGGTCAGCCGTTGCCGCCGAGGAGGCTTCCGGTGACGCCTCCGTCACCCTCGCCGTCGCCGTCCCCGTCACCGTCGCCCCCGCCGTTGCCGCCGTTGCCGCGGTTGCCGCCGTTGCCGCCGTTGCAGTCCGCGCCGCCGGGGCCGAGCGACACGGTGTACGTCACCGTGGTGCCGACCTCGACCTCGGCGCCCGCGGGCGGGTTGGTCTCGATGACACGGCCCTGGCAGACGCTGTCGGACTCCGCCGTGCGGGCGGTGGGGTTGAGGTTCCAGCCGTTGATGGTCGCCTCGGCCTGCTCCGCCTCCATGCCGACGACGTCCGGCACGGCCACGGTCTCGACCTCGCGCTCGCGTGCCACCGTGAGGGAGACGCGCTCACCCTGGTTGACCGGCCCGGCCTCGGGGCTCTGCTTGATGACCGTGCCGGGCTCCTCGTCGCTCTCCTCGGTCTCGATGACCGCGGTGAGGCGCAGCTCCGCGAGCGTGGCTTCGGCCTCCTCCTGCGTGCGACCCACGAGGTTCGGCAGCTCGACCTGGCCGGTCGACACCACGAGGTTCACGGTGTCGCCCTCGCTGACCGACGCGCCGGCCTCGGGGTCGGAGCTGATGACCTGGTCCTCCGGCGCGGAGGCGTGGTTCTGCTCCTCGACCTCGCCGACGACCAGCCCGGCCGCCTCGATCGTGTCCTCGGCCTCGTCGACGTCCATCCCGACCACGTCGGGCATCGCGAAGGAGTCCGGTCCGGTCGAGAACCAGACGTGCACCTCGGAGCCCTCGGGCGCGGACGTGCCGCCCTCGGGGTCCTGGCGCGTGAACGTGCCCTCAGGCTCCTCCGACTCGGCGTCCTCCTCCTGGACGTAGACGAACCCGGCGTCCTCGATGATCTGCTGCGCCTCCGACGGCGTCACCGTCGCGGGCAGCTCGGGCACGGTCGCCATCGCCGTGCCGTCAGGCCGCAGCAGGAGGAACGCGATGATCGCGGCGAGCGCCAGCGCGCCGATCGCGATGAGCGTCCACATCAGCCCCTTGCGGCTGCGCTGCTCCTCCTCCGGCTCCTCGCGCGGGCCCACGGGCGCGGCGGCCTGCTGGACGCTCGTGGCGCCCCAGGGCCCCGCGGTGCTCTGCGGGCTCATGACCTGCGTGGCACCGGGACCCGCACCGAGCACCTGCGTCGCCGCGTACCCGGCCGCGGCGCCTGCGGCGGCCGCACCGATCATGGGCGCGGTGACGTTCCCGCCGCGCGCGGCGGACTCGAGGTCCGAGCGGAACTCGGCGGCCGTCGAGTAGCGCTGGTCGCGGTCCTTGGTGAGGGCCTTGAGCGTGATGCGGTCGAGCACCTCGGGCACGTCGGACGCGAGCTCGCTCGGGCGCTGCGGCGCCTGCCCCACGTGCTGGTACGCGACGGCGACGGGCGAGTCGCCGACGAACGGCGGCCGGCCCGTGAGCAGCTCGAACAGCAGGCAGCCGGTCGAGTAGAGGTCGCTGCGCGCGTCGACCTGCTCGCCGCGCGCCTGCTCGGGCGACAGGTACTGCGCGGTACCGATGACGGCGTGCGTCTGGGTCATGGTCGCGGCCGAGTCGGCCACGGCGCGGGCGATGCCGAAGTCCATGACCTTGACCGCGCCGGTCGGCGTGATCATGACGTTCGCGGGCTTGATGTCGCGGTGGACGATGCCGGCGTGGTGCGAGTACTCGAGCGCGCTCAGCACGCCGACGGTGATCTCGATGGCCTCCTCGATCGGCACGGCGGCGCCGTCCGAGAGGATGTCGCGCACCGTGTGGCCCTCGACGTACTCCATGACGATGAACGGGACGTGCACCGCGGCGCCGGTGGGGTCGGTGTGGACGTCCTCGCCCGTGTCGTAGACGGCGACGATCGCGGGGTGGTTGAGCGCCGCGGCCGCCTGCGCCTCGCGGCGGAAGCGCGCGAGGAACGACGGGTCGCGTGCCAGGTCGGAGCGGAGCACCTTGATCGCGACGGTGCGACCCAGGCGCGTGTCATGGCCGATGTGCACCTCGGCCATGCCGCCGCGGCCGATGAGCTCACCGACCTCGTACCTGCCCGCGAGAACCCGCGGCGTGCTGGTGCTGTCCACCACTCAGTCGTCCTTCTCGATAGTGTCCGCGCGCGCCGGGCGCAGCGTGTCTTGGAGCATCATCCCAGAGTCGGGGCCGGTCATCGCGGGCACGACGGCGGTGCCTGCGGCCGGCAGGGCGCCCGCCGCGCCGTCGTCTCCGCCGCCGCGCGCGACCAGCGTCGCCACGAGGAGCACGACGAGCAGGCCGAGCAGCGCGACGAGCGGCCAGGAGAACCGTCCGAGCGGTCCGAGCCGGTGTCCCGTCGTCGTCGACGTCCGCGCGGGGACCTCGGGCTCCGGCGCCGGCCGGACCGGCTCGGTGCGCCGCACGGGCGACGGGCGCCGCGCGTCACCCTGCGCGGCCCGGGCCTCGCGCCGCGTCGCGTAGGAGCGGGCGGCCTGCTCGTCCGGCGGCACGGTGTCGGGCACCTGCCGCGGGGTCGGCTCGGGCGGCGTCGCGACCTGGTGCGCGACGCCGGTGGGCTCCGACGGCGTCGCGACCGGCCCGGGCGCGTGGCGCGGTCCGGCCGGCATCGCCGGTCCGGCGACGCGACGGACCGGTCGTCCGGCCGCCTGGGCGCGCCGGGCCGAGCGCGACCGCGCCCCGAGCGGGTCGACCGCGATCTCGTGCGCGAGCGCGTCGAGCTCGTCCGCGAGGGCCGCGGCGGACGCCGGACGTCGTGCGGGGTCCTTCTCGAGCATGCGGCCGACGAGGTCGGCGAGCCCGGGATGGACGGTCGGCGGCAGCGGCGGCACGGGGTTGTTGACGTGGGCGACGGCGATGTCGACCGGCGTCGCACCGGTGAAGGGGCGCCGCCCGGCGGTCGCCTCGTACGCGACGATGCCGAGCGCGTAGACGTCGGAGGCCGGCGTCGCGGGCTGGCCCACCGCCTGCTCGGGCGAAAGGTACTGGGCCGTGCCCATGACCATGCCGGTGGCCGTCATGGGCGCCTGGTTCGCGGCGAGCGACACCCCGAAGTCGGTGATCTTCACGCCGCGCGGCGCCCCGCCGCCCTGCGTCGGGTGCTCGAGCAGGATGTTGCCTGGCTTGACGTCCCGGTGCACGACCTTCGCGAGGTGCGCGTGGTGGAGCCCCCGCGCGGTGGCCGACAGGATCGGCAGCAGCTTGCGCGGCGCGATGACGGGCTCGCGCTCGAGCAGGTCCGCCAGCGGCTCGCCGAGCACGAGCTCCATGACGAGGTAGCCGGTGCCGTCCTGCTCGCCGTAGTCGTACATCTGGGCGATGTTCGGGTGCGACAGCGCCGCGCTGTTGCGGGCCTCGGTGCGCAGGCGGCGCAGGAAGTCCTCGTTGCCCGTGTACTCCTCGCGCAGCACCTTGACCGCGACGTCACGGCCCAGGTACGTGTCGTCGGCGACCCACACCTCGCCCATGCCGCCGATGGCGATGCGGCGGGTCAGCCGGTAGCGGTCGCCGAGGGCGAGTCCGATGCTCGGTCTCATCCGTTCAGCACCGCCTCGATGACGGCCTTGGCGACGGGGGCGGCCACGCGACCGCCCGTCGCCTCGGACCCCGACGAGCCGCCCTGCTCGACGACGACCGCGACGGCGACCTGCGGGTCCTCGGCCGGCGCGAACGCCGTGAACCACGCGTGCGGGTCGCGCCCGTCCTGCCACTGCGCGGTGCCCGTCTTGCCCGCGACCGTGACGCCGGGGATCTGGGCGGACGTGCCCGACCCGTCCTGCACGACGCCCACCATCATGTCGGTGAGCTGGTCCGCCGTCGTCGACGATATCGGGCGGCTCATGCGCTGCGGCGAGGTCTCCCGCACGACTTCGAGCTCCGGGTCGCGGATGCGGTCGACGGCGTACGGCGCCATGAGCTCGCCGTCGTTCGCGATCGCGGCCGAGACCATCGCGACCTGGAGCGGCGTCGCGGTGACGTCCCACTGCCCGATCGCCGCCTGCGCGGCGAACGCGCGGTCGAACGGGGGCTCGGGGAACACGCTCGTGACCGTGCGGAACGGCACGTCGAACGCCTCGTTGAACCCGAACGCGTCGGCCTGCTCGCGCAGCGCCTCGTCGCCGAGCTCGACGCCGAGCTGCGCGAACGCGGTGTTGCACGAGATCCGCAGGGCGTCCGCGAGCGACTGCTCGTCGGTCGGGGAGCAGGCGGTGCCGCCGTAGTTGGGGATCGCGCGGTCCGTGCCGGGCGGCGTGTACGTCTCGGGCGCGGGGATGACGGTGCCGGCGTCGTACCGGCCGCTCTCGATCGCGGCCGCCGCTGTGATGAGCTTGAACGTCGAGCCGGGCGGGTAGCGCCAGTTCGTCGCCCGGCTCAGCAGCGGCTGGTCCTCGGCGTTGGCGAGGTCCTCGTACGCCGACGTCGCGGCGGTCGTGTCGTGCGTCGCGAGCTGGTTGGGGTCGAACGACGGCTTGGACACCATGGCGAGGATGCGGCCCGTCGACGGCTCGATCGCGACGACGGCGCCACGCTGGTCACCGAGCGCGTCCCACGCCGCCCGCTGCGCGGCCGGGTCGATCGTGAGCTCGACCGACGAGCCCTGCGGGTCCGCGCCGGTGAGCAGGTTCTGCAGCCGGTCGACCCACAGCGCGTCGGCACGGCCGTTGAGGAAGTCGTTCTCGGTGTCCTCGATCTTCGACGTGCCGCTTACGAGCGAGAAGTACCCGGTCAGCGACGCGTAGAGGGGCCCGTCGGCGTACTGGCGCTGGTAGCCGAACTCGTCGTCGACGGGCGTCGAGTACGCGATCGCCTCGCCGCCGACGACGATGGGCCCGCGGGCCGTCCCGTACTCGGCGTAGATCTTGCGGACATTGCGGTTGTCGTCGTTGAGGTCGCCCGCCTGGAAGAACTGGATCCACGTGGTCGAGACCATGAGCGCCACGAACATGACCATGACGACGCTGGCCAGCCGGCGCAGGGTCGTGTTCACGGGTGCTCTCCTCTCGGGGCGTCGGGCCGCGTGGTGTCGATGATCTCGGTGGGACCGCCGTACGCGGGCGTGCGTCGCGGCAGCGGTGTGCCCGACGCCGGTGTGCCCGTCGGGCGTCCGCCGGGCGCCTCGTCGTGGGGACCGACGACGATTGGCTCGTGCGTGGCCCCGCGGGGCGCCACCTGGCCCCGCACGGGCAGCGCTGACGGACGGCGGGCGCTGTCGGAGATGCGCAGCAGGAGCGCGACCACGATCCAGTTGGCGAGCAGCGACGACCCGCCCTGCGCCATGAACGGCAGCGTCAGGCCCGTGAGCGGGATGATCCGCGTGATCCCGCCGACCACGACGAACACCTGCAGCGCCATGATGAAGGCGAGGCCGCCGGCGAGCAGCTTGCCGAAGCCGTCGCGCACGGCGAGCGCGGTGCGCAGGCCGCGCTGGGCGACGAGCAGGTACACGAGCAGGAGCGCGAGCAGCCCGGTGAGCCCGAGCTCCTCGCCGATCGACGTGTAGATGAAGTCGGAGTACGCGAACGGCACGCGGTGCGGGTAGCCCTCGCCCCAGCCGGTGCCGAACAGCCCGCCCGCGCCGAGCGCGAACAGGCCCTGTACCACCTGGAACGAGCCGCCCACGCGGTCGTACAGCGCCTGGTCGAAGGGGTTCAGCCACACGTCCATGCGGGCGCCGACGTGCGGGAACAGGCTCGCGGCGAAGAACGCTCCGGTGCCGAACAGCACCAGGCCGATGAGCACCCAGCTGAACCGCTCGGTCGCCAGGTAGAGCATCGCGACGAAGAGGCCGAAGAACAGCAGCGAGGTACCGAGGTCCCGCTCGAACACGAGCACGCCGAGCGAGGCGACCCAGACGATGAGGATCGGCCCGAGGTCACGGACGCGCGGCAGCTGCAGCCCGAGCACCTTCTTGCCTGCCAGCGTCAGCGTGTCGCGGTTCATGACGAGGTAGCCGGCGAAGAACACGGCGAACGCGATCTTCGCGAACTCGGCGGGCTGCATGGACATGCCCGCGAGCCGGACCCAGATCCGCGCCCCGTTGATCTCCTGCCCCAGCCCCGGGACGAGCGGCAGCATGACGAGCAGGAGGCCGACGATCATCGCGGTGTACGTGAAGCGCCGCAACGACCGGTGGTCGCGCACGAACCACAGGATCCCGAACGCGATCACCGCCCCGAGCAGCGAGTAGACGGCGTTCGACGACGCGTTCGCGGCCTCCATGGTCCGCGCGCCCGACAGCTCGAGCCGCAGGATCGTCGCGAGCCCCAGGCCGTTGAGCAGCACGACCGCCGGGAGGATCACCTGGTCGGCCCACGGCGCGCGGACGTGCAGGACGACGTGCCCGACGAGGGCCATGCCGACGAGCATGCCGCTCGTGATCCAGAAGCCCTCGGGCAGGTCGCCCGTCGTCGCGCGCCCGACCATGGCGAACGCACCGATGCCCGCGGCGAGCGCGAGGACGAGGAGGAACAACTCCGCGAGCCGGAGGGGACGCCGCTCGTGCGGCTCGACCGTGCGGCCCGCGGGTGCCTGCGCGACGGCGCTCATCCGGTCGCCTCCTGGGCCTCGGGCGAGGCGCTCGGGGACGGCGACGGCGTGGGCGTCGCGGTGGGCTCGGGCGTCGCCTCGGCGATGAGCCGGTCGGCGCGCTCGACGGCCTCCTCGCGGGACGCCGCGCGGATCGTGCCGTCGAGCTGGTCGGCCCAGTACGCGGGCAGGTCGTCGACCGACGTGCCCGTGAGCTCGACCGGCGTCGACAGCGACAGCGGCCCGACGCTCGCGGGGATGCCCTGGTAGATCGCGACCTGACCGTCCACGACGCCCAGGTAGTACTGCTGCTGGGTCCACCCGTAGAGCCACCAGCCGCCGTACGCGATGCCGCCGAGCACGAGCAGCGTCACGAGGACGCCCACCCACGGGCGCCGCCGGCGCGAGACCGGGCGGACGTCGCCGTCGTCCGGGTCGTCGTCCTCGAGGTCGTCCGGGTCGTGGTCGCCGGCGTGCGCGGCGTCGTCGTGCCCGCCGATCCCGGCCGGCAGGGGTGGCGCGTCGTTGGCGGCCGCGCCGACGACCTGGACGGACTCGTCGACCACCGCGGCGGCGGCGTCGTCCTCGTCGACGACGTCGGCCACGACGACCGTGATGTTGTCGGTGCTGCCCGCGGTCATCGCGAGCGTGACGAGCATGTCGGCCGCCTCGTCGGGGGTCTCCGACTCGACGAGTACCTCGGTGAGCTGCTCGGGCGGCACGAACCCGGACAGACCGTCCGAGCACAGCAGCCACCGGTCGCCCGGGCGCGCCTCGCGGATCGACATGTCGGGCGTGAGGTCGACGTCGAAGTCGCCCAGGACGCGCATGACGACGTTGCGCTGCGGGTGGTGCTCGGCCTCGTCCGGCGAGATGCGGCCCGTGTCGACGAGGTGCTGCACGAACGTGTGGTCGACCGTGACCTGCGTCAACACGCCGTCGCGCAGCAGGTAGGCGCGCGAGTCGCCCAGGTGGGCCATCGCGAGCGTGTTGCCCGAGCGCAGCAGGGCCGTCACGGTGGTCCCCATACCGGCGAGGTCGGGATCGGCCTCGGACGCGTGCACGAGGTCGAGGCGTGCCTGCTCGACGGTCCGCTCGAGGTCCTCGAGCGCCTGCTCGGGGCCGTGGTCCGCGGTGTCGAGCGGGGCGAGGGCGGCGATCGCGATCCGGGACGCGACGTCGCCGCCCGCGTGCCCGCCCATACCGTCGGCCACGACGAGCAGGTGCGGTCCGGCGTACGCCGAGTCCTGGTTGTTCGACCGCACGAGCCCGACGTCGGAGCGCGCGGCGAAGCGCAGGGTGACGGTCACGGTGGCGCTCACCCCTGCAGCTCGACGACGGACCGGCCGATCTGGACCCCGACGCCCGGCGGGAGCGGGGTCGGCCCGGTGACCTGGTGGTCACCGAGGAACGTGCCGTTCGTCGAGCCGAGGTCCTCCACGAACCACTGGTCGCCCTGGGGGTAGATGCGTGCGTGCCGCGACGACGAGTAGTCGTCGTCGAGCACGAGCGTGCAGGCCGGCGAGCGGCCGATGAGGATCGACGACCCGCCCAGCGGCAGCGACGTGCCGGTGAGCGGGCCTGCGGTGACGACGAGGCGGGTGGGGCGCGAGCCGCCGCGGGGCGGCGGCGTCGGCGTCGCCGGGGCGGGCGGAGCCGCCGCGGCGGCCGCACCGGCCTGCCGGGCCGCGGCCCGTCCGTCGTCCCGACGACGGCGGTCCGTGCGGTCCGAGACGCGCGCGGTGAGGTCGCGCCGCAGCACGGCGACCGCGGAGAGCACGAACACCCAGAGCAGGACCAGGTAACCCAGCCGCAGCAGGGTGAACGTCAGCTCACTCATCCCTCTAGGATCACCACTCCTCGCTCTGCTGACCCGCCGACGTGCCGGTCCAGAACATGATCCGGGTGCGTCCGATGGTCAGGGTGTTGCCGTCCAGCAGGGTGGCGGCCGGGACCTGGTGGCCCTCGACGAACAGGCCGTTCGTGGAGCCGAGGTCCGTGGCGATGACGCCGTCCGGCGTCACGCGGATCTCGAGGTGGCGGCGCGAGACGCCCGGGTCGTCCACCACGATGTCGGCGTCGGCGTCGCGGCCGATGACCGTCACGGGGCCCGTGAGCAGGTAGCGCTGGCCGTCGATGTCGATGAGCGGGTGCCGGGTGCTCGGGGCCGACGACGTCGCGGGCGCGACGTTGCCGCGCACGCTCGCCGAACGGACCTGGAACCGGCCGCCCGTGAGCTCCTCGTGCTCCTCGAACGACACGCTCACCGGGCCCACGAACGCGTAGTGCTGCGAGGCGGCGTACTCGGTGAGGTTCGCGGCCAGCTCGTCGGCGAGCGTCTCGGCGCCCCACGCCTCGATCTGCGCGAAGTCGTTCGGCGACAGCTCGATCGTGAACTCGTTCGGTGCCACCGTCCGGTCGCGTCCGACGACCGCGGCCCGGTCGTCGAGCTCGCGGCGCAGCCGGCTCGCGAGCTCGATCGGCTTGAGCTCGCTGTTGCGGCCGACCTTGGCGAAGGCGTTGTTCATCATGCGCTCGACGCTCTTCTCGAAGCGCTCCAGGGCGCCCATGCCACCTCCTCTCGCAGCCCGTAAGACGTTCGCGGGCAGACTATCTAGATCGTAGGCAGCGTCGCAGCATGCGGCCCCGTCCGGGTGTGGATTTCCTGCGCACGATCGGCGCAGAAGCGGCCGTCCCGGGTCACGGCGGGGTCACGACGGCGTGGCGTCCGCGGCGTGCGTCACATCCCGCCCCGCGGGTGGGGCGCGGGCCCGGAGGCGTGCTAATCTTCTGCGGCACGCGCGAGTGGCGGAATAGGCAGACGCGCACGGTTCAGGTCCGTGTGCCCGAGAGGGCGTGGGGGTTCAACTCCCCCCTCGCGCACGTGGCACGAAGGCCCCGGCTCATCGAGCCGGGGCCTTCGTCGTCTATCCAGCCTTCTCTCTCGCGAGGTCGTACCTCCGGTCGCGAGGTCGTACCCCGGGCGTACGACGTCGCGACCTGCCGTACGACGTCGGCGCGCGGCCACGGTGCACCGCCCAGCGCCGCGCGCCGATGCGTGGTTCCTGTTGCGCGGTCAGAAACCGGTCTCTAATGTCGGAAACCGGTTGCTCACTCTGTGCGCGACCGACCGGGCTCTCGAGCCTCCGCGCGGCACCGTCGCCGCGCCAGCACCGACGCACCACCGCAGCACCGCTCTGTCCCCATGTTCAACGACGAAGGTGAGGCACCATGAGACGACCATCTGCGCTCCGACTCCTCGCGGCCGGGGCCGGCCTGGCCCTGACCGCCTCGGTCGGCGTCACCGCCCTCGCTGCCCAGGACGCCCAGGCGGCGACCGGCTCCGCGACGGGCTTCGCATCCGCCAACGGCGGTACCACCGGCGGCGCCGGCGGGCAGACCGTCCGGGCGACGTCGGGCACCGAGATCCACGCGGCCCTGTGCAACCGGCCGACCAGCAGCACGCCGATCGTCATCGAGGTCGAGGGCACCATCACCCACGCCGGCACCAGCAAGGTCTCCGGCGCCAGCTGCAACACCGCCGACGGCGTCATCGAGCTCAAGCAGATCAGCAACGTCACGCTCGTCGGCGTCGGTGCAGGCGCCGTCTTCGACCAGGTGGGGATCCACATCCGCGAGGCGAGCAACATCATCATCCAGAACGTGACCGTGCGGAACGTCAAGAAGTCGGGTTCCCCGATCTCCAACGGCGGCGACGCGATCGGCATGGAGAGCGGCGTACGCAACGTCTGGGTCGACCACGTGACGCTGGAGGCCTCCGGCGGCGAGGCGGAGGGCTACGACGGCCTCTTCGACATGAAGAACGACACGCAGTACGTGACGCTCTCGTACAGCATCCTGCGGAACTCGGGCCGCGGCGGGCTCGTCGGATCCAGCGAGTCGGACCTCTCGAACGGCTTCGTGACGTTCCACCACAACCGGTACGAGAACATCGACTCCCGCACTCCCCTGCTGCGCGGTGGCATCGCGCACGCGTACAACAACCACTACGTGCGGATCAACGAGTCGGGCATCAACTCGCGCGCCGGCGCCCGGATCAAGGTCGAGAACAACTACTTCAAGGACTCCAAGGACGTCCTCGGGACCTTCTACACCGACCAGGCCGGCTACTGGGAGGTCGCCGGGAACGTCTTCGACAACGTCCGGTGGTCGTCCAGCAGCAGCACGTACAACCCCGCCGGGCCGAACCCGACGTCGACCACGTCGGTGAGCATCCCGTACGCGTACGGGCTCGACCCGGCGAGCTGCGTGCCCGACGTCGTCACGCGCACGGCCGGCGCGAACACGGGGCTGCTCGTCTCCGACGGGACCTGCTCACCGCAGGACCCGACGCCGACGCCGACGCCTACGCCCGACCCGACGCCGGAGCCAACCCCGGAACCCACGCCCACCGGGGTGAACCTCAGCATCGGTGCGGGCTCGGACGGCTCGAGCAAGGCCGACGGCACGAGCTACGGCAACGTGCGCGACGGCGACCTGAGCACCTACTGGTCTCCGGCCGGCTCGACGGGCCGCATCTCGATCAAGTGGGGATCGCCGACCACGGTGTCGACCGTCGTGATCCGGGAGGCCGCCGGGGCCGTGGGGGCCATCGGCTCGTGGCGCGTCGTCAACAACGACGACGGCCGGGTCCTGGCGACCGGCAGCGGCGCCGGGACCATCCGCTTCGCGGCCACGACGCTGAGCAAGATCAACGTCGAGATCACGAGCTCGAGCGCCACGCCACGCGTCGCGGAGCTCGAGACGTACGCCGGCTGACGCCTCGACGTAGCGGCCGGGTAGCCATGAGCGCTCCATGGCTACCCGGCCACTTCGTCGGCATACTCCAGAGCCGCGCGTCACCCCAGCGGGCGCACCACCAGGCTCTGCGAGACCGTCCCGACCGGCCCGTGCTCGTCGTGGAGCACGGTGCTGGTGAGCCCGACGCCCGCGGGCCCGAACGAGACGCTCGTGTCGAAGCCGATCCAGTCGCCCTCGGGGATCCGGTACAGGTGAGCGCTGAGGTCGAGGTTGGGGAACGCCACCTCGCGCGGGTCACGGCGCACGGTGAGCCCGTTGGCGACGTCGAGGATCCCCGCCGCGCGCGCGAGCGGGCTGACCTTCTCGTCCTCGACGAGCGGCACGTCGGTGCGGATCCAGGCGCTGGCCCGGCCGGGCTCGGCCTGTGCGCGGCGCACCTCGACGGTCTTGATGAACCCGCCCGGCCAGTCCTTGGTCAGGTCGGCCTCCGGCGTCTCGTGGGGCGCCGGGATGCGCGGCAGCGGGTCGGCGGCGAGCGCCGTGGTGTCGCCCGGCCGCGCGAGCCAGGCACGGAGGGTGACGGCCCGGCGTCCGCCGCACGACACCGCGGCCTCGACGAGCTCGACCCCCTTGCCGGGGCGGACGACCTGCACCTCGGTGTGCATGGTCTCCAGCCGGTACGTGCCCCAGATGTCGTACGCGAGCCGCGTGACGACGAGGTCGTCGCGCCCGCGCGCGTCGCGGTCCGTCTCGACGAGGTGGGCGAGCAGCCCGAGCGTCGGAGCGACGTGCTGCTCGTCGGTCCTCCAGGCGCCCGAGACCTGCTCGGTCGGCTCGAACGTCGTCGCTCCGGTGCGGCGGAAGTAGGCCATGGCTCTCCTCGTGGGTCTCCGGGGTCGTCCGGGGATCGTGGACGCACCGCCGTGTCTACCAGGATCCACCGTCCCGCGGCGCGCGAGGTGCGGTAGTTTGCGCGCGTGACCCGCGACGACGCGAGACGCACCCGCACCCCCGAGCGGGGCGACCGGGCATGAGCGTGCGCCACGACCTGCGGCTGCCGGACGGGCGGGTGCTCGTCGTCCACGACACCGGCCCGGCGCCCGGTGACGCCCCCGCTCTCGTCTGGCACCACGGCTCGCCGCAGTCCGGCGCGCTGCTGCGGCCCGTGCTCGACGCCGCGCACGACCGCGGGATGCGTGTGGTCTCGTGCGCCCGGCCCGGCTACGGCGGGTCCACGCGTCTGCCCGGACGGTCCGTCGCGGCCGCGGCGCGCGACGTCGGGCATGCGCTCGAGCTGCTCGGCGTCGGACGGTGCGTGGCCGTGGGCGCCTCCGGGGGTGCCCCGCACGCGCTCGCCCTGGCCGCGCTGCGCTCGGAGCGGGTCGCCGGCGTCGTGACGCTCGCGGGCGTCGCCCCGTACGACGGCACGGAGGCGTGGTTCGCGGGCATGGCCGACGACGGCGGGCTGCGTGCCGCGCTGCAGGGCACCGAGGCGCGCGCTCGCCACGAGGAGACCGCGGAGTTCGACGCGTCGAGCTTCACGCCGGCCGACCACGCGATGTTCGACGGGCCGTGGGGCGCGCTCGGCGCCGACGCGGCCGCGGCGGGCGACGCGTGGCCGGAAGGGCTGGTCGACGACGACGTGCACGTCGGCGTGCTGGCGGCGCTGCCCGCGGCCCTCGACCGGCTGCTCGCCAGGCTGCGGACGGGCTGACGCGGGCACGAAAGAGCCCGCGGGCTGCAGGGTGACTCCTGCTGCCGTGCTGGACGAGGGCACGGCACCCGCGGGCTCCGGTGGTCGCGTGGGAATCGCAACCGGTCCGCGCGCCTGACGGCGCGAAGCTGGCTCAGACGCGCGACCTAGCGCGCGACCACCTCATGGGTCCGAAGAGTCTTCACTGCTCGGATCACCTCCCTTCTCATGTGCGCACGACGCTACGCCTGCCCGCGCGCCGGGCCAAGGGTTTTTCACCGAGGGCGTTCACGCGCGGTCGCGCACGAGCAGGTGGGCCCACTCCGCGGGGTAGTCGTCGAGCCACTGCGCCAGCGACCGGGCGGGCCGTCCCACCAGGCGCGGGACGTCGTCGGAGACGTGCTCGAGCGCGCCGGCCGCGATCGCCTCGTACGACGAGACCCACCCGGCGACGACGTGGTCCTCGACCCCGGCCGACGCGCGCGACGCGTACGCCTCCTCGACCGTCTCCGGCTCGTAGACGATGGTGCGCCCCGCCGCCTCGGACAGGATCGCCGCGACCTCGTGGAGCGTGAGCGCCTGCGGGCCGGTGACCTCGTAGGTCACGCCGTCGTGCCGCCTCGGCTTCTCGTCGAGGAGGACGGCCGTCGCGACGTCGGCGACGTCGTCGTGCGAGACCGACGCGACGCGCCCGTCCCCCGCGGGCCCGCGGATGACGCCGTCGGGCCCGACGAACGTCGTGAGCGCGTGGTGGTAGATGTTGTCGCGCAGCACGGTCCACCGCAGGCCCGAGGCCCGCAGGTGCTCCTCGGTGTGCCAGTGGTCGCGCGCGAACGTGAACACGGCGTCGGGTGCGGCGCCCACGAACGACACGTACACGAGGCGCTCGACGCCCGCCGCGACCGCCGCGTCGATCGCCGCGGTGTGCAGCTCCACGCGGTTCGCGGACTCGGCCGCGCTCACGAGGAAGACGGTGCGGACGCGGTCGAACGCGCGGCGCAGCCCCTCCGCGTCGTCGTAGCCGTCGATGCGCGCCACCTGGGACTCGGGCAGCGGACGCCCGTCGTCGAGCCGCGGGACGTGGTCCGGGCTGCGCGTCACGAGCTTCTGGCGCGCGCCCTCGGCGGCCAGGCGGAACGCGAGCCGGGACCCGAGCCTCCCGCCCGCGCCCGTCACCGCCACCACTCCGTCGGCAGACCACCTCACCATGCCCCCCACGCTAGGGCGCAGCGCGCGTCCCGGCCCGCCGAAGACGTCGCGGCACAATGGCGGCGTGACCTACCGCGTGATGACCGTGTGCACCGGGAACATCTGCCGCTCCCCCATGGCCGAGATCGTGCTGCGCGACCGGCTCGAGGCCGCGGGGCTCGCCGACCGCGTCGTCGTCGACTCGACCGGCATCAGCGACGAGGAGCACGGCAACCCCGTCGACCCGCGCGCCGTGCGCGTCCTCGCCGCCCACGGCTACCCGACGGGCGACGGCCACTGCGCGCGGCAGGTGCGCGCCGAGGACCTGCGCGAGCGCGACCTCGTGCTCGCGATGACCGCGCAGCACGCGCGCGTGCTGCGGCGCCTCGCGCCCGACGCCGACGTGCGCATGTACCGGTCGTTCGACCCCGCCGCGCCCCGGCTCGCGCCCGGCGAGAGCGAGCACGTGCTCGACGTCGACGACCCCTGGTACGGCGACCAGGCCGGCTTCGAGACGACCCTGTCCGAGATCGAGTCCGCGGCCGACGGCGTCGTCGAGCACGTGCGCGCCCGCCTCGACGGGCGCGAGGGCGTCGCGTGACCCGCGCCGACGCGACGACCCCGGGCTACGAGGTCCGCCGCGTCCGCGCCGACGAGTGGCGGCAGGCCCGCGACCTGCGGCTCGAGGCGCTCGCCGACCCGGCCGCCCCGATCGCGTTCCTCGAGTCGCTCGAGGCGGCCCGCGCCCACCCGGACGGGTTCTGGCGCACCCGCACGCGCAACGCCGCCCGGGGCGACGACGTCGTGCAGGTCGTCGCGGTCGAGCCCGCCGGCGGACGGTGGGTCGGCACGCTGACCGCGCTGCTCGAGCAGCCCGGCGCCGACGACGTCGCGGGCGACGTGGTCGCGCGGCGGCAGGTCATGCTCGTCGCGGTCTACGTGAGCCCCGGCCACCGCGGCCGCGGGCTGCTGGGGCGGCTCGTCGACGAGGCGCTCTCCTGGGCGCGCGGGCGCGGCGCCGAGGAGGCCCGGCTGTTCGCGCACACCGACAACGCGCGCGCCCGGGCCGCCTACGAGCGGCTCGGCTTCACCGGGACGGGTCGGTCGTTCGCGAGCGACGCCGGTCAGGAGCTGGAGATGGTCCGCGGCCTGTGAGCCAGCCGCGCAGCCGCGCGACCCACGCGGGCTCCGGCTCCGGCTCCGGCTCGGGCTCGGGCGCCGGCCGGGCGCCGACGTACCCGTGGAACCACCGGGCGGTCTCGCGCCAGACGACGTCGCGCACCTCGGGCGCGGACAGCGTGACGTCGTGCAGCGCGCCGTCGACCTGGACCAGTGTCACGACGCTGCCCAGGCGCGGCACGCGCCGGGCGATGCCGACGACGTCGAGCACCGTGTCGGTGCGGCGCATCGCCTCGCTCCACCGCACCGGCGGCGTCGAGGCCGCCGAGAGCAGCACGAGCACGGGCGCCTCGATCCCCAGGCCGCGGCGCACCCGCTCCTGCCCGCGGAAGATCGCCGCGAGCCACCCCGGCGTTGCGCGCCACCCCTCGTCGGGCCGGAACCTCGGGTCGATGTCCCACTCCCCCTCGAACCGGTTCGAGACCGTGCGGATGTAGTACCCGAGGTCGACGTTGACGAGGTGGCTGCGCGGCGCGAGCGCCGCCTGAGCCCGCACGCCCGGCTCGAGCATGCGCCGACCCACCTGCCGGGTCTGGAACTCGAGCCACGGGCTGTTGAGGACGAGCCCCGCGACCCGACCCGGGTGGTACGCCGTCCACAGGCTCAGGACGAGGCCGCCGGTCGAGTGCCCCATGAGCACGAGACGCCGGTCGGTCACGGCGTCCGGGCCGTGGCCCAGGACGGCGAGCGCCGCCTCGACGTCCTCGTCGTACGTCTTGAGCGACAGCACGAACCCGGGCGTCTGGTGCTCGCGCAGGCTCCGCCCGTACTTGCGCAGGTCGAGCGCGTGGAACCGCACGCCGAGCGACTCCCAGAAGTCCGCGAGGTGCGTCTGGAAGAAGTAGTCGGTCCACCCGTGCACGTAGAGCACGTCGACGCCCGCGTCGGGCACGTCCGCGCGGGCCGCGTCGCGCGCGCGGCGCACGAGCGTCGCGACGACGGGGCCCTCGACGTCCTCGGTCAGCTCGAGCGTGAACTGCTCGAAGCCGGGCAGGACGTCGGGGACCCAGATCGTGGGCCCGGTCGTCACCTCGGTCGCGACGTCGCTCACGCCCCGACGGTAGTGCGGGTCCGACGCCGGTGCTCGCGCAGGTGAGGACGCGCGCGCCCGCTCAGACGACGTCCGTGGCGCTCGCGGACGGCTCGGCGCGGCCGATCGCGAGGTGGCCGCCGAGGTAGCCGCTCACGGTCACGACCCCCACGCCGAGCATGCTCGCGGCGATGCCGGCCGACGTGCTGCCGCGCCGCCGCAGCAGCCACGACGTCGCGAACAGCGTCCCGGCGACGCCGTTGAGCGCCGCGTGCGCGGCCCCGACCCGCCGCGACGCCGTGCTGCGCAGCCCCACCCAGTCGGCGAGCCCGCTGAGGGCGGTCGGGACGACGGCGAGCACCCCGGCGCCCACGAGGGTGCGCGCGGCGTCGGCGTGCTTCTCCGGGCCCACGAGGTCGAGGACCGTCGCGGCGGTCCAGCACCCCAGGGGCAGGTCGGTGAGCACGGGGTGCAGCGCGTGCCCGAGCGAGCGTCCGCGCAGCTCCTGGCGCAGGCGGCCCTCGGGCACCACGCTCGCCGCGAGGCGCTGGAGGCGCTCGACCAGGCGGTCGAGGGCGTCGTCGTCCTCGAGCTGCTCGGCGCGGCGCTCGAGCATGGGCGTGGGCATCGGCTCGACGGTCATGGGTACCTCCTGGTGGGCTGGCGTGGTCGGCGTGGTGGTGTCGTGGCCGTCATCCCGGGGCGTCGTGGACGGCGCGGTCGCGCGGGCGCAGCCAGCGGTAGCCGTACCCGGCGAGCCGGACGCGCGGGCGCACCGCCCCGCCGCCCCCGCGCACGGGCTTCGCGCGGTCGTACGCCTGGTCGGCGAGGACGTCGACGAGCGCGGCGTCGACCGGCGGGTCGGCGTCGAGCGTGACCTCGACGTCGGCGTCGGCGAGGTTGGCGAGCATCACGACGCACGAGCTGCCGTGCGCGTACCGCAGGGCGAGCACCGACGTCGCGGGCCGCCCGTCGGCGCCCGTGACCTCGACGGGCTCGGGCCGCACGAGCCCCGTCTCGGGCAGCCCGAGCCGCGCCCGGATGAGCGCGCCGACGCGGTTGTGCAGCGAGCCGCCGTGCACCGCCTGGTCGGCGACGTTGACGCGGGTGTACGCGTAGGGGCCGTGCGAGATCACGGGCGCGACGAGGTCGTCGGGGTCCGCCTGCGAGAAGCCGGCGTTGCGGCCGTCGGTCCACTGCATGGGCGTGCGCACGGCCTCGCGCTCGGAGCGCGCGAGGTCGTCGCCCATCCCGATCTCGTCCCCGTACCGCAGGATCGGCGGGCCGGGCAGCGAGAAGAGCACGGCGTGCGCGAGCGCGATCCGCCGCGCGTCGCCGTCGAGCATGGGTGCGAGCCGACGGCGGATCCCGCGCCCGTAGACCTGCATGCGCCGCTGCGGCGCGAACGCCTCGAGGACCTCGGCGCGCTCGGCGTCGGACAGGCGCTCGAGGTCGAGCTCGTCGTTGTTGCGCAGCCACTGCGCGTACTGGCCGTGCCGGGGCGGGTCGGGCTGCTGGTCGAGCGCCCACAGCAGCGGCTCGACGTCGGCCTCGCCCAGCAGCACCGCGCCCGCGTTCTGGCGGGTCACGACGTCGCGCATCTGCCGCACGAGCCACTGGCCGTCCTCGGCCGGGTCTGCCTGGCGCGCGCGCTCGACCATGTACGGCACGGCGTCGACGCGGAAGCCCGAGACGCCCAGCCGCAGCCAGAACGTCATGATCCGCTCGAGCTCGTCGCGCACGCGCGGGTTGTCGAGGGCCAGGTCGGGCTCGAACGAGTAGAACGTGTGCCGGTAGAACTGCTGAGCCTCGGAGTCCCACGTCCACACGTCGTCCTCGACCTCGGGGAACATCGGCTCGACGCCGGTCTTCACCGGCTCGTCCGACCACACGTAGTAGTCGCGGTAGCGGCTCGTGCGGCTCGACCGCGCGTCCTGGAACCAGCGGTGCTGGTCGGACGTGTGCTGGCAGACGAGCTCGACGATGACGTGGATGCCCATGTCGTCGGCGGTCTCGAGCAGTCGGGCGACGTCGGCGAGGTCGCCCAGCCGCGGGTCGACCGCGAGGTGGTCGACGACGTCGTAGCCGCCGTCGCGGAACGGCGAGACGTAGAACGGGAGCAGCCAGACCGCCGTCGTGCCCAGGCCGCGCAGGTACGGCAGGCGCTCGATCACGCCCGGCAGGTCGCCCCACCCGTCGCCGTCCGCGTCGTAGAACAGCCGCGGGTCGACCTGGTAGATCACGGCGTTGCCGTACCAGGACGGGCTGATCGTCACGGGCGCACCCTCCCTCGCCGACGGTTCCGGGGCGTGCGCCTCACGCTAGGCGGGCCCCGGGCCACTCGCAGCGCCCCGGGTGCGTCAGGGCGTCGCGTACGCGTCGGGCGTCGCGAGGAACGCGACGTCGACGTCCGGCGCGCGCCGTGCCACGACGTCGCGCAGCCGGTCGGCGAAGAAGCGCATGCCCGCCTGCTCGGAGGGGACGTGCCCGACGACGACCAGACCCGTGCCGAGGACGCGCGCGGCGTCGGTCGCGTACGAGCCGGTCTCCCACTCGTGCGCCTCGCCCACGAGCACGGCGTCGACGTCGTCGCGGCGCAGCAGGCGGCGGTTGCGCGCGAAGCCGCGGAAGCCGAGGTCGAGGGCGGCGCGGCGGACCGGCAGCGCCGGGTCGCCGACGAACCGCAGGGCCCGGGCGTCGAGAGCGCGGGCGGCGTGGGCCGCGAGCTCGCCCAGCGTCGTGGGTCCGACGTCGGCGACGGCGGTGCCGCGCGCGGCCTCGGCCGGGTCGAGGGTCCAGCCGAGCGCACGGGCCGCGCCCTCGTCGACGCCGTCGGGCCGGCGGTCGTGCCAGGCGTCGTGCTGGCGCCAGACGACGATCCCGTGGTCGGCGAGGAACGCCCGCTTGGCGGCGTGCACCGGGTCGCGCTCGGCCTCGAGCTCGGCGTCGGCGGCGCCGAGGTGGTCGTAGAAGAGCGGCTCGTGCGTGACGACGACGTTCGCGCCCGCGGCGACCGCGCGCTCGAGCACCTCGAGCGTCGCGAGCGTCGTCACCGCGACCCCGCGCACGACGGCGGACGGGTCGCCCGCGACGACGCCGTCGACCGTCGTGGGCCGCGCGGGCACGCCGAGCTCCGCGGCGGCGAGGTCGACGAGCTCGCCCGCGGTGAGCGGGCTCACCCGCCACCCTCGCGCTCGAGCAGGGCAGGCAGCGCGGTGACGTCGTCGACGACGTGGTCGGCGTCGGGCAGGTCACGGTCGCCCTGCTGGCGCGCGAACTTGCCGGTGCGCACGAGGACCGTGCGGACGCCCGCCGCGCGGCCCATCGCGACGTCGGACGAGCGGTCGTCGCCGACGACCCACGTGCGCTCCGGCGGCGGCTCAGGGCTGACCGTGCCCACCGCGAGGCGGAGGAAGTCGACGCTCGGCTTGCCGAGCGTGCGGGCGCTGACCTGGGCGGCGTGCTCGATCGCCGCGACGACCGAGCCGGTGTCGATCGTGGGCCTCCCGCCGGACAGGAACCACCGCCCGTGCTGCAGCGCGACCAGCTCGGCGCCGTCGAGCACGGGCCGGAACGCCGCGTCGAGCGACTCGTAGGTGAGGATGCCGCGCGTGTCGCCCACGACGACGTGCGTCGGGTCGTCGTCCGGCCCCACGACGTCGACGCTCGCGGCGAGCTGGTCGCGCACCGCGTCGACGGCCAGGACGTGGACGCGCGCGCCGGGGTGCTGCGCGAAGTAGGCGGCCGCGGCGTCGACGGGCGTGAAGAGCTCCGACGCGTCGAGCTCGAGGCCCATGCGCCGCAGCGTCGTGAGCAGCGACGCCGAGTCCTGCGAGTCCGTGTTGGTGACGAACCGGACCGCGCGGCCCAGGTCGCGCAGCGCGCGGACCGCCTCGTCCGCGCCCGGGATCAGCCCGTCGCCGGCGTAGACCGTGCCCTGGAGGTCGAGGAGGACGGTGCCCGTCGGGGGGCCTGCCGGCGTGCCTGCGGCGCTCATGCGCGCCGCCACCAGCGCCGGCGCCGGGTCTCGCGGCCGCGCTCGTCCGCGCGCTCGTCCGCGTTCTCGTCGTCGTTCCGCGCACGGTCGGCGGACGCCGGGGCGTCGCGGCGCACGCCGAGCGCCGCACGGCGCTCGCGCCACCGCGCGACCTCGCGCTCGACGTCGCGCGTGGGCGTGACGACGGGCGGACCGCCCATGAGCTGGCGCCGCGCGTCGATCACGCGTGCGTTGAAGTCCTCGACGAGCTTCCGCACGCGGTCCTCGGACGACTCGCGGTCGAGCACCTGGTCGAGCTCGGCGTCGTCCTTGCGGAGCTGCGCGGGCGGCAGGATCCCGGTGATCTGCTCGCGCTCGACGAGGTTCTTGAGCCACCAGTCCGGGTCGTAGGAGCCCTTGAGCCCGGGGATCGGCTTGCCCGCGAGCGGGAGGTCGTCGAACTCGCCGCGCCGGATCGCCTGGTCCACGACGGTGTCGACCCAGCGCGCCCGGTCGTCCATGCGCAGGCGCGGGCCGGCGTCCTGCTCGGCCGGGCCGTCCGACCCGTCGTCGTGCCCGTCGTCGGAGCGCGTCTCGGCGCGCTCCCGGGCGGTCTCGCGGTCCACGCGGTACTGCGTCGCGCGCCGGACCGGGTCGTCGCCGAGGTCCTTGCGTGCCATGACCCCACGCTAGCGCCGGGGGTCGCGGACCGCGGCGAGGAACAGCGGCCACGACGTCTCGGTGTGGTCGACCGTGAGGAGGAACGGGCGGTCGAGGTGCAGCTCGACCTCCTGCACGGCCACCAGGCCGGACACCGCCTCGGCGCCGATCTCCGTGACGGCGGCGGCACGGGTGCCGCCCTGGTCGACGAGCAGGACGGCCTGCTGGAACGCCTGGCCCACGACCAGGTCCTCGGGGCCGATGCCCGAGAGGTCGGCGGTGGCGGCGTCGAGGGCCGCGTCGACGGCGGCGAGCAGGTCCGGCGTGGCGCTCGCGGGATCGGTGCCCTCGGGCGGGAGCAGCACGTCGGTGTGGAAGGCCTCGACGTACGGCAGGCGGGCGGCGCGCCAGCCGTCGACCTCGGCGTACGGCACGTCGACGAGGGCCGACATGGTCTCGACGTCGACGACGCGCGTGGCGCCCGGCGACGTGAGGTCGGTGCGCTGGATCCCGGCGTCGAACTGTTCCGCGAGCGCGGCGAGGTACTCCTCGGAGACCGGGTAGTCCTCGTGGACCACGACCTGGTCGGCGAGGTGGAGCACGGGCCGCTCGGGCAGCTCGTCGTCCTGCACGACGGCGGGATCGCCGTCGTAGGCGGCGAGCGCCGTGCGCAGGGCGGCGAACGCGTCGCGGCGGGCGTCGCCCTCGGCGCCGAGCACCGACTCGAGCTCGGTCAGCGTCCGTCCGCGCGCACCCTCGGTGAGCATCGCGAGCGCGACGGCGACGCTCGCGGGCGAGACGACGGCGTCGCCGTCCTGCGGGGCGTGGCCGAGCGTGACGGTACCGATGCGCCGGGTCGCGGCGACGACGTCGGGCATCGCGCCCGCGTCGTCGAGCGCGACGGTCCGGGCCGTGACGCCGGGCGCGCGCTCGACGCCCTCGTCGAGGGGCGGTGCACCCGCGCACGCCCCGAGCAGCGTGGCACCCAGGACGGCGACGGCGAGGGCGGAGACGGTGCGGCGCGTCATGCCCTGTCTGTGTCCCGGCAGCGCGGGGCCTTGCGGGCATGATGGGCGCATGAAGGTGTCGCGCCGCAGCCACGTGCCCCCGTTCGCCGTCATGGAGATCCTCGCGGCGGCCAACGCGCGCCGCGAGGCGGGCTTCGACGTGCTGAGCCTGTGCGCGGGCGAGCCGTCGACCGGGGCGTCCGACGTCGTGCGGTCGCGTGCCGCGGAGCTGCTGCGCACGGCGGACCTCGGCTACACCGAGGCGATGGGCGTGCCGGCGCTGCGGGCCGAGATCGCCGCGCACTACGACCGCTGGTACGGCGCGCGCGTCGACCCCGACCGCATCGCCGTCACGACCGGCTCGAGCGGCGGGTTCGTGCTCGCGTTCCTCGCCGCGTTCGACGTCGGCGACCGCGTCGCGCTCGCGCGGCCCGGCTACCCGGCCTACAAGAACATCCTCGCGGCGCTCGGGTGCGAGGTCGTCGAGCTCGACTGCGGGCCGGAGACCCGCTACCAGCCGACGGTCCCCCAGCTCACGGAGGCGTACTACGAGGGCGGGCTCGACGGGCTCATCGTGGCCTCGCCCGCGAACCCGACCGGCACGATGATCGCGCCCGCCGAGCTCGAGGCGGTCGCCACCTGGTGCGGCGAGCACGACGTGCGCCTGATCAGCGACGAGATCTACCACGGCATCGCCTACGGCGAGGATGTACAACAGGCCACCGCCGCGATGTACACGGAGGCGGGTGCCGTCGTCGTGAACTCGTTCTCCAAGTACTGGGCCATGACCGGCTGGCGGCTCGGCTGGCTCGTGCTGCCCGAGGAGCTCGTCGCGCCGGTCGGCGCGCTCGCGGGCAACGTCGCGCTGTCCCCGCCCGCGCTCGCGCAGCACGCGGGCATCGCGGCGTTCAGCCCCGAGGGGTACGCGGCCGCGGCCGACAACGTGGCGCGGTACGCGACGTCGCGCGCGGCGCTCCTCGACCGCGTGCCCGAGCTCGGGTGGCGGCCCGTCGCCCCCGCCGACGGCGCGTTCTACCTGTACGGGAACGTGTCCGAGTACTGCGCGCGCATCGGCGGCGACTCGGTCGAGTACTGCGCGCGCCTCCTCGCCGAGGCCGACGTCGCCATCACACCCGGCACCGACTTCGACGGCGTCCGCGGGCGCGACTGGGTGCGGCTGTCGTTCGCCGCCGCGCCCGACGTCGTCGCGCGCGCCGTCGACCGCATCGTCGCCTGGCAGCAGACCCTCTGACCCCGCCGAGGTAGCGCTGCACGGCGCGAAGTAGCGCTGGATCTCGCGAAGTAGCGCTGCACGGCGCGAAGTAGCGCTGGACCTCGCGAGGTAGCGCTGCGTTCGCGCTACCTCGGCGAAAAACGCGCTACCTCGGCGAGAGACGCGCTACCTCGGCGAGAGACGCGCTACCTCGGCGAAAAGCGCGCTACCTCGCGGAGAGACGCGCTACCTCGCCGGGGTGGGTCAGCCGGCGGTGAGCATGCCGCGGTCGGTGCCACCGCTCTCGGGCTCGGGCGGCACGGGCACGGGCGCGGCGAGGAACTCGGCGATCTCGTCGCGCGTCGGGAACGCGGTGAGCCCTGGCCGGCTGAACCAGTGGATGAGCCACACCGCGAGCTCGCGCACGGGCACGTTGAGGCGGTTGGACGCGGTGCGCAGCTCGTCGAAGGCGCCCTCGGCGTCGACGCCGTAGGCGACCATGAGCACGCCCTTGGCCTGCTCGATGGCGGCGCGTCGCTCGGCGGACGCGCGGATCGACTCGGTCGCCTCGCGCTGCGCGGCCTCGCGCTGCGCCTCCGTGACGTCGATGAAGTAGCCGACGAGCTCGGTGACCTCGCCGGTCTCGGGGTCGCGCCGGCCCTGGCCAGTCACGGCGAGAGTGCGGACCTTGCCCTGCGCGTCGAAGATGCGGTGCACCGAGCTGAACGGCTCGCCGGTCAGGGCGGCCTCGCGCAGCACGCCGTCGACGCGCGCACGGTCGTCGGGGTGCTTGTGGGACAGCATCATCTCGGTCGTCGGGACGACGTCGCCCGGCTGGAAGCCGTGCATGACGTAGACCTCGTCGGACCACACCCAGCGGGCGGTCTTGAGGTCCAGTCGGTATCGGCCGACGGGTGGCTTCGCTCCTGACGCCAGGGCGGCCTCCACGGCCTCGTCGAAGGGGGCACTCTCGTTCACGGACGTCTCCCTCGGCGGGTCGCGACCGGGGAGCATGGGCTCCCCGCGATTAGGCAGGACGGGTCCGGCGGTGCCGGGCCCGGGGAAGACCGATCGGTGGGACGCCGTGGGCGCCTACTGAACGGGTGTCCAAAAGGTACCCCGTGCGAGCGGGTTCTCGCCCTTCTAGCGTGAGCCTGCGGTCGAGGAACGGCCACTCGAGACCCCGCTCCTGGAGGAAGAGATGTCGACGCAGTCCGGTGACCAGCAGGGATTCCCTCCGCAGCAGCAGGAGCCGCCGGGTCTCACGGAGCCCATGACGCCCGAGCCGGACCACGGGGAGTCGTCGTACCAGGGGTCGGGGAAGCTCACGGGCCGCCGCGCGCTCATCACCGGCGGCGACTCGGGCATCGGCCGCGCGGTCGCGATCGCCTTCGCGCGCGAGGGGGCCGACGTCGCGATCAGCTTCCTGCCCGAGGAGCGCACCGACGCCGAGACGACCGCCCGGTGGGTCGAGGAGGCGGGCACGCGCTGCCTCCTGCTCCCGGGCGACATCACCGACGAGCAGACCGCGCGCGAGACCGTGCGCAAGGCCGTGAGCGGCCTGGGCGGCCTCGACGTCCTTGTCAACAACGCCGGGTTCCAGATGGCCCGCCGCCAGTCGATCGCCGACATCACGAGCGAGGACCTCGACCGCGTCCTCAAGACGAACCTCTACGCGCTCTTCTGGATCACGCAGGAGGCGCTCAACCACATGGGTCAGGGGTCGGCGATCATCAACAACTCGTCGATCCAGGCGTACGAGCCCTCGACGACGCTGCTCGACTACGCGTCGACCAAGGCGGCCATCAACAACTTCACGGTCAACCTCGCGGCGGAGGTCGGCGAGCGCGGCATCCGCGTCAACGCCGTGGCGCCGGGCCCGATCTGGACGCCGCTGCAGCCCGCCACGCAGTACGAGGAGAAGATCGAGACGTTCGGCACCGACACCCCGCTGGGCCGGGCCGGCCAGCCCGCCGAGCTCGCGCCGGCGTTCGTGTTCCTGGCCTCCGAGGTGACGGCGTCGTACGTCTCCGGGACCGTGCTGGGCGTGACCGGCGGCAAGCCGGTCTTCTGACGCGGCGACACGCAGCGGACCACCGACATGAGAACCGTCTCCTCGCTCGCCGAGGTCGCCGACCTGGCCACCTCCCGGGCACCGCTCTTCGTCCGTTTCAGCGCAGGCCCCGAGGCGGACTCCTCGGAGGTGAGCCGCGACCACGAGTCGGGCTGCGAGCTGCCCGGGCTCTCCGTCAACCCGCTCAACCCCGAGCCGTGGTTCGACCGGCCCGTGCAGCACTGGGTCGCGCGGCAGTTCGTCCAGTACGCCCACCTGGGCGAGAACGGGCGGTACGCGTGGGTCCTGGCGGGCCGCGTCGTCGGGCGCGGGCCCGACTGCGAGCCGCTCGTGGCCGACGTCGAGCCGGTCGCGCGCATCCCCGACGAGGTCGTGCGCGAGGCGCGCGACCTCTACGAGGACGTGTTCGACGCCGGGCAGGACGGCACGTAGCGGCCGTTCACCTGCTCGCGCAGCGCGCGCACGATCGGCAGCAGGTGGCTGTAGTCGCAGTCGTGCTCGGCGAGGCACGCCACCTTGCTCGCGACGACGTCGGTGGCCTGCAGCACGGGCACCCGCACCGCGAGGACCTCCATGGTCTCGGCGGCCTCGAGCAGCCGCTCGTCGACCGGTTCGCCGCCGAGCACGTAGATGACGTCGACGAGCGCCTCGTGGTGGTAAGCCTTGAACAGCCAGTCCTCGGCGGGCTCGCGCAGCTCGAGGCCGGCCTTGCTCAGCGCCTCGCGCGCGGTGTCGGCGTCCTCGGCGCGGATGACGAAGTCGACGTCGTGGCTCGGCTCCGGGCCGCCGCGCGCGAACGCCGCGTACCCGCCGCACAGCGCGTACTGGATGCCTGCCTCGCGCAGCGCGACCGCGCTCAGGCGCACGGCGTCGCGCAGGTGCTCGCGCTCGTCCCGCGTCAGATGGGCCATGGGTTCTCCCGGGTCACCGATCCATGGTGCACGCGATCGCGCGCGTTCGCCGGGTGCCCGACGGCGTGCCGCCGGGGGTGCGACGACCTGCGGCTCCGCACAGAATCGGCTGTGATGACCACGAGCCTGCGGATCGCGACCTTCAACATCCTCCACGGGCGGTCCCTGTCCGACGGCGAGGTGCACCTCCGGAGGTTCGGCAGAGCCGTCGCGGGGCTCGACGCCGACATCCTGGCGATGCAGGAGGTCGACCGCGACCAGCCGCGCTCGACGAGCGCCGACCTCACGAGCGTCGCCGCCGAGGCCGCGGGCGCGCCGTACCACCGCTTCGCCGCGACGCTGCACGGCGAGCCCGGTGTGTGGTCGGCCGCGACGGGCGAGGCGCAGCCCGGCGTCGCCGAGTACGGCATCGCGATCGTGAGCCGCCACCCGGTGATCCGGTGGCGGCGCCTCGCCCTGCCCGCCCTGCCGATCCGGTGGCCGCTCATGCTCAAGGACCGGCCGCCGATCCTCGTCAAGGACGAGCCCCGGGCGGCGCTCGCGGCCATGATCGACGTGCCGGGCGGCCCGCTCACGGTCGTCTCGACCCACCTGACGTTCCTGCCGGGGTGGAACGCGGTGCAGATCCGGCGCCTGTGGTGGGCGTGCCGGCACCTGCCGCGCCCGCTCGTCGTCGCGGGCGACCTCAACCTGCGCGGCCGTATCCCGGCGCGGCTCACGGGCTGGCGGCCGCTCGCCGAGGCGCCGACGTACCCGCTCGAGGAGCCCGTCCACCAGATCGACCACATCCTCGGGTCCGGGCCCGTGCACGCGGTCGGGCCGGGCGGCGCGGTCCACACGGGCACGTCCGACCACCGCGCGCTCGTCGCCGAGGTCTCCTGCGGCGGTGCGGCGTGATCCGGCTCGTGACGTTCAACGTCCGCCACGGCCGCGGGGACGACGGCCGCGTGGACGCCGCGCGGCTCGGCGCGGCGCTCGCCGCGCTCGACCCCGACGTCGTGGCGCTCCAGGAGGTCGACCGCGCCCAGGACCGCTCGGAGCGGGCCGACCTGCTCGGCGCGGTCGAGGAGGCGATCGGCGCGCGCGAGACGCGCTTCGTCCCGACCCTCACGGGCCAGGTCGGACTCGCCCGGCACGTCCGTACATCTGCGGAAAGTGCGGATGTACAGAAGGTGTCGTCCCTGCTCAGGACGTGGTCCGGCCGCCGGCGCGCCCGTGGCGACGAAGCCGACGGGCCCTCGTACGGCATCGCGCTGCTCTCGCGGCACCCCGTGAGCGCGTGGCGCCGCCTGCGGCTGCCGACCGTCACGCCGTACCTCGTCGGCCTCCAGCTCGGCCCGGACGAGCCCCGCGCGGCGCTCGCCGCGGTCGTCGAGACGCCCGACGGGCCGCTCACCGTCGTGGGCACGCACCTGTCGTCGTGGGGCCGCTGGAACCGGGCGCAGCTCTGGTCCCTGCGGCGGCACCTGCGCGCGGCGCCGCGACCGCTCGTGCTGCTGGGCGACCTCAACATCCGCGGCGCGCTAGCCTCCCGGATCACGGGGTGGCGCGAGCTCGTCCACGTGCCGACGTACCCGGCGGCCCGGCCGTTCCTGCAGATCGACCACGTGCTCGCCGACGGGGACGTCGACGCCGCGGGCCCCGCACGCGCGCTCGACCTCGGGCTGAGCGACCACCGCGCGGTCGTCGTCGACGTGACGCTCGGGCGGCGCCCCTGACGGGCGTCAGGCCCAGGGGTCCAGGACGACCTTGATGCAGCCGTCCTCCTTCTTCTGGAACATGCGGTAGGCGTCGGGCGCCTGCTCGAGCGACATGCGGTGCGTGCCCAGGTCCAGGACGCCGAGCGGGTCGGCGGGGTCCTGGACCAGCGGCAGCACGTCGGGCAGCCAGCGCCGCACGTTCGCCTGGCCCATGCGCACGGTGACCTGCTTGTCGAACAGCTGCATGAGCGGCAGCGGGTCCTTCGCTCCCCCGTACACGCCGCTGATCGACACGGTCCCGCCGCGCCGCACGACGTCGATCGCCGTGTACAGGGCGGCGAGGCGGTCGCCGCCGGCCTTGCCCACGAAGGGCGCGGCCACGGCGTCGGGCAGGAACCCGACGGCCTTCTGCGTGAGCTCGGCGAGCGGGGACCCGTGCGCCTCCATGCCGACCGCGTCGATGACGCAGTCGGCCCCGCGCCCGTCGGTCACCGCGCGCACCGCCTCCAGGACGTCGCCGTCGCCCGTGCGGTTGAGGTCGAGCACCTCGACGCCGTGCCGCGCGGCCATGGCGATGCGCTCGGGCACCTGGTCGACCCCGACGACGTGCCCGGCGCCCTTGTGCAGCGCGATGCGCGCGCACATCTGCCCGATCGGGCCCAGCCCGAGCACGACCACGCTCGAGCCCGGCGCGACGTCCGCGTACTCGACGGCCTGCCACGCCGTGGGGACCACGTCCGACAGGTAGAGCCACTGCTCGTCCGGGCTGCCGTCGTCGGGCACGACGATCGGTCCGTACTGCGCCTGCGGGACGCGCAGGTACTGCGCCTGCCCGCCCGGGACGGAGCCGTAGAGCCGCGTGTAGCCGAAGAGCGCGGCCCCCTTGTCGTGCTCGCGGACCTGCGTGGTCTCGCACTGCGACTGCAGGCCGCGGGAGCACATGAAGCAGGTCCCGCACGAGATGTTGAACGGCACGACGACGCGGTCGCCGACCTTGAGGTCGCCCGCCTCGGGGCCGACCGCCTCCACGACCCCCATCGCCTCGTGCCCGAGGACGTCCCCCGCGTCGAGGAACATGCCGAGGATGCCGTACAGGTGCAGGTCGGAGCCGCAGATCGCCGTCGAGGTCACGCGGACCACCGCGTCGTTCGGGGCGACGATCGTCGGGTCGTCGACCGTCTCGACCGACACGTCCTCCCGGCCCTGCCACGTGAGAGCGCGCATGCTCATCCCTTCGATCCGGTGGTGGAGATGCCCTGGACGAAGTGCCGCTGGCCCAGGAAGAACAGGACGATCATGGGGATCGTCGTGATGACCGACGCCGTGACGACGATCTCCCACTGCGACTCGCCGCCCGGACCGAACTGGTCGATGAGCGCCTTGAGGCCGCGCGGGATGGTGTAGGTCGAGGAGTCCTGGAGGTAGACGAGCGGCCTCATGAGGTCGGTCCACGACGCCTGCGCCTCGAAGAGGAACGTCAGGACGATCGCCGGCCGGCACAGCGGCACCGCGATCCTCCAGAACATCGTCCAGTTGTTCGCGCCGTCGAGCTTCGCGGCCTCGAACGGCTCGCGCGGCAGCCCGAGGAAGAACTGCCGCAGCAGGAAGATGTAGAACGCCGACCCGAACAGGTTGCCGGCCCACAGGGGCACGTTCGTCCCGACGAGCCCGAGCGAGTTCCAGATGAGGAACGTCGGGATGAGCGTGACCGCGCCCGGCAGCATCATCGTCGCGAGCACGAGCCCGAACAGCGCGCCGCGGCCGCGGAACCGGAAGTACGCGAAGCCCCAGGCCACGAGGGCCGAGGAGATCGTCACGGTCCCCGCGGCGAGCACGGTCACGACGAGCGTGTTGACCAGCCACAGCGCGAGCGGGGCCTCCTGCCACACCGTGACGTAGTTGTCGAGCGTGGGCGTCGCCGGGATGAGCCGGTTGTCGAACACCTCGGCGCGCGGCTTGAACGACGCCGACAGCAGCCAGATCAGCGGGTAGACGAAGGCCACGGTGAGCGCCACGAGCGTCGTGATCACGATCGCGCGCAGCCAGCGTCGCCGCGCGGGCTCGGGGCGGCGCGGGCCGCCCGGGGCGCCGACGCGCGGGAGGGCTGCCACCTGCGGGGGCGACGCCGGTGCACCCGTGCCGGCCACCGCCGTCGGGCCGGGAGCCGGGCCCGGCGCCGGGTCGACGGCGGGCGGGCCGCCGGCCGGGACGGCGGTCATCGCTGCTCCCCCTCGTAGTAGACGAGCCGCCGCGACACGAGGAGCTGCACCGCGGTGACGAGCATGATGACGACGAAGAGCAGCCAGGCCAGCGCGGACGCGTAGCCCATGTTGAGCTGCTCGAAGCCCTGCCGGAACAGGTAGATGACGTAGAACAGCGCGGCGTCGTTGGAGTACGTCGAGTTGCCCGCCCCGAAGTACGCCGAGTACGCCTCGGTGAACATCTGGAACGCCGCGATGGTGTTGACCACCGTGACGAAGAAGAGCGCGCCGCTGATCATGGGGAGCGTGACGGCGCGCGTGCGGCGCCACCAGCTCGCGCCGTCGACGCGCGCGGCGTCGTAGAGCTCGGTCGGCACGTCGCGCAGCGCCGCGAGCAGGATGATGACCGAGGACCCCACGCTCCACAGGCTGATGAGCGCGAGGCCCGGCTTGATCCACGCCGCGTCGGTGGTCCAGGACGGCCCGGTGATGCCGAACCAGCCGAGCACCTCGTTGACCAGCCCGTACTGCCCGTTGAACAGCAGCAGGAGCAGCACGCCCACCGCGACCGGCGGCGTCATCTTGGGGATGAAGAACGCGGTGCGGAAGAATCCGGCCGACCGTCCCGCCTGGTTGAGCAGCAGCGCGAGCGCGAGGGCGACCACGACGTAGAGCGGCACCTGGATGACCGTGTAGACGAACGTGTTGTACAGGGCCAGGGCGACCTTGGGGTCCGCTGCCATGCGCTCGTAGTTCTCGAGCCCGACGAACGACGGGTCGGTGAGGACGTCGTAGTCGGTCAGCGAGAGGTAGGCGCTGTAGAGGATCGGCCACGCCGTGAAGACGAGGAACCCCACGATCCACGGGCTGATGAAGCGCAGCCCGGCGTTCCGCTCGCGCCGTGAGCTCACGGACGCGCGGCGGCGTCGCGGCGACGGTGCGGCGGGCGCCCCGCGTGCCGCGGGGGCCGCCGCGGCCGAGGTCACGAGTTGTCCTCCTCCCACGTCGCCCACGCCTCGTCGAGAGCGGACTGCGCCTCCTGCTGGGCCTGGGCGAGCGCGTCGGCGGGCTCCTGCTGCCCGTTGAGGACGCGGTTGACGGCGTCCTGCCACGCGGTCTTGAACTCGGCGTCGGCGGGGTTCGCCGGGAGGGTGAACGCGGCCTCGTTGGCCTCGTACATCGCGTCGATCGCGTCGGACCACGGCGCCGGGGCGTCGGTCGGCACGAGCTCGGAGCGGATCTGCTCGTCGGCCTCCTCGTTGCCCGTGAGCACGCCCGTGAACACGAGGCCGTTCGCCTCGCGGTCCGACGCGCGGGCCTCGGCGGCGGCGAGCCAGGACTCGGTCTCGGTCATGGTCTTGGCGAACAGGCACGCGGCCTGCGGGTTGGCGCTGCCGCGCGGGACCGCCCAGGCCGAGCCCGTCGCGAACGCGATCGCCTCGCCGTCGGTGCCGCGGAACGCGTCGAACGCGAGCGGGGCGTCGGGCGAGACCTCGTTGAGCACGTTGATGTACCACTGCTCCATGGGCATCGCGCCGAGCGTGCCGGAGGCGAACTGGTTGCCCGCCCCGAAGAAGTCGGCCGAGTCGCGGAACGTCTTGACGGCGGGGAAGCCGCCCTGGGCGTCGTAGACGCCGACGGCGAACTCGAGCGCCTCGACGACGTCCGGGTCGTCGAGCTGGGCCGTGCGGCCGTCCTCGGAGAGCAGGTCCTTGCCGGCGGTCTTCGCCCACAGCGGCAGGAACTCGGGCAGCTTGGAGTCGTACCCGATCACGGAGAGCTTGCCGCCCTCGTTCGCCATGATCGCCTCGTTGGCGGCCTGGATCGTCTCGCGGTCGGAGCCGTTGACGTCCTCGACGGTGAAGCCCGCGGCGCTCAGCAGGTCGGCGTTGGCCATCGTGAGCTGGACCTGGTTGAACTCGGGGATGCCGTACACCTGGTCGTCGAACGTCACCTGCGCGAGCGCGGCGTCGCGGTAGGCGTCGACGTCGATCTCGTGCGCCTCGATGCACTCGTCGAGCGGGATGATCGCGCCGCGGGAGGCGAACGTCCCGATCTGGTCGCGGTTGGCGTAGACGATGTCGGGCGGGTTGCCGGACGCGACGGCGGACAGGAAGGCCTGGATGTCGAGCTCGCCCTCGGCGAGGCGGACGTCGACGTCCCCCAGCGCCTCGAGCGCGCGCTCGTACCGCACCGTCGCGATCTCGTCACCGGTGCCGAAGCCCATGATGGACAGCCGGTCGCCCGGCTCGGCGCCGAAGTCGACGCCGCCACCCTCGGAGTCGCCCTCGTCCTGGCTCTGGGTCCCCTGCGCGCACGCGGCGAGGGCGAGTGCCGTCGCGACGGCGAGCACGATCGTGGACGGCAGCTTTCTGCGCACGTTCCCGCTCCTTCTTCACGGTCCGGCCGGATCTCGACCGGCACCGCCACTGTCCGTCCGGGCCAGGGCACTCGCACGAGAAGCGCTTCTCCGCGCGCGTGCTCCGCGGGCGCGGGGCACGATGCACACCGGGCGCGCGAAGTGCGCGGACGAGGGAAGGAGCCTCATGGCGGACGCCGTGGCGGGCCTCGGCGGCCCCTCGCACGGGGGCCGGCGGGAGACGGTCGAGGAGCGCTCGGACCGCAACTGGGCCGAGCTGCTGCAGGAGCTGCGCGTGATGCAGACCGGGGTGCAGATCCTCACCGGCTTCCTGCTGACGCTGCCGTTCCAGCCCCGGTTCGCGGACCTCGACGCCTACCAGCGCGCGGTCTACCTCGTGCTGGTGGTGCTGTCCGTGGCGACGACGGGCATGCTCGTCTCCCCCGTCGCGCTGCACCGTGCGCTCTTCCGCAAGCACCTCAAGCCGCAGACGGTCACCGGTGGCGACCGCATGACGCGCGTCGCGATCGTCCTGCTCGCGTTCGTGATGACGGGGACGGTCCTGCTGATCTTCGACGTCGTGGTGGACCGCACCGCGGGCCTGGTCGTCGGCGCCTCGATCCTGGGCGTCCTGCTGTTCCTGTGGGCGGTCGTGCCCGCCGTCGTGCGCCGGCGCGGCTGACGCCCACGACGGCGGCACGCGGCGCGGGGTGCACCCGCCGGGCGGGTGCGGCGCGGGTCAGGCCGCGAGGTCGACGGCCGCGGCGGCCGGGCGGTCGCCCGCGGCGTCGCGCGCCTCGCGCCGGGCGCGGGCGATCGCTACGAGCGCCTGGGAGCCGATGAGCATCCAGGCAGCGTTGGCCGCGGCGGACGGCCACACGCCGTTGACCGCCGCGACGAGGAACATCAGCGTCGCACCGCACATGTTCGCGACCTGGAACGGCAGCGAGCTGGGCGACCAGCGGCCCCGGGTGACCATGCCGTAGGCGACCAGCCCGGCGACCGCGCCGACCCAGCCGAGTGCGGTGACGAGCGTCAGCATCGAGAACGACATGCAAGCCTCCTGGCAGCACGACGTGGTGACACGCTCGCGCGCGTCACGACAGGGGGGATGAGATGTGGACGCCGGTGACCGGGGAAGGGGTGTGCACCGGCCGGCGACACCCCTATGGTGCGGCACTCAGTTGCTTCAGCACAATCGAATCTTTCTGCATCCAGCCAGTTAGCATCGCTACATGGCAACCGACCCACGAAGACTTGCCTTCCTCCTTGCCGTGCACCGCGCGGGGGGCGTGCTCGCGGCAGCGGATCTTCTGCACGTCACCCCGTCCGCGGTGTCCCAGCAGATCGCCCGGCTCGAGGCCGAGGAGGGCTACGCGGTGCTCGACCGCGGGCCGCGCGGCGTCACGCTCACGGCGGCGGGCCGCGTGCTCGCGGACGCGGCCGAGCGGATCGAGGCCGAGCTGCTCGAGGCGCGCCAGGCGATCGCCGCGCTCGGCGAGGGCGTCACGGGACAGGTCAAGCTCGGGGCGTTCCAGACGGCGATCCGCGCGGTCGTCGCGCCCACGCTCGCCGCCCTGGCCGAGCGCCACCCCGGCGTCGAGGTCGACGTGCGCGAGCACGAGCCCGCCGAGGCCGTGCGCATGCTGCGCGCAGGCGACCTCGACGTCGTCCTGCTCGAGCGCGACGTCGACGTCGACGCCCCGGCCCCGCGCGGCGCGCACGACGTCCCGCTGCTCGACGAGCCGTGGCGGCTCGTCGTCCCGACGTCGATGCCGACGCCCGAGCGCATCGACGACCTGCGCGACGTCACGTGGATCGGCCCCGAGGCCGGCACGGCCGCCGACCGCGCGCTGCGCCGGCTGTCGCGCGCGCTCGGCGCCACGCCCACCACGCGCCACGCCTACTTCGACTTCGACACCGCGCTCGCGCTCGTCGCCGCGGGGCAGGGCGTCGCGATGCTGCCGTCGCTCGCGCTCCAGGGCGGGGACGTGCCCGACGGCGTCGAGGTCGTCGGGCTTCCCGGGCTCGGCTCGCGGCGGCTCGTCGTGCGGCACCGCGCGACGCGGCACGAGCCCAGCCGCGCCGTGCGCGCCGTCGTCGACGCGATGGTCGACGTCGCGCGCGACCTCGAGCTCGCCTAGCCCGTCCGTCCGTCCGGAGACCGTTCCGCTTCACCCGGGTGAAGTTCCGCGCTCGCCGGATCCGGCCGCCCGGGGCGCGGCGTATCGTTCGATCGAGGGAGGACCGGCTCGCCCCCGACCTGTCCGGACGCCCTCACCCACGAGGAGGTGGGCGACGTGAAGCGTGTCCTCATCACGAGCGTGACGGTGCTCGGGCTGGTCGTCGGCGGCGCGGCAGCGGCCCAGGCGGGCGAGACGAACGGCCGGGGCGACCCGATCCCCGGCGCGCACACGGCGTCGTCGGCGTGCGCGTTCTCGGGCCAGGACCGGCTCGACGCGCTCGAGAACCAGCCGCCGGAGTTCAACGACGACCACCTGTACGGCTTCCGCGAGCGCGGGCGGGTGCAGAGCTACGGCATGTACGTGAAGAACGGCCTGAAGGGCGTCGTCCCCAGCCCTGGCATCGCCTGCCGCGGGAACGTCGAGTTCGAGGAGTAGCCGCCGGCGTCCGCGCGTCCGTGCCCGCACCCCTAGGGTGCAGGCATGGACGTCGCGGTGCTCGGGGCCACGGGAGACGTGGGCCGGCAGGTCTGCACCCAGCTCATCGCGGGCGGGCTGCTCTCCCCCACGTCACGCCTGCAGCTCGTCGGGCGGCCCGACGGCGCCTCCCGCTCCGCGGCGTTCGGCCTGCGCGCCGACCTCGCGGACGCGTTCGAGGAGCGCGCGCCGCTGATCGACGTCGCGCTGTCGCCCGACGAGGTGACGGCCGACGTCGTCGTCGTCACGGCCGGACGCACCGCGCCCGCCCGGGTCGGCATCAGCGCCGACCGAGCGGCGCTCGCGGCCGCGAACCTCGACGTGCTGCGCACCTACGCCGAGGCGCTCGCACGGCACGGGTCGGGCCGCGAGGTCGTCATCGTCGTGACGAACCCGGTCGAGCTCGGCGTCGCCGTCATGGCCGAGGTGCTCGGCCGCCACCGCGTCATCGGCATGGGCGCGTGGCTCGACACGCTGCGCTTCCGCCGCGAGATCGCGGTCGAGCTCGGCGTGCGGCGGCACCGCGTCGGCGGGTTCGTCGGCGGGCAGCACGGCGAGCGTGCCGTGCCGCTCTGGTCGACCGTGACCGTCGCCGGGCTCGACGACGACGAGTGCGCCGCCGCCATGGCGTACCTGCGGCGCGGGCGCACGCTCGACACGCTGCCCGCCGACGTCGCGGCAGCGAACCGGGTGATCGACGAGGTCGCGCCGCGCGACGTCCCCGAGGCGTTCCTGCGGGTCGACGCGATGCCGGCGGACCTGCGCGTCGTCGCGCGGCCGTCCCTGACGCACCAGTCCGGTGCGAAGACCCCGGCGGCGACCGCCGCGGCCACGGTCGACCTCGTGCGCACGGTGCTCGACGGGCGCGACGTCGTCGTCGCGGCCCAGGTGGCGCTCGACGGCGAGCTCGACGGCGTCGTCGACGTGCCCGGACGCGTGCAGGGCGTGCCCGTGACGCTCGGGCCCGAGGGCTGGAAGCACGTGCTGCTCGACCCGCTCGCCGACGACGAGGCGCGGCTGCTGTCCGTGGCGGCCCGCTCGACCGACGCGATGCTCGCCGCGCTCGGGGTCGGCGCCGGCCCCGACGGCGCACCCGTCGGCGCGGCGGCCACCACTCCCCCGGACGTCGCGCCCGGGTCCGAGCCGCGCTGGACCGTCGACGTCGAGGTGGTCGGCGCCGAGGCCGTGGGCACGGTCGCGACGCTGACCAGCGTGTTCGCCTCGCGCGGCGTCGCCGTGGACTCGCTGTCGACGCGCGTGACCGAGCCCGGCGGCGAGGGCCGGTCGTCGCGCGGCGTCGTCGCGCTCGCCTTCCGCGCCGGCGAGCGCCGCGCCCGCGCCCTGCTGCGCACGCTCGAGCGCCTCGCGATGGTGCGCGCCGTCGTCGTCCACGACCCCGCCGAGGTAGCGCTCGACCCGCCGAGGTAGCGCGTTTCCCGCCGAAGTAGCGCGTTTCCCGCCGAGGTAGCGTGCGAGGCGACGACGTAGCGCTCTCACCGGCGCGAGACGCGCTACTTCGCCGCGCGGAGCGCTACCTCGCCGGGCGGAGCGCTACCTCGCGGGGGGACGCGCTACCTCGGCGGGCGGGTAGGATCCACCTCACAACGCAACACGCCGCTCGAACCGCGACGGGAGAGCTCGGCGGACCTGGCAGCAGGGCCGTCGGCGCCGAAGGAGCAAACCCTCCCCGGGAATCTCTCAGGCCCCCGTACCGCCGCGGTGAGGCAACTCTGGAAAGCGGCCCGTCCGTCGTCGTACGACGCCGGTCAGGCTCACCGACGGTGCAAGCCGGCGCGCCCCGTGGAGGCGGACCGGCAAATCTCTCAGGTCGACGTGCGACCCGGGCCCCGGCCCGGCGCGGTCCGATGACAGAGCGGGGAGGGACAGCTCGTCCCCGACCGCCTGCCCCGGCCCGACCACCACGGAGCGCTCGACGTGACCCACCACCCCGCGGGATCCTCCGCCCACGACCCCGACGTCTTCGCCGACCGCCACGTCGGCCCGCGCGGGCACGAGGTCCGCGCGATGCTGGACCAGCTGGGCTACGACAGCCTGGACGAGCTGGTCGACGCGGCGGTGCCCAAGGCGATCCGCACCGAGCGCCCGCTCGACCTGCCGCCGGCCCGCAGCGAGGCCGAGGTGCTCGACCACCTGCGCGAGATCGCCGCGAAGAACCAGGTCAAGCGCCAGATGATCGGGCTCGGCTACTACGGGACCGTCACTCCCCCGGTCATCCGCCGCAACGTGCTCGAGTCGCCGGCCTGGTACACCGCGTACACGCCGTACCAGCCCGAGATCTCGCAGGGCCGCCTCGAGGCGCTGCTCAACTTCCAGCAGGTCGTCGAGGACCTCACGGGCCTGGAGATCGCGGGCGCGTCGCTGCTCGACGAGGCGACCGCGGTCGCCGAGGCCGTCGCGCTCATGTGGCGGGCCTCGCGCGCGAAGAGCGGCTACGTCGTGCTCGACGCCGACCTCTTCCCGCAGAGCCTCGCCGTCACGCGGGGCCGCGCCGAGGCGATCGGCCTGCCGGTCGTGGTCGCGCGGCTCGACGACGGTCTGGCCGCGGGCCTCGAGGAGGTCGTGTCCGACGGCGGCACGCTGCCCGAGGGCGACCTCGTCGGCGTCGTGCTCCAGCAGACCGGCGCGTCCGGCCGCGTGCTCGACGCGCGGGGCGTCGTCGCGGAGGCCAAGGAGCGCGGCGCGCTCGTCACCATGGCGACCGACCTGCTCGCGCTCACGATGCTCGTCTCCCCCGGCGAGCTCGGCGCCGACGTCGCGGTCGGCTCGGCGCAGCGATTCGGGGTCCCGCTGTTCTACGGCGGCCCGCACGCCGCGTACATGGCGGTCCGCAAGGGGCTCGAGCGCCAGCTGCCCGGTCGCCTCGTGGGCGTGTCGGTCGACGCCGACGGCGCGGTGGCCTATCGCCTCGCGCTCGCGACGCGCGAGCAGCACATCCGCCGCGAGAAGGCGACGTCGAACATCTGCACCGCCCAGGCCCTGCTCGCGATCGTGGCGTCGATGTACGCGGTGTACCACGGCCCCGAGGGCCTGCGGGCGATCGGCGAGCGCGTGCACGGCCGGGCCGTCACCGTCGCGGCGGGGCTGCGCGCGGCGGGCGTCGAGGTCGAGCACGACGTCTTCTTCGACACCGTCCGGGCCGTCGTCCCGGGCCGCGCGCACCAGATCGGCGCCGCCGCCGTCGAGGCCGGGTACAACCTGTACATCGCGGACGCCGATCATGTACAGATCGCGTGCGACGAGACGACGACGGCCGAGGACGTCGACGCGGTGCTCGCGCTCTTCGGCGCGCACGCCGGCGACGCGGCCGAGGACCTCGGTGTCCCGGAGGCGCTGCTGCGCACCACGGACTACCTCACGCACCCCGTCTTCAGCACGCACCGCTCGGAGACGGCGATGCTGCGCTACCTGCGCTCGCTGAGCGACAAGGACCTCGCGCTCGACCGGACGATGATCCCGCTCGGCTCGTGCACGATGAAGCTCAACGCGACGGCCGAGATGGAGCCGATCAGCTGGCCGGAGTTCGCCGACATCCACCCGTTCGTGCCGGCCGACCAGGCCCGGGGCTACGCCGAGCTGGTCGAGCGGCTCGAGGCCCGGCTCGCCGAGATCACCGGCTACGCCGCGGTGTCGGTCCAGCCCAACGCCGGCTCGCAGGGCGAGTTCGCGGGCCTGCTCGCGATCAAGGCGTACCACGCGTCGCGCGGCGAGGCGGAGCGTGACATCGTGCTCATCCCCGCCTCGGCGCACGGCACCAACGCGGCGTCGGCGGCCCTCGCGGGCCTGCGCGTCGAGGTCGTGGCCACCGCCGAGGACGGCGAGATCCTGCTCGACGACCTGCGCGCCAAGCTCGAGCAGCACGGCGAGCTCGTGGCCGGGATCATGATCACCTACCCGTCGACGCACGGCGTCTACGAGGAGCACGTGCGCGAGGTCTGCGACCTTGTACACGAGGCGGGCGGTCAGGTGTACATCGACGGCGCCAACCTCAACGCGCTCGTCGGGCTCGCGCGCCCGGGGGAGTTCGGCGGCGACGTCTCGCACCTCAACCTGCACAAGACGTTCTGCATCCCGCACGGCGGCGGAGGCCCCGGCGTCGGGCCCGTGGCGGTGGCCGAGCACCTCGTCCCGTTCCTGCCGGGCGACCCGACGCCGGGCGCGCGCGCGGGCGAGCCGGGCGCGGGGGAGGGGATCGCGCCCGTCTCCGCGGCGCCGCACGGGTCGGCGGGCATCCTCCCGATCTCGTACGCCTACCTCGCGCTCATGGGCCCCGACGGGCTCACGCACGCCTCCAAGACTGCGGTGCTCGCGGCCAACTACGTCGCCGCGCGCCTCGACGGCCACTTCCCGGTGCTCTACTCGGGCGCGAACGGCCTCGTGGCGCACGAGTGCATCCTCGACCTGCGGCAGATCACCGCCGAGACGGGCGTGACGGCCGAGGACGTGGCCAAGCGCCTCATCGACTACGGCTTCCACGCCCCGACGATGTCGTTCCCCGTCGCGGGCACGCTCATGGTCGAGCCGACCGAGAGCGAGGACCTCGCGGAGCTCGACCGGTTCGTCGACGCGATGATCGCCATCCGCGGCGAGATCGACGCCGTCGCGTCGGGCCGCTGGCCGCTCGAGGACTCGCCGCTGCGCAACGCCCCGCACACCGCGGCGTCGGTCATGGCGGACGAGTGGACGCGGCCGTACCCGCGCGAGCTCGCCGCGTTCCCGGTCGCGAGCCTGCGCGCCCAGAAGTACTGGCCGCCGGTGCGCCGCATCGACGGCGCCAAGGGCGACCGCAACCTCGTGTGCGCGTGCCCGCCGCCGGCGGCCTACGCCGACGCCCGCTGAGCCGACCCACGTCCGCAACGACGCCGAAGGAGCCTCGATGACCGAGGACCAGCAGGACAGGAAGACCCCGCTGCACGACGAGCACCTCGCGCTCGGTGCCACGCTCACCGGGTTCGGGGGGTGGCTCATGCCGCTGCGCTACACCTCGGACCTCGCCGAGCACCGCGCCGTGCGCGAGGCCGCGGGCCTGTTCGACCTGTCGCACATGGGTGAGATCCACCTCGTCGGCCCGCAGGCGGCGGCCGCGCTCGACGTCGCGATCGTCGGGCACGCGACCGCGATCCCCGTCGGGCGCGCCCGGTACTCGATGCTGTGCGCCGAGGACGGGTCGGTGCTCGACGACCTCATCGTCTACCGCCTCGCCGAGGACCACTTCCTCGTCGTGGCGAACGCCGGCAACGCGCCGCTCGTCGCGCGGGAGCTCACGGAGCGCGCGGCCGGCTTCGACGTCGTCGTCGACGACCGCTCGGAGGCCACCGCGCTCGTGGCGGTCCAGGGCCCGCGCGCCGAGGAGATCGTCGCCTCGATGACCGCGCCCGACGACGTCGAGACGGTCCGGTCCCTGCGGTACTACGCGTCGGCCCCGGCGACCGTCGCCGGCGTCGAGGCCCTCGTCGCGCGCACCGGCTACACGGGGGAGGACGGCTTCGAGCTGTTCGTCCCGGCCGAGCGCGCCGCCGAGCTGTGGCGGGCCGCCCTGGCGGCGGGGGAGCCGCACGGCCTCGTCCCGGCCGGCCTGGCGGCGCGCGACTCGCTGCGCCTCGAGGCGGGCATGCCCCTGTACGGGCACGAGCTCGACACCACGACCACGCCCTACGAGGCCGGGCTCGGCCGCGTCGTCAAGCTCGACAAGGTGCACGACGACGGCACCCCGGTCGAGTTCGTCGGCCGCGCCGCGCTCGCCTCGCGCAAGGCGAGCCAGCCCTCGCGCGTCCTCGTCGGGCTCAAGGGGGAGGGCCGCCGGCCGGCGCGCGCCGGGTACGACGTCGTGTTCCGGCACCACGACGACTCCGCGGGCGTCAAGGTCGGGACGGTGACCTCGGGCGCGCCGTCGCCGACGCTCGGGTACCCGATCGCGATGGCGTACGTGACCCCGGAGGTCTCCGCGGAGGGCACCGAGCTCGCCGTCGACGTGCGGGGCCGCGCCGAGCCGTTCGTCGTCGTCCCCCTCCCGTTCTACTCGCGTCCGTAGGACGATCGTCCCCGGACCCTCAGCGAACACTTGTGAAGGAGCAGATCCCCATGGCCGACTTCCCCACCACCCTGCGCTACTCCGTCGAGCACGAGTGGGTCGACGACGGCACCCCGGCCACGGTGGGCGTGACGTCCGTCGCGGCCGACGCGCTGGGTGACGTCGTCTACCTCGAGCTGCCCGAGGTCGGGTCCACGATCGAGGCCGGGTCGGTGGTGGGGGAGATCGAGTCCACCAAGTCGGTCTCGGAGCTCTACTCGCCCGTGAGCGGAACCGTCGTCGAGGTCAACCAGGCCGCGGTCGACGACCCGGCGATCGTCAACGCCGACCCGTTCGGCGCGGGGTGGCTCTTCAAGGTCGAGGTGACCGCCACGGGCGACCTCCTCACGGCCGAGGAGTACGCCCAGCACACCGCCTGAGTGCCGACTCGGCACGTTGTGACCAAACTGTGACCTTCGGAGATTCTGGACCGAAGATCACCGTGGCAGCGCTCTGACCAGCGCAAACACGGGCCGGTGCGTGACTGTGACGGACGCGCACCGGCCCGTTCTGCGTCGTCGGACGCACAACTCGGCGTGACGCGCGTCATGAAACGGGCTCCTCCTCCTCCCCATGCGTAGCGGCTGTCCCCAGGCCGGTCACGTCACGACCGGCGGCCGCGATGGAGGAACGAGCATGAGCACCATGGAGCTGAACAGCCCGATCTCGGTTCACCCGGGCATGATCCTGACCCGCCGTGAGCAGGTCGTGCTGTCGAACCTGTCCGAGGACGTCACCCTCGAGCAGATCGCGTCGAAGCTGTTCGTCACGCGCAACACCGTCAAGTCGCAGGTGCGCAGCGTCTACCGCAAGCTCGGCGTGTCGAGCCGTGCCGAGGCGGTGGCCTGGGCCCGTCGCGCGGGGATCCGCACGAGCTGACGACCAACGAGGACGAGGCCTCGTCGACCGGCAGGGGGGCTGCCGGAGGCGAGGCCTCGCTGTGTTCGGGATCGGGCCGGACCGCACCCTCCCGTCACGGGCGCGACACCGCCGCGTCACGTCGGGATGGCAGACTCGCTGCATGACCGACCGTCGCCTCGTGGTCGCCGCCGCGATCGTCGACGACCTCGACCGCCCCGCCTGGTTGCTGGCCGCGCGCCGCAGCCGGCCCGCCGCGCTGGCGGGGCGCTGGGAGTTTCCCGGCGGCAAGGTCGACCCGGGGGAGGGGCCGGTCGAGGCGCTGCACCGCGAGCTCGTCGAGGAGCTCGGCGTCGAGGTGGAACTGGGGGCCGAGCTCGTCGGCCCCGACGACGGGGCCTGGGTCATCACGGACCGGCACGTCATGCGTCTCTGGTACGTGCGCGTCGTCGCGGGCGAGCCGCGCCCGCTCGTCGAGCACGACGAGCTGCGCTGGCTGCCGGTCGGGGAGTCGCCCGACCTCGACTGGCTCGAGGGTGACGTGCGCATCGTCGACGCTCTCGTCGAGGACGTCGCGTCGCTCGCGCGCTGAAGCGACGAATCGGCTGCAACTTTTGATTGACAGTCGTCAGAAGTTGCGTAGGATCAGCAACGACGGCCCCCGGCACCGGCGCCGACGTCGGCACCGCTGCCACCGGGCCCGTCGCTCGAACGACTGCACCGTAGGCACCGCGTCCTCCGCCGCGCGAGCGGGGAGGCCGGCTCGACGACGAGCGAGGAGGTGGGTGGAGCGCGCCGACGGCGCGCGAACGACGACCGGGCCACCGCGAGCCGTCGTTGCAGCGACGGTTGGTGACCCGGTCCGTGATGAAGCCTGACAGGCGGTCAACCGGACAGGAGCACCACAGGATGAAGCGTACCCAGAGGCATGCCCGCACGGGCAGAGCGGTCGCCGGCGTCGTCGCCGCGATGACCGTCCTCGGGTCGGGGCTGGCGACCGTCGCCGTCCCCGCCCAGGCCGCGGCCGACGAGCCCGCGCTCGACTGGTCGAACTACGAGCGCACCACGATCACCAGGGACGTCGGCGAGCCGATCGGCATGACGATCCTCCCCGACAACAAGATCATCCACACCGCCCGCAACGGCGAGGTCCGCCTCACGGACCCGGCCACGGGCATCACCAAGGTCGTCAACCGGCTCGACGTCTACGCGAACTCGGAGGACGGTCTCCAGGGCATCGCGATCGACCCCGACTTCGAGGAGAACGGCTGGGTCTACCTCGTCTACTCGCCGCGCGACGCCGACGGCGACGGGGTCGCGGACACGCCGGCCGGCAACGCGCCGAACACGCTGCCCGCGGGCCAGGACGAGAGCTACTGGGACCGCTGGCTCGGCGTCAACCGCCTCTCGCGCTTCCAGTGGACGGGCGAGGCGCTCGACCTGTCGAGCGAGCAGGCGATCCTCGACGTCGAGGTGCAGCGCGGCCAGTGCTGCCACGTCGGCGCGGACATCGACTTCGACGGCGAGGGCAACCTCTACCTGTCGACCGGTGACAACACGCCGGCCGGCACGCCCGGCGCCAACGGCTACGCGCCGAACAACGACGCCCCGGGCATGAACCCCGGCTTCGACGCGCGTCGCAGTTCGGGCAACACCAACGACCTGCGCGGCAAGATCCTGCGGATCCACGTCGAGGAGGACGGCAGCTACACGATCCCCGAGGGCAACCTCTTCCCGCCGGGGACGCCGAACACCCGTCCCGAGATCTTCGTCATGGGCGTGCGCAACCCGTTCCGGATCGACGTCGACGCCGAGACGAACACGCTCTCGTGGGGCGACTACGGCCCCGACGCCGCCCAGGCGAACCCGAACCGCGGCCCGATGGGCTACGTCGAGTGGAACATCACGAGCCTCGACGACCCGCACAACGCGGGCTGGCCGTTCTGCCACGGCCCGAACGCGGCCTACAACGAGTGGAACTTCGCGACGGCCACGCCGGGCGAGTGGTTCGACTGCGACAACCTCGTCAACAACTCGCGCTGGAACACGGGCCTGCGTGAGCTGCCGCCGTCGCGCGCCGCGACCGTCCACTACGGCGACCAGCCGGGCCAGCAGCCCTGGGACGAGCTGGTCACCTTCGGTGCCGGCTCGGGCCAGGGCCCCATGGGCGGCCCGGCGTACCACTACGACGCCACGAACCCGTCGACGGCCAAGCTGCCGGAGTACTGGGACGGCAAGTGGTTCTTCGGCGAGTTCTCGCAGGACTACATCGCGGCGTTCACGGTGAACGACGCCCTCGAGGTCACGGCCATCGAGGACTTCGTGCCCAACGCGTCGATCGTCCCGGCGGGCATGCCGCAGATCGACAACCCGATCGACCTGGAGTTCGGCCCCGACGGCGCGCTCTACGTCCTCGAGTACGGCGACGGCTTCTTCCGCGCCAACCCCGACGCGGGTCTGCACCGCATCGCCTACGCGCAGGACAACCGCTCGCCGCAGGCCCGCCTCTCGGCGACGCCGCACTCGTCGTCGACCGCCCCGCTCACCGTCCAGTTCGACGCCTCGCGGTCGAGCGACCCCGAGGGTCAGGCCCTGACCTACCAGTGGGACTTCGACGGTGACGGCACGTTCGACGCGACCGGCGTCCAGGCCACCCACACCTACACCGAGCTCGGTGTGTACACGGCGCGCCTGCGCGTGACCGACACGGGCGGCAAGTTCAGCCTCGCCACGCGCACCATCAGCGTGGGCAACACCGCGCCCGAGGTGACGGTCGAGTTCCCGGCGAACGGCGGGTTCTTCCAGTGGGGCGACCAGGTGCCCTTCCAGGTGACCACGCACGACGCCGAGGACGGCGACCAGACCGTGTGCTCGCGCGTCCGCTGGACGTACGGCCTCGGCCACGACGAGCACGCGCACCCCGAGGTCTCGGGGACCGGCTGCACTGGCGTGTTCCGCACCGACCCGAACTCGCCGCAGCACGGTGACGGGGCCAACCTCTACGGTGCGGTCGTCGTGACCTACACCGACGCCGGCGCGAACGGCCTGCCGCCGGCGACGGGCGAGGCCACCGTGCGCCTCAACCCGTTCCTCCAGGAGGCGGAGTTCGCCACGAGCCTCGGCGGCGCCACCGTCGTCCAGGACGCCGAGGCGAGCGCGGGCGCGGTCGTCGCGGTGACCTCCGAGACCACGCTCCGTTGGGACCCGGTGAGCTTCGTCGGCATCGACGACGTGCTCGTCCGGGCGCAGGGCTCGGGTCGCCTCGAGCTGCGGTACGGTTCGCCGTCGGCCAAGCCGTTCGGTACGGCGATCCTCAAGCCGGGCGACGGCTGGAAGGACGTGGAGCTCGAGATCGCGGGCAAGGCCCCGACCGAGCCCGGCGCGCTCTACGTCACCGTCCGCGGTGAGGCGAACATCGACTCCCTCACCTTCCGGGGTGTGGGCGTCGCCCAGGCGCCGTGAGCCCCACGGCCTGACCTGATCGCCGCACCGGTGGACGCCCACCGGTGACCCACGGCACGACGGCGGTACGCACCTCGGGTGCGTACCGCCGTCGTCGTCCGTGCGGGGTGCCGGGATGCCGCTCGCTCAGGGCGAGACCGGCTCGAGCACCATCGCCGCGCCGCCGCCGCGCCGCCGCGGCTCGGAGACCGCGGTGAGCAGGCCGTCGGGGCCGATCTCGATCGCGGTCGCGGCACCGATCTCGGCCGCGCTCGTGAACTGGTCGCCCGACGCCACGAGCGCGTGCCCGTACGCGAACAGGGCGTCGCCGTAGAGCTCGATGAACTCCGGCTCCGCGACGACCGACGCGGTGTTGCGCTGCGTCGCCCGGGGCGCCGACAGCGCCTCGGCGACGTCCATGCCGCGGTCGAGCCGGTTCGTCAGCGTCTGCAGGACGGTCGTGATGATCGTCGACCCGCCGGGCGAGCCGAGCGCGAGCACGGGCTCGCCGTCGCGCAGCACGAGCGTCGGGGCCATCGAGGAGCGCGGGCGCTTGCCCGGCTCGATGCGGTTCGGGTCGGAGGCCGACCACCGGAGCGAGAAGTCCGTGAGCTCGTTGTTGAGCAGGAAGCCCCGGCCGGGCACGACCATGCCCGACCCGCCCGTCTGCTCGATCGTGAGCGTGTACTCGACGACGTTGCCCTCGCCGTCGACGACGGTGAGGTTGGTCGTCGAGATGTTCTCGGTGTCCATCTCCTCGGGCGAGGCGGTCTCGCCGCACGCGCTCGACGTCGCGTCGACGTCGCCGGGCGCGACGGGCTTGGGCAGCGCCGTCGTCGGGTCGATGAGGCAGGCGCGCTCGGCCGCGAAGTCGTCCGACAGCAGCGTCTCGAGCGGGACGTCGACGAACGCCGCGTCGCCCAGGTACTTGCCGCGGTCCGCGAAGGACAGCGCGCTCGCCTCGAGGTAGTGGTGCAGGTAGTCGGCGTCGGACATGCCGGGCAGGTCGAACGTCTCGAGGATGTTGAGCGCCTCGCCGACCGTGGACCCGCCGCTCGACGGCGGACCCATGCCGTAGACGTCGAACTCGCGGTAGCGCACGTGCGTCGGGTCCTGGACGAGCGCCTCGTAGCCGGCCAGGTCCTCGAGCGCGAGGTAGCCGGGCGGCACGGGCAGGTCGGTGTCGGGGTCCGTGGCGGGGTTGGTGACCGCCTCGACGACGTCCTCCGCGATGTCGCCCGTGTAGAAGGCCTCCGTCCCGTGCTTGGCGAGCAGGTCGTACGTCGCCGCGAGGTCGCGGTTGCGGAAGAGCGTCCCGACGGCCGGGGCGTCGCCGCCCGGCAGGAACAGCTCGGCGGTGGCCGGGAAGGCGGAGAAGCGCGCGGCGTTGTCGAGCGTCTGGCTGCGGAACGTCTGGTCGACGACGAACCCGCGGCGCGCGAGCTGGGTCGCCGGCTTGAGCGCCTGCGCGAGCGAGAGCGTGCCCCAGCGCTCGAGCGCGACCTCCCAGGTCGCGGGCGTGCCCGGCGTGCCGACCGAGACGCCGCTCGTGACGAGCTCGGGCGAGAAGCGGTACGGCGCCCCGGTGGACGGGTCGATGAACGCGTCGGTCGGCATCGCCGCGGGCGCCGTCTCGCGGCCGTCGATCGTCGTGACCTCGCCCGTCGCGGCGTCGTAGTGCAGGAAGAACCCGCCGCCGCCGATGCCCGCGCTGTACGGCTCGGTGACGCCGAGCGCGGCGGCCGCCGCGACCGCGGCGTCGACGGCGTTGCCGCCCTTGCGGAGGACCTCGAGGCCGATCCGGCTCGCCTCGGGGTCGACGGTGCTGATCGCGCCGCCGTAGCCCACCGCCATGGGGATCTTGTCCTCGTGGCGGGGCGCGGCGACGGCTTCGCCGCCGCCGGGTGCGAGGCCCGGTGCGACGGCCGTCGTGACGGCGAGTCCGGTCGTCAGGGCGGCGGCGAGCGCCGCCGTGAGCGGTCTGCGTGCGGAGCGGGTGGAGCTGCGGTGGTCCATGGCCTTCTCCTCGTGCGGGACGTCGTGTACACCACGGTCACCCCGGGCGACGGATTTGACCAGGGGAAGACGTGAAAGGCCTGCTCGGGACGGGCTCAGGCGGCGCGTGCGCCACGCCCACCGCACGATGTGGTCGCGGTCGCTGAAGATCGAGCCCAGGGGTGGCTCGACGTTGCCGTTCCACAGCTCGAGGCGGCCGAGCCGACGGCGCAGTGCAGCGCGTCGATCTCCGTGTGCGGCAGGTCCCAGAGCGCGCCGATCCGGCCGGCGAGCGTCGTCTTGCCCGAGCCCGATGTGCCCGCGACGAGCACGCGGCGCGGGCGGCGGCCGAGCACGGCCGTCACGTCGTCGTGGTGGGGCACCCAGGCGACCGGGTACGTCCTCTACGAGGACGGCGTCGCGGTCGACCGGCAGGAGCTCGAGCCCGGCACCGGCGGCGAGGCGCAGGTGGCCACGACGTTCCTCACCGGTCGGGCGCCGGGGACGCACACGTACGTCGCCGTGCTGACCAACGCCGCGGGCGAGACGCGCGGCCGGGAGCTCACGGTGCGGGTGCGCTGAGCCCTCGTGGTGAGCGGGCTCGGTTCCGGCGTACGGTGGGCCCCATGAGCGACTTCCAGGTCAACCGGCGGAACCGGCAGGAGCCGTCCGGCACGCTGTTCGGGCGCGTCATCGTCGCCTTCGTGCTCTTCGCGGGCGGGCTCGTCCTCATCGGGGTCGGGTCCGCGGCGGAGGAGCCCCTGGGGCCCTTCCTGTTCGTCGGCGGCATCCTCGCCGTCGGGCTCGGGTTCGGGCTGCCGATGATCGGCGGCTACGAGAGGCTCGGCAGCAAGCAGCACTGAGCACGGCAGGCACGAACAAGGCAGGGCCCCGGCCGTCGCCGGGAGCCCTGCCTCGTCGTCCGTGTCAGCTTGCCGCCTCGATCGCGGTGGGCTGCTGCGCGCCGTGCTCGACCTCGATGCGGCGCGGCTTGGCCTCCTCGGACACGGGGATCGTCAGCGTGAGAACGCCGTCGGCATACGACGCCGAGATCTTGTCCAGGGCAAGGCCGCGTCCGAGGGTGAGCTGGCGGGCGAAGGTGCCCGTCGGGCGCTCGCGGACGAGCCACTGACCCTCGCCGGAGCGACCCGTCCGCTCGGCACGGATCGTCAGCGTGCGGTCCTCGCACGCGACGTCGATCGTGCCCGGGTCGACGCCGGGAAGGTCGACGGCAAGGACGTAGTGGTCACCCTCGCGGAACAGGTCCATCGGCATCGCCGGGGCGTTCCGCGTGTTGAGGGCGAGCGAGCCGAAGAGTCGGTCCATCTCCTGGAACGGGTCCCAGAGCGTAGCCATCGCGCATCACCTCCTCGATGCGAGACCGCGCCGCGCGGTCTCGTCGCGCCCGGCGTCGCACCCTTCCGACGCCGGGTGGCTACATCTCTGCATTTAGCACTCTCAGGGCGAGAGTGCCAAGCCTGATCGCTCTCAGCGAACAGGCGCGGCATCCTTCGCCGGGGCCAGGAGCGTCGCGCGGACCGTGCGGGCGGCCTCCACGAGGTTGCGCAGCGCCGGCGTGACCTCTTCGTACCGGCGGGTCTTGAGCCCGCAGTCGGGGTTGACCCACACGAGGCCCGGGTCGATCTCGGCCACCGCGAGCCGCAGCAGCTCGGTGACCTCCTCGACCGACGGCACGCGCGGCGAGTGGATGTCGTACACGCCCGGGCCGATGCCGCGCGCGTACCCGGCGGCCCGCAGCTCGGGCACGATCTCCATGCGCGAGCGCGCCGCCTCGAGCGAGGTCACGTCGGCGTCGAGCCCGTCGATCGCGCCGATGACGTCGCCGAACTCGGAGTAGCACAGGTGCGTGTGCACCTGCGTCGCGGGGCGCGCCCCGGCCGTCGCGAGCCGGAACGACCCGACCGACCAGCGCAGGTACTCGCCCTGGTCCTCGCGACGCAGGGGGAGCAGCTCGCGCAGCGCCGGCTCGTCGACCTGCACGACGGCGATGCCCGCGTCCTCGAGGTCGGTCACCTCGTCGCGCAGCGCGAGGGCGACCTGGTTGGCCGTGTCGGCCACCGGCTGGTCGTCGCGCACGAACGACCACGCGAGGATCGTCACCGGCCCGGTGAGCATGCCCTTGACGGGCTTGCTCGTGAGCGACTGCGCGTACGTGGCCCACTCGACCGTCATCGGCGCCGAACGCGACACGTCGCCCCACAGGATCGGCGGCCGGACGCAGCGCGAGCCGTACGACTGCACCCAGCCGAGCTGCGTCGTCGCGAAGCCGTCGAGCTGCTCGGCGAAGTACTGGACCATGTCGTTGCGCTCCGGCTCGCCGTGCACGAGCACGTCGAGGCCCAGCTCCTCCTGGAGCCGCACGACGCGCTCGACCTCGGCGCGCATCGCCGCGGCGTACGCGGCGTCGTCGAGCTCGCCCTTCGTCCACGCCGCCCGGGCGGTGCGGATCTCCGGGGTCTGCGGGAACGAGCCGATCGTCGTCGTCGGCAGCGGCGGGAGCTGGAGCCGCTCGCGCTGGGCGGCGACGCGCTCGGCGTGGCGGCCCCGCGTGAACGCGGCCTCGTCGAGCCCCGCGAGGCGCTCCCGCACGGACGGCACGACGACGCCCGGCGCGGCCGCGCGCGAGGCGAGCGCCTCGGAGGCAGCGGCGAGCTCGCGCGCCACGGCGTCGCGCCCGAGCACGAGCCCGCGTGCCAGCGTGGTCACCTCGCGGACCTTCTGGTCGGCGAACGCGAGCCAGGTGCGGAGCTCCGGGAAGCGGCCGGCGCGCTCGGCGTCGGGCCCCTCCCACGTCTCGTCCTCGACGTCGTGCGGCACGTGCAGCAGCGACGTCGACGTGCCGACGACGACGTCGCGCGCACCGGTCCGCGCGCGCAGGCCCTCGAGGAGCTCGAGCCGGGCGGCGAGGTCGGCGCGCCACACGCCGTGGCCGTCGACGACGCCGGCCACGAGCGTCGTGTGCTCGAGCCCGGGGACGGGGCCGGACGGCACCGAGCCGCGGACCAGGTCGATCGCGATCGCCTCGACGTCGGTCTCGGCGAGCGTCGCCAGCAGGCCCTGCGCCGGACCGTGAGCGGCCGCGCCGGGGCGGTCGAGGTCGCCGTACGGGGCGGCGACGAGCAGGCGCGGGCGCTGGACGCCCGGCCCGAGGTCGACCGCGAGCTCGGTGTACGCGTGGTTGACGGCGTGGGCGACCTCGTCGCGCGTCGCGCCGGCCGCCTCGATGAGCGTGTCCGAGACGAGGCCCGGCTCGTCGAGCTGGACCCACGGCGCCCTGGCCTCGGCCAGCGAATGCAGCAGCTCGCGGTAGGCGACGAGCAGGTCGTCGAGCCGGTCCAGCGGACGGAAGCCCTCGGGCGCGTCGTCGGCGGGCTTGGACAGCAGCAGGAATGTCACCGGGCCGACGACGACGGGCCGCGTGACGACGCCCTCGCCGCGCGCCTCGACGTGCTCGCGCACGACGCGGTCGTCCGTGAGCCGGAACCGGGTGCCCGGCCCGATCTCGGGCACGAGGTAGTGGTAGTTCGTGTCGAACCACTTGGTCATCTCGAGCGGCGGCTGCTCGGCGCTGCCGCGCGCGAGCGCGAAGTACGTCGACAGCGGGACGCCCGTGCCGCCGTCGTGCAGCGGCGCGACGCCGGACGCGAGCGCGCCGAAGCGCGCGGGCAGCGCGCCGAGCGTGACCGCGGCGTCGAGCACCTGGTCGTAGTACGAGAACGAGCCGGGCACAGAGCCGTCGGCCGGGTCGAGGCCCAGCTCGACGAGGCGGCGCAGCGTGGCCAGCCGCAGGTCGCGCGCGGCGGCCTCCAGCTCGTCGGCGGACGTGCGCCCGGCCCAGTGGGCCTCGAGCGCGCGCTTGAGCTCACGACGGCGGCCGATCCGCGGGTAGCCGAGGATCGTGCCGCCCTCGAACGGGGTGGTGGTGGGGTGGGTCTGCGTGGACAAGAGCACTCCTTCGATGGTGCTCCCCACGCGGTCAGGTCGTCGTGCCTGTCCGGGAGAGGGGAGCGTCCGACGGGATGCCCGGTACCCACGGCCTTCTGGCCAGGTCGACGCCGTCGTCCGACGACGTCGTGCCGCCGAGGTTCACTCCCTCGAGCAGGTCCAGAGCGGGACGGTACTTGTTGAACGTGTACACGTGCAGGCCGGGTGCGCCCGCGTCGAGCACGCGCTGGGCGAGCTCGGCGGAGTACGCGATCCCGTAGGCGTGCTGCGCCTCCGGGTCCGGCAGGGCGTCGAGCGCCTCGAGCAGGTGCCGGGGCGGCACGACGCCGGTGAGCTCCTCGACGCGACGGAGCCGCTGGGGCTCGGTCGTGGGCAGCAGCCCCGCGAGGATGGGGATCGTCACCCCGGCCGCGCGGGCCTCGGCGACGAAGTCGGTGTACGAGTCGGCCTCGTAGAACAGCTGGGTGATGGCGAAGCTCGCGCCGGCCTCCTGCTTCTCGAGCAGGCGGTGCACCTCCTGGGTGCGCGTGGTGCCGGCGGCGGGGTTGCCGTTGGTGAAGGTTGCGACGGCGATCGTCAGCGGGCGGGCGGCCCCGCGCAGGGCGGCGCTCGGGTCCTGCGCGCACCGGCGGTTCTCGACCTCGCGCAGCAGGTGCACGAGCTCGATGCTCGAGTGGACGCCCTCGGCGGGCGGGCGCCAGTCCGGCTGGTCCTTGGGCGGGTCCCCGCGCAGCGCGAGGAAGGAGCGCACCCCCGCTTCGAGGAAGTCGTCGATGACTTCGGACACGTCCTCGCGCGAGGCGCCGACGCAGGTCAGGTGGGCGATGGGCAGCACGGGCGTGCCCTCGAGCAGGGTCGCGACGACGCGGCGCGCGGTCGCGCGGTCGCCGCCGCCCGCCCCGTACGTCACCGACACGAAGTCCGGGTGCGTCGCGACGAGCCGGCGCGCGGTCTCCCAGAACTTGGGGGCGGCGTCGGGCCGGCGCGGCGGCATGAGCTCGAACGAGACCGTCGGGCGGTGCCGGTGTGCCGGGTTCTGCGGGGATGCCTCTGCGACCATGCGTCACTCCATCGAACCTGGCGTGAGCACCTTCGTCCTCGGGAGGCTTCCGTCGGAGAACGGGTTGCTGCGGCGTCGTCGAGCCAGGACTCTCGGCCGCTCTGGATGGGTTGTGCTCGATCGTAGGCACGTCCGTCGCACGGACGCGATCCGGCTCACCAGGTGAGACGCGTGTCCACGTCAGGGGACGAGGACGATCTTGCCGCCCGCACGGCCCGCCTCGAGCAGCTCGTGCGCGCGCGCCGCCTCCTCGAGCGGGAGCACCCACCCGACCGTGACGGTGAGCTCGCGGCGGCCGAGCGCGTCGAGCACCTCGGCGAGCTCGCGGGCGTCGCGGCGCGCGGCGTAAGTGGACCGGACGCCGAGCTCGTCCGCCGCGGGGTCGGCGATCGTGACGATGCGATCGGTCCCGCCGCGCAGCGCGATCGAGTCGGGCAGCGCGCCGCGGCCGGCGGCGTCGAGCACCGCGTCGACGCCGCCCGGGGCGAGCTCGCGCACCCGGTCGACGAGCCCCGGGCCGTACGTCGTGGGGATCGCGCCCATCGCGGCCACCCGCGCCTGGCCCGCGGGCGACGCCGTGCCGACGACGCGCGCACCGCGACGCACGGCGAGCTGGACCGCGAACGCGCCGACTGACCCCGTCGCGCCGTGGACGAGGAGCGTCTCGCCGGCCCGCACGTCGAGCAGGCGCAGGACGCGCAGCGCCGTCTCGGACGCGACCGGGACGCCGGCCGCCTGGGTCGCCGGGACGCCGTCGGGTACGCGCGCGAACACGGACGTGAGGGCGAGCTCGGCGTAGCCGCCCGTGTCGGCGAAGCCGACGACCCGGTCGCCGGGCCGGACGGGCCCGTCGCCCCCCGCGGCACCGGCGGTGTCCTCGAGGTCCGCACCCACGGCGTCGACCACGCCCGCCACCTCGAGCCCTGGCACGTGGGGGAGGTCGACGCGCACCACGGGCGCCGCGCGCAGCTTGGTGTCCCAGACGTTGACGCCCGCGGCCTCGACCCGGACGCGGACCTGGCCGGCCGCCGGCTCGGGCACCGGGACGGCGGTGGGCCGTAGCACGTCGGGCCCGCCGTGACGGTCGAAGGCGATCGCGCGCATGGTCCTCGTGGTCGTCATCGGTCCTCCTCGAGAGATGGTCACCCGTAGGGTGGCAGGCATGGACACCGAAGAACGTCTCGCCGTCTTCCTCGACTACGAGAACCTGGCGCTCGGCGCACGCGAGCACCTGGGCGGCATGCAGTTCGACTTCGGCCCGATCGCCGACGCGCTCGCGGTGCGCGGTCGCGTCGTGGTGCGGCGAGCGTACGCCGACTGGTCGTACTTCGACGAGGACCGGCGCGCGCTGACGCGCCACCAGGTCGAGCTCATCGAGATGCCGCAGCGCATGGGGGCGTCGCGCAAGAACGCCGCCGACATCAAGATGGTCGTCGACGCGATCGAGATGGCGTTCGAGCGCGAGTACATCTCGACGTTCGTCATGTGTACAGGTGACTCCGACTTCTCCCCGCTCGTCCACAAGCTGCGCGAGCTCAACAAGCGCGTCATCGGCGTGGGCGTCGAGAACTCGACGTCGCGCCTGCTGCCCGCCGCGTGCGACGAGTTCCTCTTCTACGACCGCCTCGAGGGCGTCGACGTCCCCGACGAGGCCGACGTGCCCCGCGCGCGCCAGAAGTCGGGCACCTCCCGCGGCCGGTCGCGGGTGAAGGCCGCGCCCGCGGCGCCCGCGGAGGCGCCCGCCGCGGGACAGGCCGCCGCACCCGCCGAGGCGGCGGCCGGGGCCGCGTCCGAGGAAGCCCCCGCGGCGACCACGACCGAGCCGGAGGCCGCGACCGTGGCACCGGCGTCGGGCAGGGGGCGGCGCAGGAAGACCGCGATGCCGGTGCCCGAGCCGGTGGAGGCCGAGGTCGCCGACGACGCCGAGCTCGAGGTGCCGGTCGACGAGGACGCCGACGAGGCGCCGTCGGGCGAGGAGCCCACGATGGAGGTCCGGGTCGCGCAGACGCTCGCCGACCTCCAGGCCTCGACGAGCGGCGCGGTGACCGCCTCGATGCTCAAGCGCACGCTCGTGCGCAAGGACCCGACGTTCAGCGAGTCCGACTACGGCTTCCGCACGTTCGGCGAGTTTCTGCGGTTCCTCGCCGACCGCGGCTTCGTCGAGCTCGCGCCCGGCCCCGCGACGGGCGACCCCGTGGTCGCGCTGCCCGAGCAGCCCGACACCGAGCACGCGTTCGGCCTGCTGCGCTCGGTGGTCGAGGAGTCGGGCGGCAGCGCCCAGCTCTCCGGCCTGAAGAACATGCTGCGCAAGCGGCGGCCCGACTTCTCCGAGAAGGCGCTCGGCTACCGCGGCTTCCTCCAGTTCTGCAAGGCCGCGGCCGCCTCGGGCGCGGTCGGCCTCGCGTGGGACGACGACGCCGACGACTACCTCGTCACCGTGGCCTAGGTCACGCACGGGTGCCGTTCGCGCGGGCACCGGGGCACAATGTCTGCCGTGACGTACCGGTTCCTGCGCCTCATCCTCTCGCTCGTGGCGTTCGTCGTGCTGCGGCCGAAGGTCACCGGGCTGCACAACATCCCGCGGCGGGGACCGGTGATCCTGGCGAGCAACCACCTGTCGTTCATCGACTCGATCATCATCCCGCTCGTCGTCCCGCGGCACGTCACGTTCATCGCCAAGGCCGAGTACTGGACCGGGCGCGGCCTCAAGGGCCGCATCTCGCGCTGGTTCTTCACCACGATGGGGAACATCCCCGTCGACCGCGACGACCCGCGCGCCGGCCAGCGTTCGCTCGAGGACGCCCTGCAGGTGCTCCGGCGCGGGGGCGCGTTCGGCATCTACCCGGAGGGCACGCGCTCGCGCGACGGCAAGCTCCACCCCGGCCACACGGGCGTCGCCTGGCTCGCGCTCGCCAGCCACGCGCCCGTCGTGCCGGTCGCGCTCGTCGGCACCGACAAGGTCCAGCCGGTCGGCAAGCGGCTCCCTCGCCCCGTGCGCGGCATCCACGTCCAGTTCGGCGCGCCCATCGACCCGTCGCGTCAGATCACGGCCGGTGCCCGCCCCGCGCAGGTGCGGCGCGAGTTCACCGACCAGGTCATGGCGTCGATCCACCGGATGAGCGGCCAGGAGCTCGCCGCGTAGTGGCCTGGCTCCGCCGGGCCGCGGCCCCGCTGAGGAGCACGTCCACGCTGCTGGTGGGCATCTACCTCGTGCTCGGCGGCGTCGTCGCGGGCGCGTACGCGGTGCTCGTGGTGGGCTTCGGCCAGATGTTCGCCGACCGCGCGCTCGAGCGCCCCGCCGTCGTCGTGCTCGCGGCCGGCACGCTCTACCTCGGCGTCGAGACGGTGCGCACGCACGTCGGCAACGTGCTCGCCAAGCTCGGCGTGCGCGACCGGACGCAGGCCGTCGTGCGGGGTGATCCGCGAGCGCTCACGCGTCGCGAGGCTCGAGGCATGACTACCGAGAAGAACCTTCCCTCGAGAACCGGCCCGCGGACGGGCGTCGCCGAGCGGCGCTCGCGAGCGATCGAGAACGTGACCCTCGCCTGGTGGGCCGCCGGTGCGGCGTTCGCCGTCGTCGACGCGCTCGCGTACCGCGCGTCGGTCGGTGCCGCCGTCATGCGGCCCGAGGCGATCAACCACGGGTTCCTCGCCGACGTGCCGCCCGGCACGATGAGTTTCGCGCTCGCGCTGTTCGCGCTCCTCGGCGCCGTGGTGGCAGCCGGCGTGCTGGTGCTCGTGGACGCGACCGTGCTCGCCGGGCTCGGGTACCTGCCGGCACTGCTCGTCATGGCGCCGTTCAGCGCCGAGGTGCGTGACGCGTTCGGGGTGTACGTCGAGCCGGGCTTCGCCGTGCAGGTCGTCGTGCTCGTGGGTGCGGTGCTGCTCGCCGTCGCCGTCGCCCGGTTCGCGCGGCGCACGTCCGGCGCGTGCGAGACCTGCGGTCGCCGTCACGACGGGCACGACCCCGCGTGGACGAGGCCGGCCGCGGCGGCGCGCTGGGGTCGTGTCGCCGCGCTCGTGGCGGCCGCGATCCCCGCGTTCTACGGCGTGACGCGCCTGGCATGGGCACTCGGGATCCCCCTGGGCATGGCACGGGTGGACGAGGAGGGATTCACCGGGATCGAGCTCATCGGCCCGATCGGGCTCGGGACCTTCTCCCTCGTCGGCGCGGTGCTGACTCTGGGCCTGTTCCAGCGCTGGGGCGAGGTGTTCCCGCGGTGGATGGTCGGCCTCGCGGGCAGGCGGGTGCCGGTCGGGCTGGCCGTGGTGCCGGCGAGCATCGTCGCGGTCGCCGTCCTGCCGGCCGGGATCTCCGTCATCGCGATGGGGCTGCAGCGCGGGATGCTGACCGCCGACGAGTGGGGCGCCACCGGACCCGCGATCCTGTGGCCGGTGTGGTCCGTGGCGCTGGGTGCGGCGACGTACGCCTACTGGTTGCGCCGCCGCGGCACCTGCCGCGTGTGCGGCCGGGGCTGAGGTCGGTCAGCGCCCGCTCGCGGGCTCCTCGGCGGCCTCCTCGTCGGCGAGACGGGCGAGGTCGTCGAGGCGCGCCTTCCAGAACGTCTTCAGCTTCTCGGCGAGCTCGGGCGTCGCGAGGCCGCCGTGCTGGACGGCGACCCGCACCTTGCCGCGCGGGTTCCCGACGACGTCGGTCGGCTGGTAGAGCCCGACGACGACGCGGCCGGGCTTGTCCTCCGGCGCGCCGAGCGCTCCGGCCGGCCAGGCGAGCCGCACCGACGACGTCGGTGTCGCGCCGAGGACCTCGGAGCTGTCGCCCGCGCCGACGGTGCGCAGTGCCCCGTCGAGCCACCGGTCGCGGCAGTCCGCCTCGGACACCAGCGCGAACGCCGTCTCGAGCGAGCACGCGAGCGTCTTGGACGGGCTCACCTCGAACGAGCCGTCGGAGCGCTGGCCCGGCTGCCGCATCCCGCGCTCCTGCTCGTACGCGACCGTGATCGACTGCGCCCACCATCCGTCGACGCCGTGCTCACCGGTGAGCCAGGCCGCGATGTCCTTGTGCGACCAGTGCGTGGCGCTCGCCTCGTCGAGCAGGCCGAACCACGCGTCGCGGCCGCGTCCGGTGGCGGTCTCGACGCGGTCGTCGCCCACCGCCTCGACGCTGCGGCGGGCAAGACCCTCGCTGCGCTGGTCCTCAGTCATGCTGCTCCTCCGTCATACGGCCAGCCTAGGGTGACCGCCGCGTCGCGCGCGGGCTCACGCCACCACCGCGGCGACGGCTCACGCCGCCTCCGCGGCGACGTCGTCCGCGGAGCCGCCGAGGGCCGTGCGAGCGCCGATCTCCCGGCCGCGACGGTCCGTGAAACGCCACGTGCCGCCGTCGTACCGCATGGCGATGCCGAGCCCGTCGACGCGGGCATGGTGGTGCCAGCACAGCAGCGCGGCGTTGTGCACGGAGGTGCTCCCGCCGTCGGCCCAGTGGGTCACGGCGTGGTGGACCTCGCAGCGGTTCGGCGGTTCCTCGCAGCCCGGCCAGGTGCAATGACCGTCGCGCGCGACGACCGCCCGGCGCAGCTGGCCGGTGACGGTGCGTCGGGACCGCCCGACGTCGAGCACCTGCGAGTCGGGGCCGAAGACGATGCGCGTGACCTCCGCGTCGCACGCGAGGCGGCGCAGCAGCGACGGCGGGATCGGGCCGCGGCCGTCGGGGAAGCGGGGGAGGCCGTCGGCGACGATGCGGTCGACGTCGACGCCGCCGGACCCCGCCGGCGAGACCGCCCCGTCGGCCGCCGCCTCGCCGGACTCTTCCCCGATTCCCTCGATCAGCGTGGTCAGCTCGGTCCAGGAGACGGTCACGGTGAGGTGCGGACGGACCGCGGCGCCGGTGCCGACGGCGGCGTTGTCGAGCGCGACGCGCACGAGGTCGACGAGCGCCTGCGCGCGCCGCTGCGCGGGCGTGCGGGTGTCGTCGGCCGCGGGACGGCCCATGACGGCCTCGACCGCGGTGCGCAGCGCCTGACCGTGCTCCTCGGTGAGGAAGCCGGCCAGGTGGTAGCCGCCCCACGTGGGGGAGATGTCGAAGAACTCGCGCTCCGTGGCCTGCCGGTAGCCGCGCTCGTCGGACTCCGGGTCGGCCACCTGCGCGAACCGCCGCACCATCTGCCGGAACGGACCCACCGGGTACCGCTGCGCGAGGTCGAGCAGCACCTCCTCGCCGGTCGGGCGCTCCGCCTCACCAGGCTCGGCCGCGTCGTCCGTCCGGCCGTCCTCCACGGGGGCCGCGAGCGCGGCCCTGCGCGCGGCGCTCGTCGGTGCGACGTCGACCAGCGCGCGCACGTGCTCGCCGCCGACCTCGCCGCGCAGGGCGGCCGACCGGGTGGAGCGCAGGGTCTCGTGCAGGGCCGCCGCCGTGCGGACGTCGCGGCGCGCGGTGGCCAGCGTGACGTCCTCGGCCCGCGCGAGCCAGTGCGCGAACGAGCGGGACCCGTCGAGCGCCCACCGGCCGTCGGTCTCGAGCGCGGGCAGCACCGCCCAGCGCGCGGCGTCGAGGCGCTGACCCGCCCGGCGCAGCACGGCCGAGGCCTCGGCGAGCACGCCCGGCTCGCCCTCGCCCGGCCCGCCGTCCTCGAGCTCCGCCGCGACGACGGCCGTGAGCTCCTCGACCACGGCCTGCAGCTCCTGCAGGACCTCCGAAAGCGCGCGGCCGCGCGAGGTCGCCGTGGCGGCGTCCGTCGTCGCGGTCATGGCGTCTCCCCGGTGTCGTCGAGCCCGCGGCGCAGCGCCACAGGCAGGTCGGCAGAACACCCACGAGTCTATCGAACACGCGTATGAAACTGCAGGTCAGGAGCCAAATCTGTGGACAACTTTTTGTCCACAGGCGGCGAGCAGCCTCCGAACAAGGGACCGCCACGACGCGACACGAGGACGCGCGGTCAGGGCGACGCGGTCGCGAGCACTCCCGGCACCTCGGCGAGCCGCTGGGCGAGCTCACCGCCGTCCTCGCCGTGGACCGTGGGCACGTCGGGAGCGACCTGCCCGGACGCCAGCGCGCCGTCGGGCGCCGTCGTCGACCCGTGCGCGAGCACCTGCTGCGTGGCCGTGAGCTGCCGGATCGCGACCGCGACCACCCGGTCGGGCCAGCGCTCGACCGCGCGGCGGTAGATGTCGGGGTCGTGCTGCCCGTCGTCGCCCACGAGCAGCCAGCGCACGTGCGGGAACGTCTCCATGATCCGGTCGAGGCTCGAGTCCTTGTGCTCCTGCCCGCTGCGGAACCATCCGGTCTGCGTCGGCCCCCAGTCGGTGAGCAGCAGCGGGCCGGCCGGGTAGCCGTTGCGGGCGAGGAAGCCGCGCAGCACCCGCGCGGTGTTCCAGGCGCCCGTCGAGACGTAGACGAACGGCGCGTCGGGGTGGGCGGCCGCGATCTGCCGGTAGAGCTCGGGCATGCCCGGGACGGCCTTGCGGGTGCTCGTGTGGCGGATGAACGTGTTCCACGCCGCGAGGAGCAGGCGCGGCACGGCCGTGACCATCGTGGTGTCGTCGATGTCGCTGACGACGCCGAGCTCCGTGGACTCGTCGACGACGAGCAGCGGCGCGCCCACGCCGTCGAGCGTGGCCTGCTGCCACCCCGCGGGCAGCGGCGCGTCGGCGGGCAGCTCGACCTCGACGTCGACGTAGCCGCCCCGGTCCGACTCGACCGTGACGGTCACCCCGCCGACGACGATCGGCACCCGGATGCCCGGCGCCGGGACGGTGAGGAACTGGCGGAAGCCGCGCCGATCCACGGCCCCCGACGGCCGCGTCGCCTGCGACGGCGCGAGCACGACGCGGCCCAGGACGCGGACCTTGTCCGGCGTGCCGTAGCCCGTGAACGGCTCGACGCGAGGCACCCACCGGCCGAACCGGCGCAGGCCGCTTCCGAGGGCGCGGTAGACGCCGTCCTCGAGCACGGCGGCGAGGTGCGGGCGCTGGGTGGGGTGCGGCGTCGTGGTGACCGGCATGGCGTCGATCCTGCCGTGCGCGGTCCGGCTCCACATGTGGAAGCGCCGCCGGAGGGCCGTGTCAGAAAGCGGGTGGGCTCGAGCTCACCCGCTTTCTGACACGTGCGGCCGTCAGGCGGCCGTCGTGCGGCCGTCAGACGGTCGGGGGGCCGCCGGCGCGGCGCGCGCGGCGGTTGCGGAACCAGCGGACCGCCATGGCGATGAACGGCAGGTAGCGAAGAAGTCGACCCATGCCTCTACTGTTCGGGCGTCCGGTGCGACTCGCGAGCCAGGGGCCTCGGACGCCGGTCAGCCGCCCGTCAGCTGCCCGTCAGTCGCCGGTCACCGTGAGGCACGTGGCGAGGTGGTCGTCCACGAGCCCGCACGCCTGCATCGCGGCGTACGCGGTCGTGGGCCCGAAGAAGCGGAACCCCTCGGCCTTGAGCGCCTTCGCCAGGGCCTTCGACTCGTCCGTCCACGCGGGGACGTCCTGCCACGTGAGCGGGCGCTCGGCCCGGGGCGGGGGAGCGAAGGACCAGAACAGCTCGTCGAGCGTCCGCCCGGACTCGTGCAGCCCGACGACGGCGCGTGCGTTCGCGATCGTCGCCTCGATCTTGGCCCGGTTGCGGATGATGCGGGCGTCGCCCAGGAGGCGATCGACGTCGTCGGGCCCGAACGCGGCGACGCGCTCCGGGTCGAAGCCGTGGAAGAGCTCCCGGAACGCGGGGCGCTTGCGCAGCACCGTGAGCCACGACAGCCCCGACTGGAAGCCCTCGAGCGCGATGCGCTCGAGCAGCGCCGCCTCGCCGTGCACCGGCACGCCCCACTCGGTGTCGTGGTACTCGGCGTACAGCGCGTCCCCGTCGCCGAAGCACCGGGCCGCCGCGGGGGCGCTCGCGGCCGGGGGTGCGGCGGCCGCCGTCGTCGCGTCGTTCGTCATGGGCCCAGCCTGCCGCGTCCGTCCGACACCGACGGACGGTTGTCCACAGGCTTGCGCGCCCAGATGAGCGAATCGGTTCGACGATCGCCGCGACGGCGCGGGGTAACAAGCCGATCACGGACGCTTGCGTGACTCGCGACACTCCCGCTACTGTCGAACCGGTTCGCACGGAGGAGGCACAGTGGCCACGATCGGAGACGTCGCCCGCGTCGCGGGAGTGTCCCGGAGCACGGCGTCGTACGCGCTCTCGGGCAAGCGGGCGATCTCGCTCGACGTGCGCCGCCGTGTCGAGGCCGCGGTCCGCGAGCTGGGCTACACGCCCAACGCGGGCGCCCGCGCCCTCGCCACCTCGCAGACGATGGTCATCGGCCTGCTCGCGCAGTTCCTCGAAGACGAGTTCGCCCCGGCGATGCTCCAGTACATGCTCGGCGTCTCGACCACCGCGCGGGAGCTGGGCTACGACATCCTGCTGTCGACCGAGGAGGACGGCACGCGCGCCCTGCGCCGCATGACCGACTCCCGGATGATCGACGGAGTCGTGCTGCTCAACGTCGCGGAGAACGACGAGCGCCTCCCCATCCTGCGCGCGGCCCCGCAGCCGGGCGCGCTGGTCGGCCTGCCGGCCGACTGCCGGGGTGTGGACGTCTTCGACCTCGACTTCGAGGAGGCCGGCCGGCTCATGGTCGACCACCTCCACCGGCTCGGGCACCGCGAGCTGATCCTCGTGTCCCAGCCGGAGCACGTCGTCGAACGCGGCGGCGCCTACGTGTGGCGCCTGCAGAACGCCGCGAAGGAGGCCGCGCGCGTGCGGGGCATCACGCTGCACGCCGTCTTCGGCTCGTCGCACCAGCCCGAGATCGGCCGCGACCTCAACGCGGTCCTCGACGCCCACCCGGGCGCCACGGGCCTGCTGCTCAACAACGAGGCCGCCGCCGCGGCCCTGCCGACCGTCCTGCACCAGCGCGGCCTCGCCGCCCCGCAGGACCTGTCCGTCGTCGGGCGGTACTCGGACGAGTTCGCCCGCACGTTCTCCCTGCCGTACTCCTCGATCGAGAGCGCGCCCGACCGCCTGGGCGGCATGGCCGTCCGGCAGCTCGTGCGCCGGATCGTGGGCGAGGCAGGACCTGACGAGCCGCACGTCGTGCGGTTCGTCTCGCCCGAGCTCGTCGACCGAGGGAGCACCGGCGCCCCGCCGGCCGGGCGCGCCTGACCCGACAAACGCATGCCCGGCCCCCCGGGCTGCCATCCAGTTGTGAGCGCTCACATCCGCGCGCCCACGCCACACCACCGCATCACGAAGGACCGGCCCGCCCGGCCCACGTTCAAGGAGGAACAGCCATGCATCACGCGAAGCGCCGGAGCGTCCGTCTGCCGCTCACCGCCGGGGTCGCGACGATCGCGGTCGGCCTGCTCGGCGCCTGCTCGTCGGGCTCCGACACCGGGACCGGTGGCGGCGACGCCGCCGGCGGCACCTACACCTGGTGGGACCCGTACCCCCAGCACGACACGTCGTCGGACTGGGCCGCGCGCGTCCAGGCCTGCGGCGAGGAGGCCGGCGTCACCATCGAGCGCACCGCCTACGACACGACGGCCCTGACCAACCAGGCGCTGCTGTCGGCGCAGGAGGGCACGTCGCCCGACATCATCCTCATCGACAACCCGGCCGTCTCGACGCTCGCCGACACCGGCATGCTGACGACGGTCGACGAGTTCGGGCTTGACACCTCGGCGATCGACGAGAACCTCCTCGCGGCGGGCGTCGTCGACGGCGAGGCGTACGGCATCCCGATCGGCGCCAACACGCTGTCGCTGTACTACAACGCCGAGATCCTCGAGGCCGCGGGCGTCGACCCGGCGTCGATCACCGACTGGGACTCGCTCACCGCCGCGCTCAAGGCCGTGACCGACGCGGGCCACAAGGGCATCACGTTCGCCGGCATCGGCACCGAGGAGGGCTCGTTCCAGTTCCTGCCCTGGTTCTGGGGCGCGGGCGCCGACCTGAGCCAGCTCGACTCGCCCGAGGCGGTCGCCGCGCTGGAGCTGTGGAAGGGCTGGCTCGACGCCGGCTACGCGCCGCAGTCGGTCATCAACAACTCCCAGAACACGGTGTGGGAGGAGTTCCTCACCGGTGACTTCGCGTTCGCCGAGAACGGCACGTGGCAGGTCAACAGCGCGGCCGAGGCCGAGTTCGAGACCGGCATCGTCCAGCTCCCGGGCCGTGACGGCGGCGTCGCGCCGGCCCCCACGGGCGGCGAGTTCATCGTGGCCCCCGTCCAGCAGGACACGGCCCGCTACGAGGTCACGCGCCAGATCGTCGAGTGCATGACGACGCCCGAGGGCTTCGTCGAGACGGCCACGACGTTCGCGTACTACATCCCGCCGACGGCCGACGGCCAGGAGGCGCTGCTCGAGGGCAACCCCGAGCTCGAGCCGTGGGTCGAGGCGGTGCGCAACGCCAAGGGCCGCACGAGCGACGGTCTCGGCACGGACTACCCGATGATCTCCGAGGCCCTGTGGACCGCGGTCCAGAACGCGCTGTCCGGCGCGCAGACACCTGCCGAGGCGCTGGAGACCGCCCAGGCCGACGCCGAGGCCGCGACCAGCTGACCGCCGTCGGGCACCCGTGCCCGATCTGACGAAGGACGACACCATGACCACCCTCCCGACCGCCGTCGGGACGTCGCCAGACCGGCGCGGCGTGGCGGGACCCGGCACCCCGGGGACCGCCACGCCCGCCGGGCGGCGGCACCGGCGGGCACCCGGACCCAGCCGCTGGGCCGCCGTCGGCTTCGCGGCACCGCTCCTGGTCTACCTCGTGCTGTTCTACGCGTACCCGTTGTGGCGCAACATCGACCTGTCGATCCACGACTACACGATCCGGGCGTTCGTGCAGGGCGACGCGGAGTTCGTGGGCTTCGAGAAGTACGCCGAGGTGTTCGGCTCGTCGACGTTCCCGACCGCGCTGTGGAACACGGCGGTGTTCACGCTGCTGTCGATCGCGTTCCAGTACTCGATCGGGCTGGCGCTCGCGGTGTTCTTCCGGTCGAGCTTCCGGCTGTCGGCGGTGCTGCGCGGCATGTTCCTCGTGCCGTGGCTGCTGCCGCTCATCGTCTCGGCGTCGACGTGGGCCTGGATGCTCAACAGCGACAACGGGATCGTCAACTCGGTGCTCGCGGCGTTCGGCATCGGGCAGATCAACTGGCTCACGTCGCCCGACACGGCGCTGATCGCCGTGACGATCGCCAACATCTGGCTCGGCATCCCGTTCAACCTCGTGATCCTCTACTCGGGCCTGCAGAACATCCCGGGCGAGGTGTACGAGGCGGCGTCGCTCGACGGCGCCGGTGCGTGGCGGCAGTTCTGGAGCGTCACGTTCCCGCTGCTGCGCCCGGTCTCCGCGATCACGCTCCTGCTCGGGCTGATCTACACGCTCAAGGTCGTCGACGTCATCTGGGTCATGACGACGGGCGGCCCGGGCACCTCGTCGACGACGCTCGCGATCTGGTCGTACCGCGAGGCGTTCGGCACGGGCCAGCCGGACTTCTCGCCGGCGGCCGCGGTGGGCAACGTCCTCATCGTCATCGCGCTCGTCTTCGGCTTCGTGTACCTGCAGCTCCAGCGTCGACAGGAGGAGTCATGACCGTCATGACCAGGCGCCGACTGGTGCACAGGACGTGGTGGAAGACCGCGCTCGGCGTGCTCTTCACGGCCCTCATGCTCTTCCCCGTCTACTGGATGTTCAACGTCTCGCTCACGCAGACGCGGGACCTGCGCGCCGACCCGCCGCACTGGTTCCCCTGGGAGCCGACGTTCGAGGGGTACGAGGCGGTCTTCGCCCAGCAGCTGCCCGCGCTGGGCACGAGCCTGCTCATCGGCGCCGGCTGCGTGGCCCTCACCGTGCTCATCGCGGCACCGGCGGGCTACGCCCTGGCGCTGCTCAACCTGCGCGGGCGCCGGACGCTGAACTTCGTGCTGCTCGTCGCCCAGATGATCCCCGCGGTCGTCATGGCCATGGGCTTCTACGCGGTGTACGTGCGGCTCGGGCTGCTGAACACGGTCGGCGGTCTCATCGTGGCCGACTCGACGATCGCGGTGCCGTTCGCCGTCCTGCTCTACACGGCGTTCATGGCCGGGATCCCGCGCGAGATGCTCCATGCCGCGCGGATCGACGGCGCGGGCGCGTGGCGGACGTTCGTGTCGGTCGTGCTGCCGCTGAGCCGCAACTCGACCCTGACCGTCTCGCTGTTCGCGTTCCTGTGGGCGTGGTCGGACTTCATCTTCGCCTCGACGCTCAACCGCAACGGCAGCCTCATCCCGATCACGCTCGGGATCTACAACTACATCGGCAACAACACCACGCAGTGGAACGCGATCATGGCGACCGCCGTCGTCGCGTCGGTGCCGGCGGCGGTCCTGCTCGTCGTCGCCCAGCGCTACGTGGCCGCGGGCGTCACCGCGGGTGCCGTCAAGGACTGAAGGACGACTGTGACCGACACCAGCACGGCCCCGGCCGCCTCCGCCCCCACCCACCGGAGCGAGCACGCCCCCGTGCGCGACGACGTCGCGCGCGCCCGTCCCGTCGCGCCCCACGGGGCGCACCGCGGCGTCGGGATCGAAGAGGTGCGCCTCACCGGCGGGTTCTGGCGGGACCTCCAGGAGACCAACGCCCGCGCCACGCTCGAGCACTGCCTCGAGTGGATGGAACGGCTCGGGTGGGTCGCCAACTTCGACCGCGTCGCGGCCGGCACGACCGGCCCCGACCGGCCGGGCTGGCAGTTCTCCGACTCGGAGGTCTACAAGCTGCTCGAGGCGCTGGCCTGGGAGTACGGCCGCAGCGGGGACGAGGCGGTGAACGCCACGTTCGAGGCGCTCGTCGACCGGGTCGCCGCGGCCCAGGACGACGACGGCTACCTCAACACGTGCTTCGGCCACCCTGGCCGGCCCGAGCGGTACGGCGACCTGTCGAGCGGGCACGAGCTCTACTGCACGGGCCACCTGCTGCAGGCGGCCGTGGCGCGCCTGCGCACCGTGGGCCACGACCGGTTCGTCGAGGTCGCGCGCCGCGCGGCCGACCACGTGTGCCGCGAGTTCGGCGTCGACGGCCGCGACGGCATCTGCGGCCACCCCGAGATCGAGGTCGGCCTCGCGGAGCTGGGCCGGGCGCTCGGCGAGCCGCGCTACACCGAGCAGGCTCGCCTGTTCGTCGAGCGCCGCGGTCGCGGCACGCTCGCGCCGATCGCGCTGCTCGGCCCGTCGTACTTCCAGGACGACGTGCCGGTGCGCGAGGCCGACGTGTGGCGCGGCCACGCCGTGCGCGCGCTCTACCTGGCCGCGGGGGCGGTCGACGTCGCGATCGACACGGCGGACGACGAGCTCCTCGCCGCGGTCGAGCGGCAGTGGACGCGCTCGGTCGAGCGCCGGACCTACCTCACGGGGGGCATGGGCTCGCGCCACCAGGACGAGGGCTTCGGCGACGACTGGGAGCTGCCGGCGGACCGGGCCTACTGCGAGACGTGCGCGGGGGTCGCGTCGGTCATGGTGTCCTGGCGGCTGCTGCTCGCCACGGGCGACGTGCGGTACGCCGACCTCATGGAGCGCACGTTCTACAACGTCGTCGCCACCTCGCCGCGCTCGGACGGCCGGGCGTTCTTCTACGCCAACCCGCTCCAGCAGCGCGAGCCGGGCGCCGACGTGCGGCCCGACGCCGTCAACCCGCGCGCCGAGGGCGGCGTCCGAGCGCCGTGGTTCGACGTCTCGTGCTGCCCCACCAACGTGGCGCGCACGCTCGCGTCCTGGCAGGCGTACGCCGCGACGGTCTCGAGCGGCGGCTCCGGTGAGCACGCCGGCGACGTGGTCTCGCTCGTCCAGCACGCCTCGGCCGACCTCCGCGTCGCGCTCGACGGCGGTGAGGAGCTGGGGCTGAGCGTGCGGACCGCCTACCCGGCCGACGGGCTCGTGCGCGTCGAGGTCACCGACGCGCCCGACCGCCCCGTGACGCTGCGGCTGCGCGTGCCGCACTGGGCCGACGGCGCGACGCTGACCGTCCCCGGGGGCTCCGGCCCAGAGGGCGCGGCCCCGGGCTGGGCCGAGGTCCGGCGCACGTTCGCGCCGGGCGACGTCGTGGTGCTCGAGCTGCCGACCGGGCCCCGTTTCACGTGGCCCGACCCGCGCGTGGACGCGCTGCGGGGCACGGTCGCGGTCGAGCGCGGACCGCTCGTGCTGTGCCTCGAGTCGGTCGACCTGCCCGACGGCGTCGCTCTCGAGGACGTGCGCGTCGACCCGTCCGCGGCACCCCGGCCGCACGACGACGGCGCGCTGGTGCGCGCCCGGGTCGTCACCCCGCCGGCACCCGAGCCCGGGCGGCCGCCGTTCTCGGGCGCGCCGCCCGTGACGCCGGCGGCACCGTCCACGATCGAGCTCCCCCTCGTGCCCTACCACCGGTGGGCCGAGCGCGGACCGTCGACCATGCGGGTCTTCGTCCCGACGACCTGACCCGCTCACGAATCCCCGAGGACCACGTCGAAGGAGATGCGGTGAACGACCGACCGTCGCAGGACCTGCCCGTCCGGGCCGAGGGCTCGCGGCTCGTGTGGCGCGGAGGCGGAGAGACGCTCGTCGTCGAGCCGTGGGGCCGCGACGGCGTGCGCGTGCGCGCCCGGCTCGCGGGCGACGTCGAGGACGCCGACTGGGCGCTCCTGCCGCCCGCCGACGCCGCGGCCGACGCCGCGCAGGTCGAGCTCCGCCCCGACGGCGCGACGCTGACCCACGGCGCGATCCACGTCGAGCTCACGTGCTCGACGTGGTTCCACGAGCCGGTGGGTTACGAGGTGTCGCGGTGCGACGTCGCGTTCTACGACGCCGCGGGCCGGCTGCTGCTGCGCGAGCTCGGCCGCGGCGGGTCGCTCGACCTGCGGGCACGGCACTTCCGGCCGCGCCTCGGCTCGGACGACCACACGCTCACCGCGTCGTTCGAGTCCGACCCGGACGAGAAGCTCTACGGTATGGGCCAGTACCAGCAGCGCGTGCTGGACCTCAAGGGCTGCACGCTCGAGCTCGCGCACCGAAACTCGCAGGCCAGCGTGCCGTTCGTCGTCTCGAGCGCCGGGTACGGCTTCCTGTGGCACAACCCGGCGATCGGCCGCGCGACGTTCGGGCGCAACCGCACCGAGTGGTTCGCGGAGTCGACGCGGCAGCTCGACTACTGGGTCACCGCGGGCCGCACGCCCGCGGACATCACCCGGGCGTACGCGGACGCCACCGGCCACGCGCCGATGATGCCGGAGCGGGGTCTCGGCTTCTGGCAGTGCAAGCTGCGGTACTGGAACCAGGCCCAGCTCCTCGAGGTCGCGCGCGAGCACCGCCGTCGCGGTCTGCCGCTCGACGTGATCGTCGCGGACTTCTTCCACTGGCCGCGCATGGGCGACTACCGGTTCGAGGACGAGTTCTGGCCCGACCCGGCCGCGATGGTCGCGGAGCTGCGCGAGCTGGGCGTCGAGCTCATGGTGTCGGTCTGGCCGCAGGTGTCGCTCGAGTCGGAGAACTACGCGCACCTGCGCCGGAACAACCTGCTCGTCCGCGCCGAGCGCGGGCTCGACGTCCAGATGTCGTTCCAGGGGCCGAGCGCGTTCCTCGACGTGACCAACCCCGAGGCCCGCGCGTGGCTGTGGGAGACCTGCCGGCGGAGCTACGGCGAGCACGGCATCCGCACGTTCTGGCTGGACGAGGCCGAGCCCGAGTACGGCGTCTACGACTTCGACGCCTACCGGTACCACGCGGGCCCGAACCTCCAGGTCGGCAACGTCTACCCGCAGCACTTCGCACGCGCCTTCTTCGAGGGGCAGCAGTCCGACGGCGAGACCGAGGTGGTCAACCTCGTGCGGTGCGCGTGGGCGGGCAGCCAGCGGTACGGGGCGCTCGTGTGGTCGGGCGACATCCACTCGACGTTCGAGGACATGGCCCGCCAGGTCACCGCCGGCATCCACATGGGGCTCGCGGGCATCCCGTGGTTCACCACGGACATCGGCGGCTTCCACCACGGCGACGCGCGCGACCCCGCGTTCCACGAGCTGCTCGTCCGCTGGTTCCAGCTCGGCGCGTTCAGCCCGGTCATGCGGCTGCACGGCGACCGCCTCCCGTACGAGGACGTGGTCGCCGCGGACGGCTCGCCGCGCCTGCGCTCGGGCGGCCCCAACGAGCTGTGGAGCTTCGGCGAGGAGGTGTACGGCGTCCTCGCGCGGTACGTGCACCTGCGCGAGTGGCTGCGCCCCTACCTGCGCGACGTCATGGCCGCGGCGCACACCGACGGCCAGCCCGTGATGCGCGGGCTCTTCCACGAGTTCGCCGACGACGCCCGCGCGTGGGACGTCGACGACCAGTTCCTGCTCGGGCCCGACGTCCTCGTCGCACCCGTGCTCGAGGCGGGCGCGCGCGAGCGCGACGTCTACCTGCCGGCCGGGTCCCGCTGGACGGACGCGGCCACGGGCGAGGTGCACGACGGCGGCACGTCCGTGCGCGCGGACGCCCCGCTCGACGTCGTGCCCGTGTTCCTGCGCGACGGCGCGCTGCCCGGGCTCGTGGGCCGCACCACGCGCACACCGACCACCTGACCACGACGGCGGACCGCCGCCGCGCCGTCCGCCGTCGAACCGGTTCGACGAGCACCGGGCGAGAGAGGAGGAAGAGGAAGGACCGCCCCACGGGAGGGGCGAGCTCGTACGACGACGTTCGAGCGCGCGCCGCACGGCGCGCGACGACAGAGAGGTACTCGACGATGAGAAGCACACGATCGCGGCGCACGCCGCGGTTGACGGCGGGGCTGACGACCCTCGCCCTCACGCTCGGCACGGTCGGCGCGGTCACCGCGGCACCGGCGACCGCCGCAGAGGCGCCCGAGCCCTACCTGCACTACACGATGGAGGGCATCTCGGGCACGACGCTGCCCGACGTCTCCGGCAACAACCTCCACGGAACGCTCGCCGGCAACCGGTCCGTCATCGAGGCGGAGGGCGGCGGCGCGGCGCTCGACCTGCACGGCGGCACGAACGGCGGCCACGTGTCGGTCCCGCGGGGCGCGCTCGAGGGCGCCACCGACCTCACGGTCTCCGCGCACGTCCGGTGGGACGGCAGCGGCGGGGCCTGGCAGCGGATCTTCGACCTCGGCACCAACACCACGCGCTACCTGTTCGCGACGCCGTCGAACGGCGACGGCCGGCTCCGCACGGCCGTCACGACCAGCGGCGGCGGCGGCGAGACGCAGGCGAACGGCTACGGCCCCCTCAAGGCGGGCGACTGGGTCACGCTCACCACGACCCTCGACACGTCCGCCCAGCGCGTGACCATGTACCTCGACGGCGTCGCCGTGGCGTCGGCGCCCACGTCCGTCACGGCGGGGCAGCTGCTCACCGCGAGCGCCGCGCGCGCCGGCTGGATCGGGCGCTCCATGTACCCGGACCCGCTGTTCGACGGGGCCGTGGCGGACTTCCGCATCTACCGTGCGGCATTGAGCGCCGAGCAGGTCGCCGAGCTCGTGGGTGAGACTCCTGACGTGGTGGCCCTGGCGAACGAGACGTTCCAGCTGCGCACGCTCGTCGGCGCGGCCCCGAACCTCCCCGCGGCGGTCCGCGCGTCGTTCACCGACGGCTACGACCGCGACGTGCCGGTGACGTGGGACGCCGTCGACCCCGCGCAGTACGCGCAGCCCGGCACGTACACGGTGCAGGGCCGGGCCGCGGGCGTCACGGTGACGGCGAACGTCACGGTGCACCGGGGTGAGCTCAAGGTGGACCTCGCCACGAACACGGGCGAGTTCCAGGGCGGCGCGTCGGGCCTGCTGTACGGCCTGTACGCGGACGGCATGCCGACCGACAACCTCGTCGAGGGCATGAACGTGCGCACGGTGGCGACCAAGGCGCAGGACGGCGCCCAGCACCCGGGCTCGGACGCGCTCGAGGTGGTCCGCCAGCTCGCGGACACCACCGACGGCGACGTCTACCTGCGCGTCACGGACTACTACCGGGGCTTCCCGTACCAGTGGCCGGGCAGCACGCCGGCGGAGAAGCTCGCCGACTACGCGCGCGTCCTCGACGAGCAGCTCGCGATGATCGGCACGCTCGAGCCGGAGTACCGGGACAACCTCGTGATCGAGCCGTTCAACGAGCCCGAGGGCAACATGTTCGGCACCGGGCAGTGGAGCCTCAACCGCATCTCGTGGCTCAACGACCCGACGGACTACTTCGCCGCGTGGGACCGGACCTACCGGACGATCAAGGAGGCGTACCCGGACATGCGGATCGCCGGTCCGGGCACCTCGATCCTGTACCCGCAGGTCAAGGGCTTCCTGGAGCACGCCGTCGAGGCGGGCACCGTGCCGGACATCATCACGTGGCACGAGCTGTCGCACCCGCAGAACATCCGTGACTCCGTGGAGCGGTACCGCGGCTGGGAGGCCGAGGTCTTCGCGGGAACCGAGCTCGAGGGCACCGAGCTGCCGATCAACGTCAACGAGTACGCCTTCAACTACCACACGTCCGTCCCGGGCCAGATGATCCAGTGGATGTCCGCGATCGAGGACTCCAAGGTCGAGGCGATGATCGCGTTCTGGAACATCAACGGGAACCTGTCCGACTCGGCCGTGCAGGCCAACCGCGGCAACGGGCAGTGGTGGCTCTACAACGCGTACGCGCACATGACGGGCCACACGGTCGAGGTCACGCCGCCGTTCCCGGGGCAGAACTACTCGCTCCAGGGCGTCGCGACGCTCGACGAGGAGCGGGCCGTCGCGCGCACGATCCTGGGCGGGGCCGACGGCGCCGCCCCGGTCGAGCTCGTCAACGTCCCGGCGGACGTGTTCGGCGGCGACGAGGTGCGCGTGTTCGTCCGCGAGATCCCGTGGACGGGCCAGCTCGGCGACTCGGCGCAGCCGCGCCACCTCGCCGAGCTCACGCTGCCCGTGACGGACGGCACGGTCGCGGTCGAGTTCGACGGCGAGACGCTGCCGCTGCTCGAGGAGTCCTCGGCGTACGAGGTCGTGGTGACGCCGGCGGGCGCCGGGCAGTCGACGACGTCGACCCCGACGCTCTGGCAGGGCAGCTACGAGGCCGAGGACGCCGCGCACACCGGCTCGGGCTACAGCCGCAACGGTCCGGAGGGGCGGCCGCAGGACGTGGGCAAGTTCTACACGTCGGGCATGTACAACGTGGGCGGCCTGCGCACCGGTTCGAACGTGGTGCTCGACTTCGAGGTGACCGTTCCCCAGGACGGCACCTACGACCTGTCGGTGTTCGCGAACAGCCTCAACACCTACAACCTCGTGGCCGAGCAGGGTCCGACGAACGTGTTCCTGCGCGTCGACGGCGAGGCCGAGCAGGAGCTGTTCCTGCCGCTCGGCTACAAGTGGGTGGTCTGGGACCACACCGACACGACGGTCGAGCTCACCGCGGGCACGCACACGATCTCGCTCGCGGCGCGCAGCCTCGACGGGTCGAAGGCGACGAAGGGTGACGCGCTGATCGACCGGATCACGCTGTCGCTGGCCAACCCGGACGCCGACACGTCGGTCTACGAGGCAGAGCTCGCCCAGCTCGACGGCGGCAGCACGGTCTACTCCGCGCCCGACGGCGTGGACGCGGCCACGATCTCCGGCTCGGGCGCGGTCCAGCTCGCCGAGGGCGAGTCGGCCACGTTCTGGGTCTACGGCGCGCGCGACGCCGAGGCGACGCTCGGCGCCGACCTGCTCGGCGCCGGCGCGGGCACGCTGGCGGTCAACGGCCGTGACGTGCTCGACCTCGCCAGGGCGTCCGAGGTCGCCGTGCACCTCGAGGGCGGCGTCAACAAGGTCACCGTGACCGGTGGCGCGGGCGGGCTCGTGCTCGACCGCCTCACCGTCGCGGCCGGCAACGACTCGCTACCGACGACCGAGTACCAGGCCGAGGACGCCGAGCTGGCCGGCTCGGCCGCCGTCGTCGACCTGCCTCTCGCCGAGGGCGGCAAGGCCGTCGCCGGCGTCGGCGGTGAGCCGGGCAACGACAGCGCGCTGACGTTCCGGGTCGCCGCCGAGGAGGCCGGCCCGCACGCGGTCGTCGTCCGCTTCTCCAACCCGGAGCAGGTCGACGGCACGCACTACAACCCGAACCCGGTCGCACGGCACGCCGACATCTCGGTCAACGGCGGCGAGCCGCAGCGGTGGATGTTCGTCCCCACGTTCCACAAGAACAACTTCTGGGAGCGGACCATCGTGCTCGACCTCGAGGCGGGCGAGAACACCATCTCGCTGCGCTCCGAGGAGGCGACCAACTGGGACGGCGAGACGTACGCGTCCGAGACGTGGCCCGCGGACTACAACCTGCGGGCCGACGAGGCGCCCATCGTCGACCGGATCACGGTCTCGCCGCTCAGCGCGGTGAGCCCCGTCGCGGTCCGGGCGGTCACGGAGTGCCGCGGCAAGAGGGCGTTCGTCGTCGTCGACGTGACCAACACGTCGGGCGCGGCGACCGACGTCGCCGTGACGGCGCTCGGCGAGACCCGCGAGCGCGACACGCTCGCGGCCGGCAAGTCGTGGCGGCTGCCGTTCGCCGCGGACGCCGCGTCGCTCGAGGCCGGGGAGGTGACGGTCACCGCCTCCGGCGTGAACACGCTGCACGCCTACCCGGAGGTCACCTGCGGCTGACCTGCCGCGCCTGACCCAGGCCCGGGTCGGCGGCGAGCGCACGCTCGTCGCCGGCCCGGGCCTCGTCGCGTTCGGGCGGGGGTGACGAGAGGGTCAGGCCTGCCCCGTGCGCCGCCGCACGTACGCGTCGATGCCGTCGAGCACGATGCCGAGCCCGAAAGTGATCTCGTCGTCCTGCGACGCGTCGCGGTCCACGGACGCGGGGTCCCACGTCGCGAGCGAGGCGAAGACGTGCGGGAACTGCTCGGGCGTGGCGAGCCGCGAGAGCACGGTCTCGAAGTCGTAGAAGGGGTTCGCGCGGTCGATGGCGCGCGGGTCGAGCTCGTCGTCGGGCGTCTCGGGCCCGACGCCGGTCTCGCGGCGCACCTGCGCGACGGCGGCCCGCCGCGTCTCGATCTGCACGCGCGCCTCGCCGAGCACCAGCCGGTGACGCCGGTGATCGAGACGGTGCGCGGGCTGCTGGTCGGCGGGACGCCCGGCGCGCCGCAGGGCGACGCGCTCGCCGACGCCGGGCTGCTCGCGGTGGTGTGGTGCGTGGGCCTTGCGGTCGCGTTCGCGGGTGCCGCGACCTGGGCGTTCGCCCGGCGCCGCTGAACCGCGCGCCGCCGCCGGACGCCGCCGACGCACGCCCGTCGCGTCAGCTGCGCGACAGCACCAGCGCGGCGCTGTGCCCGCCGAACCCGAACGCGTTGACGAGCGCGTGCTCGGCCGCCGTCGGGCGCGCGCTCGTCACGACGTCGAGGTCGATCGCCGGGTCGGGCGTCTCGAGGTTGAGCGTGGGCGGCACGACGCCGTGGTGCAGCGACAGGAGCGCGGCGAGCGCCCCGAGCGCCCCGGAGGCCCCGAGGAGGTGCCCGGTCGACGCCTTGGTCGCCGTCACGGGCGGCGGGTCGCCGAAGACGGAGCGCAGCGCGTCGGCCTCGTTGACGTCCCCGAGCGGCGTCGACGTGGCGTGCGCGTGCACGAGGCCGACGTGGGCGGGCGCCAGCTCGGCCGAGCGCAGCGCGAGCCCGATGGTGCGGGCCTGGTTCTGCGGCTCGCCGCCCACGATGTCGTGCGCGTCGGACGTGAGGGCCGCGCCGTCGACGGCGCCGAGCACGTCGGCGCCGCGCGCGGCCGCGTGCTCCTCGGCCTCGAGCACGAGCAGCGCGGCGCCCTCGCCCATGACGAACCCGTCGCGCTCGGCGTCGAACGGCCGCGAGGCACGCTCGGGCTCGTCGTTGCGGGTCGACATCGCGCGGGAGCGCGCGAACGCGGAGATGCACAGGTCGACGATGCTGGCCTCGACGCCCCCGCACACGACGACGTCGGCCTGGTCGGAGCGGATCAGCTCGCGGCCCGTGAGGATCGCCTCGACGCCGGCGGCGCAGGCGCTCACGGGCGCCCGCGCGCCGGCCTTGGCCCCGAGGTCCATCGACAGCCAGGCCGCGGGCCCGTTGGCCATGACCATGGTGACGGCGTGCGGGCTCACGCGGCGGTGACCCTGGGTGGTGAGCACCTCGTGCTGCACGAGCGTCGTGCCGATCCCGCCGTTGGCCGTGCCGACCGCGACGGCCAGGCGCGTGGGGTCGACGTCGGGCGCCCCGGCCGACGCCCAGGCCTCGCGGCCCGCGACGAGCGTGAGCTGCTCGGCCCGGTCGAGCCGGCGCAGCTCGCGGACCTCGAGCGTCTCGGCGAACGCGTCGTCGACCCGTGCGGCGATCCGCACGGGCAGCTCGCGCGCCCAGTCCTCCTCGAGCGCGGTCACCGCGCCGATGCCCTCGGCGAGGCCCTTCCACGTCTCGTCCGCCGTGCGGCCCAGGGGCGTGACCGCCCCCAGTCCCGTCACCACCGCTCGTCGCATTCCCACCTCCGCTCGTGCACGACACCCGCCGGCCGCGCGCGTCGTCGTGGGCAACAATGCCCGACTCATGGGTCGAACAGGTATCGAAGCATGCCTGCGCGGTGCGGTGGGCGCGCGGTTTCCCCGGGCGAGAGGTTCCATGGATGAAGCACGCCCCGGCGCAGGCCGGGGTGCTCGAGCCGAGGGAGGCACCGATGAGCCAGCCGGTCGTTCGTGACGACCCGGAGGCCCCCGAGCACGGCCTGCGGCGCGTCATGGGGCCCAAGCTCCTGCTGCTGTTCATCGTCGGCGACATCCTGGGGACGGGCGTGTACGCGCTCACGGGCCAGGTCGCCGGGGAGGTCGGAGGGGCGGCGTGGGCGCCGTTCCTCGTGGCGTTCGCGGTCGCGACGCTCACGGCGTTCTCCTACCTGGAGCTCGTCACCAAGTACCCGCACGCCGCCGGCGCCGCGCTGTACACGCACAAGGCGTTCGGCATCCACTTCCTCACGTTCGTCGTGGCGTTCATGGTCATGAGCTCGGGCATCACGTCGGCGTCGACGGCGTCCAACGCGTTCGCCGGGTTCCTGTCGGACGGCTTCGGGCTGGGGCTCGACGCCGGCAGCGGCGGCCGCCTGGCCCTCGCGCTCGCGTTCATGGCCCTGGTCGCGGTGGTGAACTTCCGCGGCGTCGGCGAGAGCGTCAAGGCCAACGTGGTGCTGACGCTCGTCGAGCTGTCGGGCCTGCTGCTCGTGATCTTCGTGGGGCTGTGGGGCATGTCCCAGGGGCGCGCCGACTTCTCGCGCGTCGTCGTCTTCGAGAGTCCCGACGAGAAGAGCGCGTTCCTCGCCGTGACGGCCGCGACGACGCTCGCGTTCTTCGCGATGGTCGGCTTCGAGGACTCGGTCAACATGGCCGAGGAGTGCCAGCACCCCGTGCGCGACTTCCCGCGCATGATGATCGCCGGCCTGTCGGTCACGGGGCTCATCTACGTGCTCGTCGCGATCACGGCCGTGGCGCTGGTGCCGGTCGGCAACCTCGTCGACGAGTCGCGCGGGTCGGCGCTCACGCAGGTCGTCGCGGCCGGCGCGCCGGGGGTGCCGTTCGACACGCTGTTCCCGTTCATCGGCATGTTCGCGGTCGCGAACTCGGCGCTCATCAACATGCTCATGGCCTCGCGCCTCCTGTACGGGATGGCGAACCAGGGCGTGCTGCCGCGCGCGTTCGGCCGCGTGCACCCCACGCGCCGCACGCCGTGGGTGTCGATCCTCGTCACGACGGCGATCTCGTTCGGGCTCATCGTCTACGTGGTCCAGGCGCAGGCGACCGAGCAGGGCGCCAGCGCCGTCGCGCTGCTCGGCGGCACGACGTCGCTGCTCCTGCTGGTCGTGTTCGCGATCGTCAACGTCGCCCTGCTCGTGCTGCGCCGCCAGCACGTCGAGCACGCGCACTTCCGCACGTGGACGCCGCTCGCCGTCCTGGGCGCCGTGACGTGCGCGTACCTCGCGGGGCCGTGGGCGCGCAGCGAGGCGCAGCAGGGCCAGTACCGCATCGCGGGCGCGCTGCTGCTCGTCGGCATCGTGCTCTCGGGCGTCACGTACCTGTACAACCGGGCGGTGCGGCACCGCACGATCGGCTTCGAGGACGTCGAGGCGCTCGACGAGCACCGGCCCGAGGGCCCGGTGCCCAAGCGCTGAGCGGGCTACCGGACGTCGGCGGTCGCGTCGTCGAGCCATCCCCGCGCGCCGGCGAGGACGCCGAGCGAGAACCGGTCCTTGAGGCCGAGCCGCTCGGTGAGCGAGGAGACGATGCGGCGCACGGTCTTGGTCGAGACGCCGAGCTCGCGGGCGATCGCCTCGTCCTTGAGCCCGGCGTGCATGAGCGTGAGGATCTCGCGCTCGTGCGGCGTCGGCCCGTCGTCGGGCGCGACGACGACGGGCGCGGGCAGCGGGAGCGCGGCCTCCCACAGGGTGTCGAAGAGCATGCCGAGGCACGCGATGACCTCGCGCGTGCTGAGCACGACGGCGGCCGGCCCGGCGAGCTCGCGGTCGTGGAAGGCGACGAGGCCCACGGTCCGGTCGAACAGCACGTACTGCGTCGGCAGCGGCCGGGCCGTGGTGCGGATCTGGCCACCGTGCTCGGCCAGCCAGGTGCCGTGGTTCGCGAGCGCGTCCGACCGGCGGGCCGGCGCCCGGTACAGGGAGCGGAGCACGACGCCGCGGCGCACCAGCCGCTCCTCGGACTCGCGCGCCTGCTCGATCATGCGTGCCTTGGGGACGGCGGTCATGACGCCCTCGAGCGAGGTCGTCGTGCGCGCGCTCAGCTCGGCGATGCGGGTCGAGATCTCGTCGGCGCCGACGAGCCGCTCGAACTCGAGCGCGTTCCGGCTCTGCGTGACCGCGTGGTACAGCGTCCGCACGCGCGCCGCCAGGTCGCGGGCCTCGCGCAGCGCCGTCGCCGACGCGTCGAGCGCGTCGAGGCGGGAGGAGACCAGGTCGTCGAGCACGCCGTCGGGCACCTCGGCGCGGAAGCGTCCCGACCCGTCGTCGTGCACGCGAGCGAGGCCCGCCGCCACGAGGCGGGCCAGCGCATCGGTCGCCGCCTGCTCGTCGATGCCGACGTGCTCCGCGAGCGCCGCCGCGCCGGTGGGCTGGAGCCGCACCAGGCCGTCGTAGACGGCGAGCGTCGCGTCGTCGACACCGAGCGATCGGTCGGGCCGCACTCCGTCGACCACGGCCACATGTTCCCATGTCCACTTGTGGACAGCATGTGGGCGGCGCATCGGGGCGTGTGCCGGGTCACACTGGACGGGCAGGGGGCACCAGCACGACGAGACCGAAGAAGGTGAGAACCATGAGGAAGGTTCGGATGGTCGCCGCGGTCGCCATGGCACTCGCCCTCGCGGTTCCCGCGGTGAGCGGTGCCGCTGCCGCGGAAGCGACGACGCAGTGCGTCGCGTGCTGGCCGACCGCTGACTGAGCCGCCCCTGAGTCACCGGTGTCATGGGGAGCACCGGCAGACAGGGCGGCGGAGAGCGACCCGAACGGGTCGCACCAGGGTCACGGGGGCACCCTGGAGCGGTCGGACTGCGATGACGGCCCGCCGGCGTCTCAACGCCGGCGGGCCGTCGCCATGGCCCGCTCGAACGCCGCGAGCACGGGCGCGCTGAAGAGCACGAACCGCACCTCGTCGAGCTCGCCCGGGTGCGCCTCGTCCCACGCCGCGACGGCCTTGACCGCGACGGACGCGACGTCGTCGGGCGCCCAGCCGTAGACGCCGGCGCTCACCGCGGGCACCGCCACCGTGCGCGCGCCGACCTCGGCCGCGACGTCGAGCGCGCGCGTGAAGCACGACGAGAGCAGCGCCGGGTCCGTCTCGCCCGCGTGGCGGTTGGGCCCCACGGTGTGGACGACCCAGCGCGCGGGCAGGTCGAAGCCCGGCGTCGCGACGGCGTCGCCCACGGGCAGGCCGTCGGGCAGCTCGGTACGGCGCAGCTCGCGGCACGCCTCGAGCAGGCGCGGGCCCGCGGCGGCGTGGATCGCGCCGTCGACCCCTCCGCCGCCGAGCAGCGACGAGTTCGCGGCGTTGACGATCGCGTCGACGCGGGCGGTCGTGATGTCGCCCTGCTCGGCCGTGATCCGCATGGTGCGATCGTCGGCCCGCCCGACGGCGCGCGCAAGCGTCAGGCGGGAAGGCGTGCGGGGACGCGCTCGGGTGCGCGCCGGGGGAGCGGGACGTCGGGCCGCGTGAGGAACAGCCCGTATGTCGAGGTCGTCGTGAGCGCGAACGCGAAGAGCACGACGTTGAGGTGGTCGAGCCCGCCGACGATCCCGGCGTGCAGCGCGACGCCCGCGAGGACGGCGAGCACCCGGAGCCGGGGCACCCACAGCGCGACGGCGAGGAAGAGCTCGACCGCGACGGTCGCGAGCGCCATCGCCTGGAAGACCCAGGGCGGCCCGGGCAGCCACGTCCAGCCGTCGAGCGGCTCGCCCGAGAGGAACACGGGGTTGATCTTCGCCACCGCGGTGAAGAGGTAGACGACGCTGACCTGCGTGAGCATGAGCAGCTGCGGCCACCACGGGACGGTCGGGTCCTCGCGGGGCCGCAGGCGCGCGGACAGCGACCATCGCGTGCCCGAGCGCGCGAACGCCAGGTACAGCAGGAGCAGCGTGCACAGCACGAGGTGGCTCGAGTACGTCTGCTGGTCCCACAGGAGCGCCCACGCCCCGAGCGCCGACCCCAGCCCGGCGGCCCACCCGGCGAGCACGCCGGCGAGGAGCAGGAGCGCGGCGACGAGCCCGAGCGCGAGGTAGACGAGGACGGCGTCGGTGGTCGGCGCGGGAAGCCAGTCGAGCACCGGGTACCGCATCCGCCCGTCGGCGATGCGCGACAGGTAGGCGCTCGACTCGACGACGGTGACGGCGAGCGCCACCGCGAGCATCATGCGGGCGCCGGCGACGGGGCGGCCGTCGACGCGCCACTGCGTCAGGGGCACGGGATCACCTGCTCCGCTCGGCGGCCCTGGACGATCGCCACGGCGGCGGCACCGTCGACCTCGGCGCACAGGTGGTCGACGACGTGCGTGGTCCAGTCGAGCTCCGCGCGGGGGTACTGGGCGAACAGCTCGCCCTGGTCGAACTCGACCTCCTGCCGGCGGCGTCGAGCACGGTCAGCGTGCCGGAGTAGCCGGAGTACATCTGGAACCCGAAGCGCGCGGGCGGCTCCTGCAGCGCCGCGACGGCCGGGACCGCGACCTGGACGGCGATCACCGCGGCGACGGCCCTTGTGCCCCATCGCCGGCCATGGTGCTCCGCCGTCTCCACACGATCGATGATCGAGGCGAGGGTGCGGTGTGGCCAGACCCGGAGCGGGTGAGATCTCTCGGCGAGGCGTAGGCGAGGAGAGGGGGCCGCCGGCCTCAGGCCAGCGCGACCCACGCGACGCCGGCTGCGGCGCCGACGATCATGGCGGGTCCGAACGGCAGGTCGGCCCGCAGCGACGTGCGGCGCAGCGCGAGCAGCACGAGCGCCGCGAGCGCGAACACGAGGAACGCGGCAAGCGTGCCGTAGACGACCGCCTGCCAGCCGAACCAGCCGAGCACGAGCCCGAGCACCCCCGAGAGCTTGACGTCGCCGAGCCCCATGCTGGTGGGGGATATGAGCGCGAGCACGAAGTAGAGCGCGAGCAGCGCGACGCCGGCGAGCACCGCGCGCAGCAGCCGTCCCCACTCGGCGTCGACCGCCGCGGCGAGGACGAAAGCGACGAGCACCGCCGCGGTCGCCGGGAGGACGATCCGGTCCGGCAGGCGGTACGTCGCCAGGTCGACGGGCACGAGCAGCCCGGACGCGACGGCGAGCGCGGCGAACGCGAGGAGCTCGGCCCACGACTGCGCGACCGCCGCTGCGCCTGCGCCGAGGAGGGCCGCGACGGCCGCGGGCACCCACGGCCGGAGCCAGCGCGACTCGCTGTGGACGAGCCGGCGGGCCCAGGGGGTCAGGAGCCACGCCACGACGGCGCAGGCGGCGGCCACGCCCACGACCACGCCCGGCGGCACGGCCGGCTCAGCGCTCCTCGGCCGGCGCCGGCTCGTCGTGCGTAGTGCCGTCCGCGCTCTCGGCCTCGTCCTCGTCCTCGCGGGCGGAGTCCGGCGGGAGCCCGGCCTTGAGCTCGACGAAGCACTCCTCGACGAGGGCGGCGAGATCGTCCGCGTCCCCGCCCTGGCGCACCCACTGCCGCACGGCGGTGCGGATCGCGGTGACCGCCGCTCCGGCGACGAGGCGCGGGTACGCGGCGTCGTCGTCGACCCCGAGGCGGTGCGCGACGGCGCGGCGCACCGCCCCCTCGACGGCGTCGAACTGCGCCATGCGGTACGGGAGCAGCGTCGGGAACTCGCCCACGAGGCGTTCCTTCGCGCGCAGGGCGTCGAGCTGCTCGGGCGTGAGCGCGCCGATGGTCTCGCGCGTGATGGCGTGGAGCGCCTCGAGCGGAGCCTCGTCGGCCGGGCGGTCGCCGAGGCTGGCGACGAGCTGCTCGGGCTCGACGTAGCCCGAGTGCAGCACCGCCTCCTCCTTGCAGGTGAAGTAGTTCGAGAAGGTCCGCGGGGACACGAGCGCGCGGGCGGCGATCTCGTCGATGGTGACGTCGTCGAGCCCGCGCTCGCGCACGAGCTCGAAGGCGGCGTCCGCGATCGCAGCACGCGTGGCGGCCTTCTTGAGCTCGCGCAGCCCCGGACGGGCGATCTCCGGCTCACCTCGTCGGGAATCCGTCATACGAGAACTATCCCACTCGCGCCTGGCAACCGGCTGGACCCGATGTTTGATGCCTAAATCAGGCTCTTCGCAGATGAAGGGGGTGCCGCGATGACACGCCGAGCGGCGCGGTGACGCCCGGGTAGGGGTCGAGGCCCTCCAGGATCGGTTGCGACCAAGCAAACCTGTCCGGAAGGCCTCGACTGTGTCCGAGCCTACGGCCTGCGTGCCGTGCTGCCCGTGTTCGACATCCGCCACTCCCGCGACGTCGTACTGTGATCGCTGCGACCTGCTGGTGGGCCTGGCACCGTTGCGCGCGATCGACGTCGAGCGCCGCGACGACGGGGCGCTGGTGGTGACGGTCGAGTCGCCGCCGGGGCTGATGGGCTGCCCGGCCTGCGGGGTGGTGGCGGTGAGCAAGGGCCGGCGCATGGTCGAGCTGATCGACGCTCCGGCGTTCGGGGCCCCGGTCCGGTTGCGGTGGCGCAAGCGGCGCTGGCGGTGCCCGGATCCGGGGTGTGAGACCGGGTCGTTCACCGAGCAGCACGAGCAGGTCGCCGCCGCGCGCGCGGTCCTGACCACCCGGGCGATCGGGTGGGCCATCGCCCAGCTGCGCGCCGAGCACGCCTCGGTCGCCGGTCTGGCGCGTCAGCTCGACGTGTCGTGGTGGACCGTGTGGGACGCGATCGCCCCGCTGCTGACGGCCGCCGCGGCGGACGAGTCCCGGTTCGCCGGTGTCACCACCCTGGGCGTGGACGAGCACGTGTGGCACCACGTCGACGTGCGCCGGCGGGGGCCGAAGGAGCTGACCGGGATGGTCGACCTGTCCCGCGACGATGCCGGCCGGACCCGGGCCCGGCTGCTGGACCTCGTGCCCGGTAGGTCGACCAAGGCGTACGCCGACTGGCTGCACCAGCGCGGCGAGACGTTCCGGGCGACGGTGAAGGTCGCGACACTGGACCCGTTCGCCGGCTACAAGAAGGCGATCGACGACCAGCTGGCCGACGCGGTCGCGGTGCTCGACGCCTTCCACATCGTCAAGCTCGCCACCACCGCCGTGGACGAGGTGCGCCGCCGGGTGCAGCAGCAGACCACCGGTCACCGCGGCCGCAAGGGCGACCCGCTCTACGGCATCCGCAACATCCTGCGCGCCGGCGCCGAACGCCTCACCGCCAAGCAACAGGCTCGCCTCACCCGGGCGATCGAGGCCGACGAACGACACCTCGAGGTGTTCGTCGCCTGGCAGGCCGCCCAACAGGTCCGCGCCGTGTTCCACCAGCCCAGCCCCGAGGCCGGCCGCCGGCTCGCCCGCCGGGTCCTGGACACCCTGCACCGGTGCCCGATCCGCGAGATCGCCCGCCTCGGCAAGACCCTGCGCCGCTGGTCCGCCGCGTTCCTGGCCTACTTCGACACCGCCCGCTCCTCCAACGGCGGCACCGAGGCGATCAACGGACTCATCGAGCTACACCGGCGCGTCGCCCGCGGCTTTCGCAACTACGACAACTACCGGCTCCGCATGCTCCTGATCGGTGGAGGACTCACCCCGTGACCCCCCTCATCTGCGAAGAGCCCTAAATCACCCGTTGCCGAACCGGCAAAGTTTCAGATGTCGCAAATGTCCACGTCTTTCATCCTTGCGCCCACGATTCGTGCACACGAGCATCGAGGCGTGCCTCGCCGAACGGCCGTCCGGCGGGGGGACAACCGGACGAAAGGGAAACTCATGAAGCTCATCTCGCTCATCAAGGGGCGCTTCGAGACGAAGGACCGCGGTGCGACCGCCGTCGAGTACGGCCTCATGGTCGCTCTCATCGCTGTCGCGATCATCGCCGCCGTTCTCGCCCTGGGCGGCCAGCTCACCGCGATCTTCGAATACGTGACCGAGAAGATCGGCGAGGTCATGCCGGCGTGATCGGTGCCTGACCGCTGTTCCCGTGGCGCCCGGACCCGTCCGGGCGCCACGGCGTCCCCGACCTGTACCGGACACCAGGAAGATCGAATGGCACGTCGTTCGGAACGAGACCCCGACCGGGGTGCAGCCGCCGTCGAGTTCGCACTCGTTCTTCCGGTGCTCGTCCTCATCATCGTGGGGATCATCGGGTTCGGTCATGCGTACCACGTGCAGACCGTGCTCGGGAATGCGGCACGTGACGGCGTCCGCATCCTCGCGCTGTCCGACGATGCCGACGCCGCCAGACAAGCCATGGATGCGGCTATCGCGTCAGCCGCTCCGGCGGTCACCCTGACGGACGACCAGATCACCGTCACACCCACACCTCAGTGTGCGAGCGGCGCTGGCGTGACACCGGGGAACGCGCGCGTGACCATCACCCTCGAGGACTTTCAGCCGCTCGGGGGCTTCTTCACTCTCGACCTCACGGGAACGGCGGCAATGCGATGCACCGGGTGATCCACCGAGGTGCCCTCCGGCACCGCACGCAGAAGGACCGTGGCGCGTCCGCTGTCCTCGTCGGCCTTCTCCTCGTTCCGCTGCTGGGCTTCGCTGCGCTCGCGATCGACATCGCCGCGATGCACGCCGACAAGCAGCTCCTGCAGACCGGCGCTGACGCGGCGGCGCTCGCGGTAGCCCAGGACTGTGCGAAGGGTGAGTGTGGCGACCCCGACGCAACTGCGTCCGAGATGGCCACCCAGAACAACCCGTTCGGAGGGTCGGCTTCGGCGACGATCACGCGACTCGACACGGACGAAGGTGTCGTCACCGTGCGAACCGAGTCGTCGCGCAACCACTTCCTCGCGCCGATCATCGGGATCGACGACGCCGACATCGCGGCGGCAGCGACCGCCCGCTGGGGTTACCCGTCCAGTGGGGCGGCGGTCCTCCCTTTCACGCTCGGTGCGTGCGAGATCCTGTCGCAGGTTCCCGGCCTCACGGCCCAGTACGACGACGCGGGAAACATCATCCGCATCGACTTCCCCGAGGATGCTCCTCCGGTGACCGTCGAGTTCACCAAGACGAACGATGTGGGCGACTGCACCGGTCCGTCCGGCTTGGCCGTTCCCGGCGGCTTCGGATGGCTCGACCCGGGCGCCGGGTGCACCGGACCCGTGGCGACGATCGACAGTTGGGTGCAGACGTCCGTCGGAAACACGCTCCCGCAGGGATGCAGCAACGCGGACTTTCTCGCGCTGATCGGTGAGACGGTCCTCATCCCGATCTTCGACCAGGCCGTCGACAACGGTACGAATGCCCAGTACCACATCATCGGATTCGCCGCGTTCACGCTGACCGAGTACTACTTCGGCGGACAGAACAGGAGCCCGGGGGGCCAGGGGCTGTGCGCCGGCATGGGCGGCGGTGGTGGCGGTGGCGGCGGTGGCGGCAACGACAACGCCAACAATGCTCGCTGCCTCCAGGGCACGTTCGAGCGCTTCGTCGATGCATCCGGTGAGTACGAGCTGGATCCTGACGCGCCGCAGCTCGGCGCGGCGATCGTCCGGTTGACCCTGAACTGAGAACTGAGGAACCGTGTCCCGTCGCATCATTGCCACCGTTCTGGCCGCGCTGCTCGCCATCGTCGGCGGTGCGCTGACGTACGTGTACGCGTCCGGCGCCGACCGCCGCGCGATGGCGGATCTCGAGCCCACCACCGTCCTGACCGTCACCGAGGTTGTGCCGGCGGGAACGCCGGCGGAGGAGATCGGCGACCGTGTCGAGGAACGTGAGCTCCCGGCCGGCGCCGTCGTGGACGGGGCGTTGACCGACCTCGCGGTCGTGGAAGGCCGCGTCGCCACGACCGATCTCCTGCCGGGGGAGCAGCTCCTGGCCGAACGGTTCGTCGCCCCCGAAGAGCAGTCAGCGATCGAGATCCCGCCCGGCTTCCACCAGGTCAGCGTTCAGCTGCCGACGCAGCAGGTGGTCGGCGGCCGTGTGCAGCGAGGTGACACCGTCGGCGTCTTCGTCTCGTTGAGCGGTGAGGAGAAGACGACTCATCTCGTCTTCCACAAGGTGCTCGTGACGGACGTGCGTGGCGGCGTTCAGCCCGTCGAGCAGGACGGCGACGAGGCCGAGTCAGAGCCCGCAGAGGCGGTCATGGTCACGCTGGCCCTCTCGCCGGCCGACACGGAGAAGTTCGTCTACGCCGCCCAGTACGAGAGCGTCTGGCTCTCGCTCGAGCCGGACGACGCTCCCGAGGACGGGCTGCGGCGCGTCACGCCGGAGGTGATCTTCGAGTGAACAACGTGCTCCTCGCGACAGACTCGCACGCACTTCAAGAACGGGTCCACGCAGCGGCGGACGGAGCGTGCATCACCGTCCCGGCAACCCCACTGTCGGTCGAGCCGGCAGCGTTTCTCGGCCAGCTCCGTGGAGCGCCTCTGCCGGACATCGTCGTGCTCGACACGACCACGTCACGGTTCGAGGCCCTGGAGCTTGCGGCCGGCATGGATCGTCTGTTCCCCGGGACAGGCCTGATCCTCGTCGGGATCGCCGACGGCACGCTTGCGATGGAGGCCCTGCGTGCCGGGGTCCGCGACGTCGTCCCGCCCGACATCCCAGTTGATCACCTGCGTACAGTGCTCGCGCGTGTCGGCGAGGCCGCCCGCGCACGTCGGGTGCCAACCCCGGTCCCGGTCGGTACCGCCACCCCGGAGTGGGTTCCGACCATCGCCACGCAGGGGCCGAGCCGCGTCATCTCGGTGCTCTCACCCAAGGGGGGAGCAGGGAAGACGACCGTCGCGACCAACCTCGCGGTGGGTCTTTCCCAGGCGCAGCCTGGCTCGACCGTGCTCATCGACCTCGACCTCCAGTTCGGCGACGTCGCCACCGCACTCGGACTCGAGCCGGAGGCCACGCTCGCCGACATCGTGATCCACGGCAATCACGTCGATCCCATCGCTCTGAAGACCCAGCTCACCCAGCACGCATCCGGACTTCTGGTCGCCTGTGCGCCCGACAGCCCTGCGGCTGGCGGCGCCGTCACGCCGGAACACGTGGGCGCGCTGATCGAGCAGCTCGCGACCCAGTTCCGGTACGTGGTCATCGACACCGCGGCAGGTCTGGGAGCGCACACGCTCGCCGCGCTCGACCACACCACGGATCCGGTGCTGCTCACGAGCATGGACGTGCCGGGCGTCCGCGGGCTCCGCAAGGAACTCGATGCATTGCACGACCTCGACCTGCTCCCGGATTCGCGCAAGGTGCTTCTCAACTTCGCCGATCCCAAGGCCGGCCTGAGTCTCGGAGACGTCCAGGCAACCATCCGGACGCGGGTCGACATGTCCCTCCCGCACACCAAGGCGGCGGTCGTCGCGATGAACATGGGTGTGCCACTGGTCAACCACCAGCCGCGGGACGCCGTCGCCAAGCAGTTGCGCAAGCTCCAGGCCAGCTACCTCGGTGCCGTGGCACCTGGACGCCCGTCGCGTCGCAAGGTGGTGTCCTGATGGACCTGGCCTCCCGTCTCGCCGCCGCCAAGCGGCACGCCGAGCCCGTGACCGGTGACGGAGGAAACGGCCGTCACCTCTCCGAGCTCTCTCTTCCTGCACCAGAGCCGGCGACCGTACCGGTGCCGCCTCCCGCCGCCGAGGTGGTGCGTCCGGTGTCAGCCGTGGCCAACGACCGCGATCCCCTCGCCCGCCTCAAGGAGCGTGCCGCCACCGCGCTGTTCGAGCGCATCGGCAACCGGCTCAACGACCCGCGGCTCAGCGAGGAACAGCTGCACCAGCTCGTGCGATCCGAGCTCAACGCCGTCGTCGAGGCGGAGCAGACGCCGCTCACCTCCGACGAGAAGAAGCGACTCATCGAGGCAGTCCGCGACGACGTGCTAGGGCTCGGTCCGCTGCAGTCTCTGCTCGACGACCCGACCATCACGGAGGTGATGGTCAACGGGCCGGACGCTGTCTACATCGAGCAGGACGGCAAGCTCAGCCGCACGACCGTGCGCTTCACCTCGGAACAGCATCTGCGGCAGATCATCGAGCGCATCGTCTCGCGCGTCGGCCGGCGCGTCGACGAGGCGTCGCCGCTCGTCGACGCCCGCCTCGACGACGGGTCCCGCGTCAACGCCATCATCCCGCCCCTGGCTTTCCACGGTTCGGCCCTGACGATCCGCAAGTTCGCCCGGAACCCGTACCGGGTAGACGATCTCGTACGGTTCGGGACGCTCACGCCCGAGATCGCCGACGTTCTCCATGCGTGCGTCGAGGCACGGCTCAACGTCATCGTCTCGGGAGGTACCGGCACCGGTAAGACGACGCTGCTCAACGTGCTGTCGGCCTTCATCCCCGGCGACGAGCGCATCATCACGATCGAGGATGCGCTTGAGCTCCAGCTGCAGCAGGAGCACGTGGTGCGGCTCGAGAGTCGGCCGCCGAACATCGAAGGTCGTGGAGAGATCACGATCCGTGACCTCGTCCGCAACTCGCTGCGCATGCGCCCCGACCGCATCGTCGTCGGCGAGGTCCGCGGCGGCGAGACGCTTGACATGCTCCAGGCCATGAACACCGGCCACGACGGGTCGCTCTCGACCGTGCACGCGAACTCACCGCGCGATGCGATCTCACGCCTGGAGACCCTCGTGCTCATGGCCGGCATGGACCTGCCCCTGCGGGCTGTGCGCGAGCAGATCGCCTCGGCGGTCGACGTCATCGTGCAGCTTTCCCGGCTCCGCGACGGAACACGCAGAGTCACGGCGGTGACTGAGGTCCAGGGCATGGAGGGCCAGACCGTCACCCTGCAGGACGTCTTCCTCTTCGACTACGGTGCCGGAACCGACCAGAACGGTCGCTTCCTCGGTCGTCAGCGTCCCACCGGCGTCCGGCCCAAGTTCAGCGAGCGACTCACCGAGATGGGCATCCACCTGCCATCCGTCATCTACGGCGCGGACCCGCGCGTGGTGGTGCCGTGAGCCCCGGACTCTGGGGGCCCATCGCCGTCGCGGCCGGACTTGCGCTGGTGGCGGTGCTGATCCTCGCCCCGGACCGTGCGCATCTGCCCCGGTCGCGTCGCCGTCCAAGCACGGCGGCCGAGGACACGGTGCTTGCTGGAGCCGCCGCGACGGCCACGAGCCTCGTGGCCCGGGCGATGCGGCGGCGGGAGGGCAGGCTGAGCGTGGCGCTCGACCTCGCCGGCGTTCGCATGCGGCCGCAGGACTTCGTGTTCCTGGTCCTCGTCGCTGCACTCGTGCTCGCCGCGATGGGCCTGCTCGTCGGTGGCTTCTGGCTCATGCTCCTCTTCGCCGCGCTCACGCCGCTCTTCGCTTCGTTGTGGCTTCGGATTCGCACAAGCTCGCGACGCAAGAAGTTTGGCGATCAGCTCGACGACACGCTCCAGCTTCTCGCGGGCAACCTGCGTGCAGGGCACAGCCTCATGCAGGCGCTCGCGGGTGTCGCACGGGAGGCCGACGACCCCACCGCATCGGAGCTTGGTCGCATCGTCAACGAGACGCGTGTCGGGCGCCCGCTCGGACTGGCGCTCGAGGAGGCGTCGGTGCGGATGGAGAACCAGGACTTCCACTGGGTGTCGCAGGCCATCGCCATCAACCGCCAGGTGGGCGGCAATCTCGCCGACGTGCTCGAAGGCGTAGGGAAGACGATCCGTGAGCGCAACGAGATCCGGCGGCACGTGCGCGCCCTGAGCGCCGACGGGCGGTTGTCCGGGATCATCCTCGTCTCCCTGCCGATCGTGGTCGCCGGGTTTCTCGGGCTCACCAACCCGGGCTACATAGGCCTCCTCTTCCGGCACCCGATCGGGATCGTCGCGGTCGTGATCGCCGTGATCTTGCTCCTCATCGGTTCGTTCTGGATGTCTCGGGTCGTGAGGATCAAGTTCTGACCATGCCCACAACAATCGTCGTCGCCGTCGTCGCCGTAGCCATCGCCACTGGGCTCGTCGTCTGGCTCGTTCTCGACCCGGGCGCGACCGCGCGTCGCAGCACCGCTGCAAACCTTCGCCGTGGCCTCGAGGGGCGTGTCGCGGCGTCCGCCGACGCACCGACGAGCCTGGTCCGAGTCCGACCGGACTCGTTCGGTCGACGCCTCACGCCGCGGCCGCTCGTGAGCCTGCTGGAGCGCCAGCACGTGCGCGGCGGTCGGCCCGCCGGGTGGCCCGTGGATCGCCTGCTCGCGTTCAAGGTGTGGTTCGGGGCCATCGGCGCCGTGCTTGTCGTGTGGGCTGTGGCCGCCGACGCCCGGCCGCTGCTCACCGCGCTCCTGCTCGTCGTGACGATCGGTGGCTACTTCCTGCCTGACCTGCTGCTCATGAGTCGCGGTCAGGAGCGTGAGCAGAAGATCGAACGCGAGCTGGCCGACACGGTGGATCAGATGATGATCGCGGTCGAGGCCGGCATGGGCTTCGACGGCGCCATGGCGCGAGTGGCGGAGCACGGACGGGGAGTGCTCGCTGAGGAACTGACGCGAACGCTGCAGGACATGCGCATGGGCCGGTCCCGGCGACAGGCGCTCCAAGACCTCGCGGAGCGTGCCCCGGTGCCGGACCTCCGCCGCTTCGTCCGTGCGATTCTCCAGGCAGACGCCTACGGCATCTCGATCGGCGGGGTCCTCCGGACGCAGGCAGCCGAGATGCGGTTGCGTCGCCGCCAACGCGCCGAGGAGAAGGCGCAGAAGGTGCCGATCAAGGTGCTCTTCCCGCTGATGGTGTGCATCCTTCCGGTGCTCTTCATCGTGATCCTCACACCGGCCGCGATCGATCTCTACCTGACCCTGTCGAACATCTGAGCACGCTGAGGTCCTCGCCGGCCCTGGGCCCAGGATCACTCCGGTAGAACCATGGCGAGTCCCTCCGCGTCGACGACACCACCAAGCCCTCGGCGGCCAACCCCCGATCAGCCGGCTGTAACCAACCTCGTGGCCGGGTACAGGTAGCGCGGCTCAGGCCCGGGGCGCGGCCTTGCTCTCGTCGGGCATGAGGATCCACGCGACGATGTACGCCAGGACCTGGGGCCCGGGGATGATGATCGAGGCGACGGTCAGGATCCGCACGAGCGTGCGGTTCCAGCCGAAGTAGTCGGCGATGCCCGCGCACACGCCGCCGAGAAGGCGGCCGGAGCGGGGTCGGTACAGGGTGCGTCCGTTCGTCATGATTCGACGGTACGGGCGCACCTGTCCGCTCGGTATCGGGAAGGCCCCTGAACCGTCCCTGACCACCCTGAGGTGTCAGGCGGCGTCGTCGAGCGCCGCCGCCACCCGCCGCTGCGACGCGCGCCCGAACGCGGGCCACCGGTCCCAGTAGTACGGGAGCGCGACGACCGCCTGGACGAGCACCCAACCCTTCCCGCGCTCCCACGCGGCCTCGTCGAGCGTGTGTCCGACGCCGGACGCCTCGCGGAACGCTGCCCGCGAGCGCCCCGAGAACAGCTGCCACGCCGGGGTGAGGTCGGCCGCCGGGTCGCCGAGCCCGAGCGCGCCCCAGTCGATGACCGCGGTGAGGCGCCCGCGCTCGACCAGGAGGTTGCCCGGGATGAGGTCGCCGTGGAGCCAGCGCGGCGGCCCGTCGTACGGGTCGGCCTCGAGCGCGCGCTCCCACGCGCGCGTCGCCGCGCGCCCGTCGATCCGGGTGCCCGACGCCGCGATCGCCTCGCGTACGGAGCGGTCGAGCCGGGCGAGGGGCACGCCCCTGCCGGTGCCGTCCTTGACCGGCCCGCCGGCCGGCTCGACCTCGCGCAGCGCCGCGACGAACGCGCCGAGCTGCTCGGCCGCGGCGTCGAGGTCGAGGTTGTGCGACGCCGCCGGGTCGAGCGGGTCGGCCGCCGCCTCGCCGGGGAGCCACGGCACGACGGACCACGCGAACGGGTAGCCGTCGTCGGGCTCCCCGAGCGCGACGGGCGCGGGCACGGTGAGCGGCAGGTGCGGTGCGAGCCGGGGCAACCACTGCGCGTCGCTCGCCGCCTGCTCGGCGGCCCACCCGATCTTGGGCATGCGCGCCACGAGCTCGTCGCCGAGCCCGAACAGCCGGTGGTCGGTGCCCGCCTCGGCGACCGGCCGGACGGGCAGGTCGGCCCAGCGCGGCAGCTGGGCGCGCACGAGGCGGCGGACGTCGTCGGCGGTGACGCGGATCTCGTCGTCGTGCAGGCTCACGCCGCCACGGTAGGCGCCGCGCGAGGCACCTGGCGACGGAATTGCGCGGACCGGCCCCGCCGCAGGTCACGTGGGGAGTTCTCCCCATTGAGGGGGTCTGCGGGCCGCTGCCATACTCGGCGGCGGTCACACAGAAGGACAAGGGGGGCTCCGTGGGCGACCTCGTCGTGAACGACGCGTTCCTCGCGCAGGTCGAGGGTGATCTCGGGCAGATGAAGCACCGGCTGTACGAGCCGCTCGACGCGATCCGGTCGGCGGACCCCGGCGCGGTCGGCGAGCCGCAGCTCGTCGAGAAGGTGTCGCACTTCCGCGACCGGTGGGACCACAGCATCGATCAGATGTGCGAGGCCACGGGCAACGCCAGGGATCAGCTCCAGAAGATCCGCGAGGCGTTCGCCCAGATCGACGCCGACCTCGCCGCGGCACTGGGGGACCGCTGATGGCGCACTACGAGCACATCGGCTACGACCCCGTGCCGGGCGACCACACGGTCACGTCGTCGCTGTCCGCGGGGCTCACGGGCGGGCACGAGACCCTCGAGCGCGTCAAGTTCCTCCTCGGCAGCGTCGACGAGGGCGAGTGGGTCGGCGAGGCCGCGATCGCGTTCCGCTCGATGCTGCACGACGACTTCGAGCCCAAGGTGACCGAGGCGGAGGAGGCGTTCCGGGTCGCGGCCGGCGCGCTCGACACCTGGGCCGGCGACCTGCACACCTTCCGCGACGAGGCCGACCGCCTCGACCGCGAGCTCGGCACCGCCAGGGCGGTCCTCGCGGACGCGGAGCGGTCCTGGTACGGGATGCCCGACGTCGCGCGCCCCGACGACGACGCGCCGCAGCAGCAGTGGGACGCCTACGAGGACCACGAGCGTGCCCGCGCCCGGGCGCAGGAGAACCTGGCCGACGCGCAGGCCGCGGTCGACGCCGTCTGGGTCTCCATCCGTGAGCTCGCCTCGCGGTACGACGGCGCCGCGCGCCGCCTGCTCGACCGCTTCGACACCGCGGCGGCGATGGCCCCGGACGACCCCTCGTGGTGGGACCGCGCCGTCGACTGGATGGGCGACCGGTGGGAGGACGTCACCGACCTCGTCGCGGACATCGGCGACTACATCCTCGAGTGGGCCGCCGAGCACGCCGGGTTCCTCAACACGCTGTCGAACTGGCTCTCGATCGGCAGCATGATCCTCGGCTTCGCCTCGCTCATCCCGGGGCCGTGGTCGCCGGCGCTCGCGGCGCTCAGCGTCGCGCTCGGCGCGGCGAGCACGCTCGCGGGCTACCTGTCGGCCGCGGGTCAGGCGGGCTCGTGGTCGGAGGGCTTCACCCCGGGTGTCGTCGCGGGGATGGTGGGCACCGCGCTCGGCATCGGCGCGCTGGGGGCCACGTTCCGGGCCACGGCCGCCGCGGCGACGACGGCCGGGCGCACCGCGCCGACGTTCGCCCAGTTCATGAACCCGCTGTCGCCGACCGGTCGGGCGGCGGCCGAGGTGCTGCCGGGCTTCTTCACGCTCGCGGCGCGCGGCGGCTCGATCGACTCGGTGGCCGAGTTCGGGTGGCGCTCGGTCGACGTCATGTTCGACCAGGGCACGTGGTTCGGGACGAACCCGATCGGCGTCCTCAACATGGGCTGGGACGTCGAGCGCGACGGCGAGAGCGCGCTCCTGCGCACGCAGGCCGAGAAGCAGGGGGCGCTGTGAGCGCGCCGGCCGCCGTCGAGCGTGACAACCCCACGCGCTGGCGGCTGCGCACCCGGGTCCCCGACGACTGGGTCGACCTGGCCGGCACGAGCACGGTCGAGCAGACGCTCGGCGTCATCCGCGGCTCCTTCGCGTCCACGGGCGTCGAGCTGACCGCGCACGACGCCGGCCTCCTGCGGACGGGCCTGGAGGCCTGGCGCGACCTCGCGGCGAAGCACGGCCTGCTCATCCACGGCCTGGTCCACCAGGGCGCCGCGTACGAGGGCCCCACCGCGATCGACCGCGAGATCTTCTGGGACGTGGTGGGAACCGTCACGGAGTTCTCCGCGGTCGACGGTCCGCTCTCCCTCATGGAGGTCGTGCGCCGCGTCATGGCCGCCAGGCTCGGGTTCGACGTCGACGGGGCGTACACCGAGGTCTTCCCGACCGCCGTCGGCCCGGCGCTCGGCCTGACGACCGAGCTCGACCTGCGCTACCGCGTCCCCGGGGAGCCCGACGACGCCGAGCCGCGCACGCGCCGGGTCGGCCTGGCGGCGGTCGTGGCGGCACCGAAGGAGGGCGGGCCGGGCCTCGTGCTCGGAGGGTGGTCGCTCGACCCCGCGCAGCGCAACGGCCTCGGGATGCTCCTGGCCGCGATGGCCGGACCGGCTACCATCACGCCCGTGGATGCCGAGGGCAACGCGACGGTCGCGACGACGGAGGACGGCTGAGTGGCGCGCCCGAGCCTTCCTCCCTCCCCGCGTGAGGTACCCCTGCCCGAGACGTTCGGCGACTGGTATGACACGGCGGCCGTCAACCTGGGCGTCGCGGAGAAGCGGGACAGCCGCGGCCTGCGGCTCCTCGCCGGGCTCGTCCTCGTCGTCCTGACGACGATCGGTCTCGGCGCGTTCGCCGGCCCCCAGCTCGCCGCGCTCCTCGGGTACACCGACGAGGCCGTCGACGCCGCGACGCTCGTGCTGGGCCTCGTGCTCGTCGCCGGCACCCTCGCGTGGTGGTTCTGGCTCCGCCGGGACTGGGTGCGCGCACGCCGGCTGCGGCGGGCGTGGGCGTACGCCCTGCGCGACCGGCGCGTCCTCGCGCTGCCGGCCCGCGAGCACCGCGGACCCGGCGAGGATCCCGAGGACCGGCACCACTACCGGGCGCGCGAGCACGTCGAGCTCGCCCCGTACACGGGAGTGCGCTCGGTCGGCGGCGTGAGCGGGTTCCTCGACTTCCTCCGCGCGGTGCTCTACCCGGTCGTGCTCGGGGCGGGTGTCCTCCTCGTGGTCGTCGGGCTGTCGCGGGACGACGCCGGCTCTCGCTTCACGACGGCGCTCGCGGCGCTCCCGCTCACCCTCGCCGCGCTGGGCGGCACCGTGCGCGCGTGGTGGCGGCTCGGGGAGTCGTGGCGCCTCGTGGGGCTCGAGAACGACGACCGGTTCCGCTGGACCGGGTGGCGCGTCCTGCGCGGCATCGACCGTCCGCTCGACGTCCGCGGCCCGGCGGCACGGCGCGCTCTCCTGCTGCTCCCCGTGGCGCTCGGTGCGCTCGTCGTCGTCATCGGGCGCGCGAGCACCGGCACCCTCGGCCCGGACGACGTGCTGGTCGGTGTCGCGATCGTCGCCGTCCCGGCGCTCGCCGTGGTGGCGTTCTTCCGCGTGCGCGCGCTCCGGGCGCGTGCCGGCGGAGAAGGGTTCGCGGTGCGCGTCCTGCCCGACGACGTGCCGCCCCAGGGTCCGACGTCGGTCCCGGTCGGCCCCGCGCGCCTCGTGCTATCCGACGGGCGCGCGTCGCTCGGCGGGGTCGAGTCCGAGGCGGCGGCGCTGATCAGCGGGGCGCCCCAGATGCTCGCCGCGCGGCGGCACGTCCTCGTGCTGGCGGACGGGTCGCAGGTGCGCTTCTCGTGCGCCGACGTCGCCGGCGTGCGGCGCGCGGCGCAGGACGCCGGGCTGCGCGTGCTCTGACCCCAGAGCTTCCGACCCGGCGCGCCCCGCAAGATCGGCGCCGGTCACGACACAGTCGGGTCATGGAGAGCGCGCGGCGTGGCAGGTCCTTCGGGGTTCTCACGGCCATGGCCTCGGCCGTCGTCGCGTCGGTCGTGGCCGGCTGCGCGAGTACCGGCGTCGCCTCGGCGGACACCGTGTACCGGTGCTGGGGCGAGCCCGTGCCGCTCTCCGTGCTCGAGTCCGGCCCGACGGCGGACACCCTCGACGCGGCCGAGGCGCTCGACGGCGTCGAGGTGCCGCAGATCGACCCGGCCGAGTGGACGGTGCTCAGCGAGTCGGACACGAGGGTCGCGCTCCTCCGAGAGCTCGACAAGGCGGAGGACCTCGGGGCCGGCGACGTCCGCACCCACGAGCTGCTGGCCATCGAGTGGGTCGACGCGGCCAATCTCGACCCATCCCCTGCATGGATGCTCGGCCAGCACTCGACGTGTGCGCTCGCGACGGAGTCGGGCGAGTCCGCGAGCGTGACCCTCGACCCGGCGAACCCGCCGGATCCCGCCTCGTCGCGGCTCCACCTGCTCGTCACCGAGATGGCATGCAACAGCGGCCAGGACGCCGAGGGCCGGGTGCGGCTCGTCCGTCTTTCGGAAGGCGAGGAGTCCGTCGGGGTCGAGATCGCGGTCGACCCCCGCGAGGGCGACGCCGCCTGCCCGTCGAACCCGACGCCGTTCGTCGTCGAGCTCGACGCGCCGCTCGGCGACCGGGGTGTCTACGACGCGGCCCGTGCAGCCACCGCGCGAGCTCGCGATGCCGACCGAGGGTGAACTGCTCACCACCCGGACGGGGTGAGTATCTTCCGGATCCTCTTCTCGCTGACGGGCCCGTCGGTGCCGAGCTGTTGCGCGAACAGAGACACCCGCAGCTCCTCGATGAGCCACCGCACCTCGGCGAGCTCGGCCGCCCGCGCGGGGTCGGCCGGCCCGGCCGCGTACGCGGCCCTCGCCTTGTCGTACGCCTCGGTCACGTCGTGCACGCGCCACGCGAGCTCGGCGTCCCGGTGGGGGCTCGCCTGCGCCTTCTCGAGCCGGTACGACGCCGCGCGCAGGTAGCGCACGAGGTGCGGCAGCCGGCGGGGCGGGGTCGCGGAGACGAACCCGTCGTGGACGAGCGTCGCGACGTGGTCGCGGATGTCCTGCAGCGTGTTGAGCAGGGCAAGGGAGGACGACGAGCGCACCTCGCCCTCGATCGTCCGCCACGCCGACAGGGCGGCCACGACGTGCCCGACGACCCGGTAGATCTCGTCCTCCAGGTGCTGGCGGACGAACGCCTTCGCGTCGTCGTACGAGTCGGCGTCCCGGATCTGTACGGCGACGGGTCCGCCGGTCGGCGTGCCCGGCGCCTTCTCGGCGTCCGGGCTGGTCAGCGCGGTGACCGCGGCCAGCTGCAGGTCCGCGACGAGCGCGTCGGTGTTCCGGTACGGCGCCGCCGCGAGCGTGAGCGACTGCTTCGCCGTCCACCGCGACGTGATGCGCCCGCTCTGCAGGCCGGTCTGCGCGAGCAGCAGCCGCCGCACACCCGCCGCATGCCTCGCGTCCCGCTCCGCGGCGTCGGCCAGCACCCGCAGCGCCACCGTGGGCTGCCCCTTCGCGTCCTCCTCCTCGACGACAGCCGGGTAGCCGCGCACGACGACCCCGCCCCCGAGGTCGGTCGACACGGCGTCCGGCAGCCGCCCGTCCGGAAGGTCCGCGGGCCAGGAGGAGAGGTTCGAACGCTCCGCGACCACGGCGGAAGGCGACCCGGACGACGAGGCCGACGAGGCGGCGTCGGACGGACGTCCAGGCTGGCCGGGCCTGGCGGGAGCCGGGCTCGCCGCACGCGACCGAGCCTCCTCGAGAGCAACCCCCACAGCACCCTTGACCGCAGCCCGAACGGCCGCCTCGGCCTTGGCAGCCAGCCGCTTCTGCAGCGCCACGAGGTCCTTCGACTCGTCGACGACGACGGTCTTGGCACCCCGCCGCTCCTCGACGCGGAACGTCATGCGCAGGTGCGCGGGCAGCCGCTCGACGCGCTCGGCGTCCCACACGTCGTCGGGGATGACGACGTCGCGCAGGGCCCGCACGGCGCGCGAGAACTCGACGTGGAAGGGCGAGGCCATGTCGCCCGCGCGCGTCATGTCCTCCCACGAGGGCGTGTTCTCCCGCAGCCAGCGCGCGACGGCGGCACCGACGTCGGGCGCGGGCACGAGCTCGCGACGCACGGCCTTGGGCAGCGAGCGGATGGTCGCGACGCAGAGCTCCTCGAGCAGGCCGGGGACCATCCAGTCGAACCCGTCGGGCACGACGCGGTTGAGGATCGACAGGGGGATGTGGACGGTGACGCCGTCGGCGTCGGTCCCGGGCTGGAACTGGTAGGTGAGGGGGAGCGTGACCTCGCCCTGCGTCCACGCCTCGGGGAACTCGGACGTGTCGACGGCGGAGGTGTCGACGAGCTGGTCGAGCGTGAAGGTGAGCAGGTCGGGATTCTCGCGCTGCGCCGTCTTCCACCACCGGTCGAAGTGCCGCGCGCTGACGACCGATGCCGGCACGCGCTCGTCGTAGAACGCGAAGAGGTCGTCCTCGGACGCGACGAGCCCGCGCCGGCGCGAGCGCGCCTCGAGCTCCTCCGCCTCGGCGAGCAGACGGCGGTTCTCCGCGAAGAAGCGGTGGTGCGTCGTCCACTGGCCCTCGACGAGCGCGTGCCGGACGAACATCTCGCGCGCGGCCTCGGGGTCGACCTTCGCGTAGAGGACCTTGCGGTCGCTCACGATGGGGATGCCGTAGAGCAGCACCTTCTCCGTGGCCATGGCCGCGCCCTGCTTGGACGACCAGTGCGGGTCGGAGTACGTGCGCTTGACGAGGTGCGCGGCGAGCTCCTCGGCCCACTCGGGCTCGATGCGCGCGACGTCGCGCGCCCACAGTCGCGACGTCTCGACGAGCTCGCCCGCCATGATCCAGGCCGGCGGCTTCTTGCTCAGCGGCGAGCCGGGGAAGATCGCGAACCGCGCCCCGCGGGCGCCGAGGTACTCGTTGCGCGCCCGCTTGGCGGCCTGACGCAGCGCGCGGGCGCGCGCCTCGCCGCGCAGGTGCGCGACCGACGACGCCTTGATCTCGCCCGTGTCCTGCATGCCGATCTGGCTGAGCAGCCCCGCGAGCAGCGCGCGGTGGATCGTGTCGCCGTCCCACTCGAGCGTGTACTTCTCCGAGCTGTCAGGCTCAGGCTGGTCCATACCCCGGCCTGGGCCTGACAGGTCGCCAGAGCGGGCCGAGGGCCGGAACGACATGTCGATGCCCAGCGGCTTGGCCATCTCGCGCAGCTGCGCGACGACGTCCTGCCACTCGCGGATGCGCAGGAAGTTGAGGTGCTCCGCCTTGCACATGCGCCGGAACGCGGACGAGCCCATCGCGTGCTGCTGCGCGCGGACGTACTCCCACAGGTTGAGGTACGTGAGGAAGTCGGACCGCGGGTCGGTGAACCGGGCGTGCTGCTGGTCGGCCTGCGCGCGCTCCTCGGCGGGCCGCTCGCGCGGGTCCTGGATCGACAGCGCGGCGGCGATGATCGCGACCTCTCGCGCGACGCCGAGCCGCGAGCCCTCGATGATCATGCGCGCCAGGCGCGGGTCCATGGGCAGCTGCGCGAGCGTGCGCCCGACGTCGGTCAGCCGCGTCCGGCCGTCCTCCGTCTCCAGCGCGCCGAGCTCGGTGAGCAGCTGCACGCCGTCGCGCACGGCCCGCGTGTCGGGCTTCTCGACGAACGGGAAGCGCGCGACGTCGTCGGGCGACTCGACCACGCCGACGGAGATCATCTGCAGCAGCACCGACGCGAGCGAGGTGCGCAGGATCTCCGGCTCGGTGTACTCGGGGCGGCGCTCGAAGTCCTCCTGCGAGTACAGCCGGATCGCGATGCCGTCGGCCACGCGCCCGGACCGCCCGGAGCGCTGGTTGGCCGAGGCCTGCGAGATCGGCTCGATCGGCAGCCGCTGGACCTTGGTCTGCTTGGAGTAGCGCGAGATGCGCGCGGTGCCGGGGTCGACGACGTAGTGGATGCCGGGCACGGTCAGCGACGTCTCGGCGACGTTGGTCGACAGCACGATGCGCCGGCCGGGGTGCGACTGGAAGACCCGGTGCTGCTCCGCCGCGGACAGCCGCGAGTACAGCGGCAGGATCTCGACGTGGTCGGGACGCTTGGGGTCGCGCACGCGCTCGCCGAGGTGGCCCTCGAGCGCGTCGGCGGCGTCGTGGATCTCGCGCTCGCCCGAGAGGAACACGAGGATGTCGCCCGGCCCCTCGGCCATGAGCTCGTCGCACGCCTCGACGATGCCGGTGACGAGGTCCTTCTCCTCGCCCTTCTTCTTCGCGGGCGCGTCCGGGTCGGTGTCCGGGGACAGCGGGCGGTACCGGATCTCGACGGGGTACGTCCGGCCCGAGACCTCCACCACCGGTGCGTGGTCGGGCAGCACGTCGACGACCGCCTCGGGCGCCCCGCCGATCTCGGCGAGGTGAGCGGGGGAGAAGTGCGCCGCGAACCGCTCGGAGTCGATCGTCGCCGACGTGATGATGAGCTTGAGGTCCGGCCGGCGCGGCAGCAGGCGGGACAGGTAGCCCAGCAGGAAGTCGATGTTGAGCGACCGCTCGTGCGCCTCGTCGATGATGAGCGTGTCGTACGCGCGCAGCTCCGGGTCGCGCTGGATCTGCGCGAGCAGGATGCCGTCGGTCATGACCTTGACGAGCGTGTCCTCGCTCGACTCGTCGGTGAACCGCACCTGGTACCCGATGACGCCGCCCAGCTCCGTCCCGAGTTCTTCGGCGATGCGCTCGGCCACGGAGCGGGCCGCGATGCGCCGTGGCTGGGTGTGCCCGATCTGCCCCGCGCGCCCGCGGCCCAGCTCGAGCGCGATCTTCGGCAGCTGCGTCGTCTTCCCCGAGCCCGTCTCGCCCGCGACGACGACCACCTGGTTCTCGCGGATCGCGCGCGCGATGTCCGCGCGCCGCGCCGAGACCGGCAGCTGCTCGGGGTACGTGATGGGCGGCACGACGACGGCGGCACGTGCCTGCGCGGCGCGCTCGAGCTGGGCGGCGCTCACCCGGGGGGTGCGGACGCTCGTCGAACGGTTCGGGCGGTTCCGTCGCTCGGGGCCGCCGCGCTGCTGCGGGTCCTGGGCGTTGGGGCCGCTCTGGCCCCCGGCCGAGCCACGACCCCGGCCGCCGCGACGGCGACGGCGCGCACCGCCGTCGCCGGCGGGCTGCTGGGGGGAGGAGGGCTCGGTACTCACGACGTCCCATTCTCTCAAGCGGGTGCAAGCCGATTGGCGCTGCTAGCATTCTGCTTGCAAAGGAGGTGCTGGCATGGGGACGACGATCACGGTTCGCGGGCTCGACGACGAGCTGCACCGCCAGCTCAAGGAGCAGGCGAGGTCGCACCACCGGTCCATGGAGGCCGAGGCGCGAGCGATCCTCGCCGAGGGCATCGGCCGGCCCCGGGTCGAGGTCAGCTGGACGGCCGCCGCACCCGCAGAGGGCGCCGGCGGCGACTGGATCGACCGTGCCCGGGAGCTGCTCGCCGATGCGTGGGACGACCCCGGGTGGCACGACGATTGGTTGCCCGAGCGCAGCCACGACCCGTCCCGTGCCCCGGCGGAGCTCGACGGGTGAACCGCTACATCCTGGACACCAACGTGTTCGCCGAGCTCGTCAGGCCGGCGCCCGAGGCGCACGTGATCCGCTGGGTCAGGGCGCGCGACGAAGAGCTGTGGACGACGTCCGTCGTCGTCGGCGAGCTCCTCTTCGGGATCGCCCGACTGCCACCCGGCCGGTGCAGGGAGGGCCTGCGGGCGTCGATCCTGTCGATCCTTGAGGACCGCTTCGCGGACCGCGTCCTCCCGTTCGACGAGAAGGCGGCGGTCGAGTACGCGGCCGTGCGCGTGCATCAGGAGCGCGTGGGCCGTCCTGCGGGTGACCTCGATGCGATGGTGGCCGCCGTGGCGCGCGCCCACGGCGCTGCCGTCGTCACCCGGAACGTCCGGCACTTCGCCGACGCGGGCGTCGACGTCGTGGACCCGTGGTCGCCCGCCTCCCTGTCCGGGGGCGAAGGCCACGGGTAGCCTGGGAGAGGACGGCGCGCGTACGCGTCGTCGTCCCTCCGAGAGCGGTGACGCACCGTGAGCGACGTGACGAGCGACATCACGGCGGCGGCTCTCGCACGCGGCGTCCGCGGTGACGAAGGGGCCGACGGCGGTGCTCGGCTCGCGCGCGAAGGCGCTGAAGAAGGCCGGGTCGCGGGTCCAGGACGTGCTCGGGGCGCACCGCGACGCGCTGCTGCTGGCCGAACACGCCCGCGCCGCCGGGGACGCCGCGCAGGCCGAGGGCGTCTCGCGCGAGCCGCTCGACGACGGTGCGTGCGAGGCTCAGGCGCCTGCGCGGCTCGTCTCTCCGCGCAGGACGTCGATCTGCTCGGCGAGGTGGCTCAAGCCCTCGCCGACCTCGTCGTCCGCGACCCCCGACGATGCCAGCTCGCCGATCACGTGCCGCAGCTCGGCCGACGCGGCGTCGAGCGCGACCTGCGCGTCCGCGAGCGCCACGACCGCGGCGTCGTCCTGGGCGGCGGCGCGGGCGAGGGCGGTGCGCGCCTCCTGCGTGGCGGCCTCGGCCGAGGCGACGGCGTCGGTCACGGCGGTCCTCAGGGTGGAAGGGACGGTGGCGACTTGGTCCTCGAGCCGGTGGAGGTCGTCGTCGACGGCTTGGACCTTGACCTGGGCGTCCGCGATCACCTGGCGGACGTAGGCCGGCGGGGCGGCGGCGCACGCGCCCAGCATCATCGCCAGCGCGAGCAGGCTCGACGCGGCCAGGCGGGCGGGGAGCCCCCTGCTCGTCGAGGTCGTCGCTGACGTCATGGCGCACATCCTGCCTGCCGAACCTGGGACGACCCTGAGGATTCCGCCCGAGGTTGTGGAGATCGTCGTCACATTCGGCGGCCTTCTTCGCCGAGGTCGTACCTCCGGTCGCGAGGTCGTACCCCAGGGGTACGACGTCGCGACCTGCGGTACGACCTCGCGCGCGGGTCGGGGGTTGGGCCGGTCAGGCCGTTCCCTCGCCCCGTCGCCTCGGCCCGACCCACCGCCGCGGCGAGCTCGCCGCGCAGGTCGTGGTGCGCGTCGAGCGTCACGAGCCCCGCGGTCCCCAGCGCGTCGCCCCACGCGCCGAGCGCCGCCGGCACGGTCAGCGCGTTGTCGCCTCCCAGCGCGACGAGCACCCGCGCCCGCGCGCGGCCAGAGGGGGTCGTGGGACAGCGTCGTGCTCACAGCGCGACCGTTCGCGGTTCGGGCCGGAACCGAAGCCGCACGCCGGGCGGGAGCTGGCCGGCGAGCCCGACGTCGGACGCACGCAGCGCGCCGACCACGGGATAGCCGCCGGTCAAGGGGTGGTCGGCGAGGAAGAGCACGGGCTGGCCGTCGGGCGGCACCTGCAGCGCCCCGGTCACGCAGCCCTCGCTCGGCAGCTCGGCGCCCTCGAACGCCGCGGCCCTCCGCAGCGGCGAGGGTCCGGCGAGCCGCAGCCCCACGCGGTTGGAGCGGTCCGTGACCTCCCACTCCTGCTCGGCGAGCAGGCGGAGCGCCGCGTCGTCGAACCAGTCGTCGCGCGGCCCGAGCACGAGCCGCAGCTCGACGACGTCGCCCGGCGCGGGCAGCGAGGCGGGGTCGCGCGCGCCGACGTCGGCGACGTCGACCACCCCAGCCGCCACTCCATCCCCGGTGTGAGCGGACCTTTGGCCCGGTTCCGCGCCCGAAACCGGGCCGATTCTCCGCTCACAGCGCAGGAGGGATCCCGCCGCCAGCGGGGGAGGGCCGAGGCCGGAGAGGACGTCGGTCGAGCGCGAGCCGAGCACCGCCGGCACGTCGAGCCCGCCGCGCACGGCCACGTACGCGCGCAGGCCGCGCGCGGGCGGGCCGAGCTCGAGCTCGTCGCCGTCGCCGAGCGCGACCGGCCGCGCGAGCGGCGCGGCCCACGGCTCGCCCTAGTCCGGCCGGACGGTGAGCGGTATGAGCGCCCCGGACCCGGCGACGACGACGTGCCCGTGCGCGCGCAGCCGCAGCCCGCCGCCGGTCGCCTCGATCGCCGCCGTGCCGACCGGGTTCCCGACGGCGCGGTTCGCCGCGCGCAGGCTCCGCGCGTCGACCGCGCCCGACGTCGAGACGCCCATCGCCGCGTGACCCGGCCGGCCGAGGTCCTCGACCAGGGTCTGCAGCCCGGGCGAGACGACCTCGAGGGCGGGCACCGCCGTCGTCTCCTCGGCAGTCCGGGACCCGTTCGGCAGTCCGGACTGCCGATCCGACCCGGAGCTGCCGACCTGATCGCCGCCGCGGCCCGACGACGCCGCGCCGCGGCCCGACGCCGTCGCGCGCACCGCGACGAAGCGCACCCGGTCGCCCGGCCGCCAGAGCGCGGGCGGCTCCCGGTCCACGTCCCACACCACGACGTCGGTCCGCCCCACGAGCTGCCAGCCTCCCGGGCTCTCGCGCGGGTAGACGCCGCTGTACGGGCCGGCCATGGCCACCGACCCGGCCGGGACGCGCGTGCGCGGCGAGGCCCGGCGGGGGACCACCAGCCCGGGGTCGTCGCTCACGAGGTACGCGAACCCGGGCGCGAAGCCGACGAACCCCACGGTGAAGGTCGCGCTCGTGTGCCGCCGCACCAGCTCGTCGGCGCTCCGTCCGAGCAGCTCGGCCACCGCGGCGAGGTCCTCGCCGTCGTACACGGTCGGGATCTGGAGCTCGCGTGCGTCGCGCGCACCGTCGGCGCCGCCGATCGGCAGCGACCGCAGCGCCTCCGCGAGGGCGGGTGCCGTCGTCGTCCACGGGTCGAACGGCACCAGGAGGGTGCGCGCACCGGGGACGACCTCGCCGACCCCCGCGACGGGTGCGGCGTTCAGCGCCGCGCCGAGCGCCACGGCCTCGGCCGCGGAGTCGAGCTCGACGAGCAGCGCGTCGTCGCGCGCGGCCCGCACGCGCACGCTCACGCCCGCACGTCGGCCGGGGCGAACGCCTGCACGCGCACGCCGGCGTCGAGCAGGACCGCGCGCACGCGCCCGGCCATCGCGACGGCGCCCGGCGAGTCGCCGTGCACGCAGATCGAGTCGGCCCGCACGGGCACGAGCGTCCCGTCGACGGCCTCGACCACGCCCTCGGTCGCGAGCCGCAGCATGCGCCGTGCGACGTCGTCGGGGTCGTGCAGCACCGCTCCGGGCTCCGACCGCGGCACGAGCGTCCCGTCGGCCCGGTACGCGCGGTCGGCGAACGCCTCGGCCGCGGTGGCCAGCCCGGCGGACGACGCCGCCGCGAGCGCCGGGCTGCCCGGCAGCCCGAGCATCACGAGCGACGGGTCGACGGCGGCCACCGCCTCGGCGACGTCGCGCGCCACGCGCTCGTCCACGGCCGCCGTGTTGTACAGGGCGCCGTGGGGCTTGACGTACGTGACGCGACCGCCCTCCGCGGCCGCGAGCCCGGCGAGGGCGCCGACCTGGTAGGCGACGTCGGCCTGCAGCTCCTCGCTCGGCACGTCCATGCGCCGGCGCCCGAACCCCGCCAGGTCCCGGTAGCCGACGTGCGCGCCGATCGCGACGCCGCGCCCGACGGCGAGCCGCACGGTCCGGCGGATGGTCGCCGGGTCGCCGGCGTGGAAGCCGCAGGCGACGTTGGCGCTCGAGACGAGCGCGAGCATGGCGGCGTCGTCGCCCAGGTTCCAGCGGCCGAAACCCTCGCCGAGGTCGCTGTTGAGGTCGACGGAGCTCATGCGACCAGTGTCCTCCTCGTGCCGCTGCCGCGTCGCGCACGCCCACGCCCAGGTGACGAGCGGGTGAGGGGCGGGCGAAGTTCGCGCTACGGGGTGGCGCGAGCGGGATCGCGCGGCGCACAGTGGGTCCCTAGGCCGTCGTCCACAGACTGTCGCCCGCGTCACACAGATGCGCGCAGCTGTGCAAGGATGCGGTCAGCAGCATGCCGGATCCCGTGGGAGGACACCGCCCGTGAGCCAGCGTGAGGACGCTGACCAGGCAGCCCGGGCAGACGTCGAGGGCGACGTCGCCGTCGGGCGGCGCCGCGGTGCCGTGCGCGTGCTGGGCTCGGCGGTCGGGTCGGTGGTGCTGGCGGTCGGCTTCCTCGCCTCGTCGGTCGCGAGCGTCCCGTGGAACTCGTTCCCGTCGCACCAGTACGTCGCGGCCCCGGAGCCCGAGCCCGTCTCGGTCGGCCGCATCGGCGGCGTCGGCACGACGGCGGCGGGCCCGCAGACGATCGCCCAGGTCATGGAGGTCCTCGAGCGTGCCGAGCGCGCCGCGCTCTCCGCCGGGCACCCGCGCACCACCGAGATCGACCAGGCTGCCGCCGAGCTGGGCATGCTCCTCGCCGTCTACACCGCGCAGCAGAGCGCGCTCGCCGACCCGCGCCCCGGCGTCGTTCCGCCCGAGCAGCGCGCGGGCGCCGGCGCGGCCGGCACGGACGACACCGCGGTCCCGGTCTCCGACGCCGCACCGGTCGCGAACACGCTCGCGCCCGACGGCGGTGGGTCGCCCGAGCCGGGCACCTCGCCGTCCGCCCCGGCTGCGGCCGACGTCCCGCGCGCGCTCGCCGACCCGCACGCCGACGAGGCTGAGGCGCACGAGCACGGGGACGAGACGGTGACGTTCGAGGACGTCGTCGTCGCCGCGATGCGGCTCGCGAACCTGCTCGACCCCGCCGCCGCGACGTACGTGGCCGACATCCTGCCGGCCGACGGGCTCTCCCCCCGCGCCGTCGACGCGGCCCGCGCGCAGCTGACCGAGTCGCTGCTCGAGGTCGTCGAGCGGTACGCCGGGTCGCTCGACGGGTTCCGGAACGGCCGCATCCCCGCGTCGGCCCTGTGCCCGCTCGAGTTCGCGCCGGGCCACCTGCTGCGCTGCGACGCGGCCGAGCAGCTCACGCGCCTGAGCGAGGCGTACGAGGCGAAGTTCGGCGTCCCGATCCCGATCACGGACTCCTACCGCTCGTACGAGGCCCAGGTCGCCGTGCGCGCCGCCAAGCCGCACCTGGCCGCCGTGCCGGGCACGTCGAACCATGGCTGGGGCATCGCGGTCGACCTGTCGTACCCGATCTCCTCCGGCCGGTCGGCGGAGTACGTCTGGCTGCGGGTCAACGGCCCCGACTACGGGTGGGACAACCCGGCGTGGGCGCGGCCCAACGGGTCCAAGCCCGAGCCGTGGCACTTCGAGTTCTTCGCCGGCGGGCCTATCCCCGACCGCGCGTGGTCGTCGTCCGACGTGCGCACCGGCGGCGGGTCCGCGACGCCGCGCGGCGACCGCGAGACGCCGGGCTCGTCGACGGCGCCGTCCGGTCCGAAGGAGCCGAAGCCCAAGCCGTCCGACGCGCCGGCCTCGACCGACTCCTCGAAGCCCGAGCCCAAGCCGAGCGACTCGCCCGAGCCGAAGCCCAAGCCTTCGGACTCGCCCAAGCCGTCCCCGTCGCCGTCGCCGTCCACCTCGCCGAAGCCGTCGCCGTCCACCTCGCCGAAGCCGTCGCCGAGCCCCTCGGCCGAGCCGAAGCCGTCGCCCTCCGAAGAGCCGACGGAGACGACGCCGGAGAAGGCACCAGAGCCTGAGGATCCGACAAAGGACCCTGAGGATCCGACAAAGGACCCTGAGGATCCGACAAAGGACCCTGAGGAGCCGAACCCCGACGATCCTGCCTCCCGACGGCAGGAGCCGGAGGAGTGACGGAACCGCCGGCGACCGGTGACCCACGCCGGTTCCTGCGCGACGGTCGTCTCGAGTCCCTGCCCCGCCGCTGGCGCGACAAGGTGGCGGTAACGCGCTTCCTGGCCACCCGGGCGATGCCTCACCTGCTCGAGCCCGTCGGGGAACGCGAGCTGACCGATCGCCTGGCCGAGCTTGCGGACGACCCGGTGGGCCTGCGTCGGGCGATGGTCGACCTCGGCCTGGTGCGCCGGACGCGTGACGGGGCCGAGTACTGGCGGACCGAGCTGACCGAGCACGACCCGGAGACCGCCGTCGAGCAGGCGATCGACCGTGCGCTCGGCGACGTGTCCGAGGGGCGAGGTTGACGCCCGAGGAGCGTGCGCACGCCGCGCTCGAGGAGTCCGGGATCGCGTTCGAGATCACCCGGCACGGCCGCGTGCGCTCGCTCGCGGAGGCTGCGGAGGCCCGCGGCGTCGCGCCCGAGCAGATCGTCAAGACCATCGTGGTCCGCCGTGCAGAGGACGACTACCTGTTCGTGCTCGTCCCGGGCGGCCGGACGATCTCGTGGCCGCGCCTGCGCGCGCTCCTCGGCGTGTCGCGGCTGTCGATGCCCGACCAGCACGTCGCGCGCGACGTCACCGGGTACGAGCGTGGGACGATCACGCCGTTCGGCTCGATCCGGCCCTGGCCGGTGGTCGCCGACACGAGGGTCGCCGAAGCGGGTACGGTGTCGGTCGGAGCAGGTGCGCACGGCGCCGCGGCCACCGTCGACGGCGCCGAGCTCGTCCGGGTGCTCTCCGCGCGGGTGGCCGACGTCACCGACCCGGAGGGCGAGGGGTAGAAGTCCTCGGCCCGGGGGCTGGACACATCTGCTGGACAGGGGAAAACTCGTTGCCCGGCCGCCTACGGGGGCATGGGCGACCGTCAGCCGCGCCGCGGGCGGGACCTCTGAACGGGAGCCACACCACCACATGGACACCGACACGCGTACGGGATCGGGTTCCGGCATCACCTGCCGGCACACGGAGGACGGGACCCACCTCACGCTCTGGGGCGAGGTCGACGCCGCGCTGCGCGAGTCCGCGAGCGACGCCATGGCGACCCTCGCGGGCCGGCCCGCACCGCTGCCGATCACGCTCGACGCCCGGGACGTCACCTTCATCGACTCCTCGGGCATCGCCTTCATCCTGCAGGTCTACATGCTCGGCCAGGAGACCGGTGCGCCGGTGAGCCTGATCGAGCCGTCGGAGGCCGTCAGCGAGGTGCTCGAGATGGTGGGCATGGGCGGGCGCATCCCCGTCGTGTCGGCGGCCGAGGCCGCCGGCTGACCTCTCAGGCCGCGGGGCGCGTCGTCCCGCGCACCACGAGGCTCACGGGCCCGGTCACGTGCTCGGGCACGACGGCGGTACCCCGGTCGCCGTCAGGCGCCCGGTCGATCAGCCGGTCCAGCAGGCGCAGCGCATGGTCGGCCATCGCCTCGTGTCCCGGGTCCACGGTGGTCAGGCCCGGGACGAGGAACTCCGACGAGTCGAGGTTGTCGAAGCCGACGACCTGGACGTCGTCGGGCACGCGCAGGCCCGCCTCGGCGAGCCCGGCGAGCACCCCGGTGGCGAGCGTGTCGGTGAACGCGAAGACGGCGTCGAACGGCGTGCCCTCGGCCACGAGCTGACGGATGGCGCGACGGCCGCCGGCGAGGTCGACGTCGCAGGGGACGACGAGCGCGTCGTCGATCGGCAGGCCCGACTCCTCGTGGGCGCGGCGCCAGCCGAGCGTGCGCACCATCGTCATACCTCGCCCGCTCGTCGACCCGCCCACGGCCGCGATGCGGCGCGCCCCGGTGGCGAGCAGGTGCGCCGTGGCCAACCGGGCACCCTCGACGTTGTCCATGCGGACCTGGTCGAACCGGTCCGGCATGTCCTGCTCGCCCAGCAGCACGACCGGCACGGTGGTGCGCAGCCGCGCGACGTCGTCGGGCGTCATGCCGACGACGCTGAGCAGCACGCCGTCGTACAGGTGCAGGCGCGCGAGCGTCAGCGCCTCGAGCTCGCCCTCGCGGCTCGCGCCGCTCTGCTCGACGACGAGGTGCCGGCCCGAGCGGTCGAGGCGCCGCGCGAGCCGCGCCGCGAGCTCACCGAAGTACGGGTGGTCGAAGCGCGGTACGACGAGGGCGACCGTGTCGGTGCGGCCGGCGCGCAGGTGGCGGGCGGTGAGGTTGAGCTCGTAGCCGAGGTCGTCGACGGCGGCGAGCACGCGACGTCGTGTCTCCTCGCCGACGCGCTTGCGCCCCGCGAGGACGTTGGAGACGGTCATGACCGACACGCCCGCCGCGCGTGCGACGTCGCTCATCGTGACCGGCATCCGTGCCTCCTTGTCGCTCGCGGTTGGTGCTCCACCGTATTCGCTGTGGCGCCTGCCTGCCGACACCGTCCGACGGATCCCTCCCCGGAGGGTCTGGTGCTGCGCCGGTGGTTGTGTCTAGACTCCCACCCACGCCGGTTTATCGATATACCGGGCTGGGGTGAATCCGAGCCGACCAGCACCGGTCAGATCGAGTGGACGAAGGAGTTCCCGATGAAGCGATCCCGTGTCGCAGCGGTCGTGGCGAGTGCCGCGCTCGCGCTGTCGATGACCGCCTGTGGTTCGGCCGCAGGCGATGGCAGGACCAAGCTGACCTTCCTGTCGTGGACGGGCGAGGAGCAGATGACGCCGATCATCGAGGCGTTCGAGGAGGCGCACCCGGACATCGACGTGGAGGCGTCGTACGCGCCGCCCGTGGCCGAGTACATCCAGACCTTGCAGACCCGGGTGCTGTCCGGGACGGCGCCCGACGTCTTCCTGATCGCCGCCGAGAACAAGACGAGCCTCATCGAAGGCGGCCACGTGGTCGACCTGACCGGCGAGCCGTTCCTCGAGAAGATCCCTGACTTCAACAGGGAGACGTACGGCCGCGACGGCAAGGTCTACGGGATGTCGATCTCGTCGTGGGCCGCCGGCTACCTGTACAACGCAGACCTGCTCGCCGAGGCCGGCTACGACTCGGTGCCGGAGACGTGGGAGGAGTTCCTCCAGATGTGCCGGGATCTCGAGGCCGCCGGGGTCACCCCGTTCCTCGAGAGCGTCGACCAGATGCCGACGACGGTCTCGGCCTGGGTCGGGGCGAAGGACTCGGAGATGGACCCGCCGCTCGACGAGCTCATCTTCTCCGGCGAGTCCACGTTCGAGGAGCAGTGGACGCCGGTCCTCGAGGAGTACAACCGCCTCTTCACCGAGGGCATCGTCTCCAAGGACGTCGTGGGCCTGGACGGCGACATGGTCCGCGACGAGTTCGCGAACGGGCGTGTAGCGGTCATCAACGCCGGTCCGTGGGTCATCAACGCGATCCGCGAGGCGTCGCCGGACCTCGACTTCCGGTTCGCCCCGGTCCCGGCATTGCCCGACGGCAAGCCGTTCCAGGCCGGCGCCGCGACGCCCGGCTACGCGATCAACTCCAAGGCCGACGAGGAGAAGCAGGAGATCGCTAAGAAGTTCCTGGCGTTCCTGTCGTCGCCCGAGGGCGTCGAGATCTTCGAGGAGCAGACGAACGACGTCACTGTCACGAGCGACTTCGAGCCGACGCCGGACCCCGCGTTCGAGCCGCTCGCCGAGGCCATCCGCGAGGGTGAGCTCTACCTGCCGATGATCTCGTGGCAGCGGTCCGAGGACGTGCTCAACGTCGAGGCCGTCGCCCAGATCCAGCGGATGATCCAGGGCCAGGTGTCGCCGCAGGGCGTCGCCCAGGCGTTGGACACCAAGCTCGCATCGTCCTGATCGAACGGCTCGGGGCGCGGGCGCGTCGCCGCCCGCGCCCCGAGCGCTGTCGAAAGGTAGGTCGCAATGGCAACGACCATGCTTCCGCAGACGACCGTTCGTGAAGGACTCGTCGCGCGGAGCCGGCGCCCCTCCGGCGGCTGGAAGCAGCTCGCCGTCAACCAGGCATTCCTGCTACCGGCGATCCTGGTGCTCGTCTTCCTCTTCGTGGTCCCGCTGGCCCAGTCCTTCTACTGGAGCCTCACGGACTTCACCGGATACAGCCTGGAGACCAACTTCGTCGGACTGAGCAACTACCGGACGATCCTCACGGACCCGTCCATGCTGGCCGCCCTGGGGTTCACGCTGCTCTTCGCGGTCGGTACTACGGTCCTGGTGACGCTCATCGCCATCCCGCTCGCCGTGCAGCTCAACAAGCGCTTCTTCGGGCGCAACTTCGTCCGGTCGCTGTGGTTCTTCCCGGCGATCCCCAGCATGGCGATCCTCGGCCTGGTGTGGCGCTACATCATGTCCCCGCTCGAGTCCGGGGTCGTCAACTCCGTCCTGCAGGACCTGTTCGGCATCGGGCCGTTCGGCTGGCTCTCCGACGGCACGCTGGCCCGCATCTCCGTGATCATGGTGGGCATCTGGGCCGCGGCCGGGTGGCACGCCGTGCTCTACATGGCGTACCTCCAGTCGATCCCGAACGAGTACTACGAGGTCGCGAGGATCGACGGGGCGTCGGCGCGCCAGCAGTTCTTCGGCATCACCCTTCCGCTGCTGTCGCCGGCGCTGGTCATCAGCACGTTCCTGCTCATGACGGCCGGACTCAAGGTCTTCGACCTCCCGTACACCCTCACCAACGGTGGCCCCGGATTCTCGACCTACACCATCACCCAGTCCATCGTGGTCGCCGGTGTCAGCCAGGGTCGGTACGGGCTCGCATCGGCGCTGGCGGTCATGTTCACCGTCGCGGTGGCAGCACTCGCCTTCGGTCAGCTCGCCCTGACCAAGATGATCGAGAGGCGGTTCGTCTGATGACCACGACCGTTCGACGCGTCGTCCTGAGCGTCGCCATGATCGCGCTGGCCTGCTTCATCGCGATCCCGCTCTACTACATCGTCGTCAACACCTTCAAGACACAGGGCGACATGGTGGCCGCGCCCCTTGCCCCGCCGAGCGAGCTGCACCTCGGCAACTACCAGCAGGTGCTGTCCGACCCGCGCATCTATCGCTCGTTCCTCAACACGATCCTGGTCACCGCGTGGGCGGTGGTGCTCCAGCTCTTCGTCGGTGCACTGGCCGCCTACGCGATGGTCGTCCGCACGAGCAGGCTTAACCGGATCATCGGCGCGGTGCTGCTCCTCGGGTTCATCGTGCCCGGGCAGTCCACGCTCATCCCGATCTATCGGACGCTCGTCGGCTTCCAGCTCGTCGACACGCTCACGGGCCTGGTCATCATGTACCTGGGCGGCTCGATCTTCTGCTACTTCCTCATCCAGGGATACATGCGGACCCTGCCCTACGAGATCGTCGAGGCGGGTCGTCTGGACGGCGCGGGTGCGTTCCAGATCTTCTGGCGGCTCGTGCTCCCGCTCATCAAGCCGATCCTGGTCACGGTCGGCGTCTTCCAGACGATGTGGGTGTGGAACGACTTCCTGCTGCCCACCGTGATGATCTCGACGCCCGAACGGCGGACCGTCGTCCTGCAGGTCTACAACGCGGTGTCGGAGTTCACGACCGACTGGCCCATGTTCATGACCGTCTCGGTCGTCGCTCTCATCCCGATGGTCATCTTCTTCGTCTTTACCCAGCGCCACATCGTGAGCGGTCTGCTCGCGGGCGGCGTCAAGGGTTGAGGAACACGTCAGAACGAAACGGAGCTCTGCTTTCCCCATGTCGCACACCGTCGCCGTCATCAACCTCGACCTTCCCGGCGCCACGATCTCGCGCCACGTCTACGGGCACTTCGCCGAGCACCTGGGCCGCTGCATCTACGGCGGCTTCTGGGTGGGCGAGGACTCGGACGTGCCGAACGAGGGCGGCATCCGCCTCGACGTCGTCGAGGCCCTGCGGGAGCTGCAGATCCCCAACCTCCGCTGGCCGGGCGGGTGCTTCGCGGACGACTACCACTGGCGCGACGGCGTCGGCCCGCGCGAGCAGCGGCCGCGGATGGTCAACTCCCACTGGGGCGACGTCGTCGAGGACAACTCGTTCGGGACGCACGAGTTCATGGCGCTGTGCGAGCTGCTCGGGGCGGACCCGTACATCAGCGGCAACGTCGGCTCGGGCTCCGTGCAGGAGATGAGCGAGTGGATCGAGTACCTCACGCGCGCGGACGATTCGCCGATGGCGGCGCTGCGCCGCGCGAACGGGCGCGACGAGCCGTGGAAGGTCCCGTTCTTCGGCATCGGCAACGAGGCGTGGGGCTGCGGCGGCCACCTGCGCGCCGAGCAGTTCGCGTCCCTGGCGCGGCAGTACTCGACGTACGTGCGCAACCACGCGGGCAACGAGGTCTACCGGATCGCGGCGGGCGCGAGCGACCACGACTACCACTGGACCGAGACGCTCATGAAGTCGTTCGACCCGCTCGACGCCGGGAACGGCCCCGCGGCGCCGTTCCAGGGCATCTCGCTGCACTACTACACGTTCACCGGCGAGTGGTCGGACAAGGGCTGGGCGACCGAGTTCTCCACCGACGAGTGGTACCTCGCGCTGGCGCGCGCCGCGCACATGGACGAGCTGCTCGACCGGCACGGCGCGGTCATGGACCGCTACGACCCGAAGAAGCGCGTCGGCCTCGTGGTCGACGAGTGGGGCACGTGGTGGAACGTCGAGAAGGGCACGAACCCCGGCTTCCTGTACCAGCAGAACACGCTGCGCGACGCGCTCGTCGCCTCCCTGCACTTCGACGCGTTCCACCGGCACGCCGACCGCGTCGTCATGGCCAACATCGCGCAGACCGTCAACGTGCTCCAGGCCATGCTGCTCACCGACCCGGACACGAACGCGCTCGTGCGCACGCCCACGTTCCACGTCTTCGCGATGAACGCCGGCCACCACGACGCCGCCGCGCTCGACGTGCACCTCGTCGACGACGTGCCCACCCGGTCCGTCGACGGCGGCGACCTCGCGCTCGTCTCGGCGTCGGCGTCCACGAAGGGCGACACGGCGCTGGTCTCGCTGACCAACCTCGACGCCGACGCGCCGCGGACGGTCGTGCTCGACCTGCGCGGGCGCGACGTCGTCGGGCACTCCGCGCGCGTGCTCACCGCCGACGCGGCCAACGCCCACAACACCGCGGAGCGTCCCGACGCCGTCATCCCGGTCGCGCTCGAGACCGTGCGGAAGCACGATCGTGGCCTCGAGGTCGAGCTGCCCGCCCACTCGTACGCGACCGTGGAGCTGACCCTGGCCTGACGCTACCTCGGCACGGAACGCGCTACCTCGGCGGGGATTCACGGCCGAGGTAGCGCGTTCCTCCCCGAGGTAGCGCTGCAGCGCGCGAGGTAGCACGTCGGTGGGGCGTGGCAGGGTGGGCGCGTGCCCGAACCCGCGATCGGACCGGACGAGCTGCTGCGCGCACGCCTGCGCGCGCACCGCGTCACGGAACCGGACCTGCCCGACCTGCCGTCCGTCGTCGGGCACTTCCTCGCCGTGCAGGGTCAGGAGCTGCGGCCCGCGCTGTGGGGAGCGTCGCGGCGGGTCGAGCCCGGCCGCGAACCCGGGGCGTCGGGGGCCGCGGCCGCGCTCGACGCGGGCGAGGTGCTCCGCACGCACGTCCTGCGGCCCACGTGGCACCTCGTGCGGCCCGACGACGCGCGGTGGCTGATCGAGCTCACCGCGCCGCGGGTCCGCCGGCAGATGGCGTCGACGGAGCGCGCGTGGGGCATCGGCGACCCCGGCCCGGGCATGGACTGCGTCGCCGCCGAGGTCGCCGCGGGCCCCCGCACGCGGGCCGAGCTGCGCGACGCGCTCGTCGCGCGCGGGCTCGTCGCCGAGGACGCTCCGGGCATCCACGTCACGCAGGTGCTCATGCACGCCGAGCTCGAGCGGCTGGTCGTCAGCGGTCCGGCGCGCGACCGGCAGCAGACGTACGCGGCGTTCGACGACCGCGCGCCCGCCGGGTACGGGCCGCTCGGCGAGCGGTTCGACGCCGAGGCGGCGGTCGTCGAGCTGTGGCGCCGCTACCTGCCCTCGCGCGCGTACGCGACGGTCAAGGACGTCGCGCAGTGGGCCACGCTCACGCTCGCGGACCTGCGCCGCGGCCTGCAGGTACTGCTCGACGCCGGCGAGGCGGTCGAGGTGCCGGGTGCCGGCCGGCTCGAGGGGCTCACCTTCTACCGGGCCGCCTCTGTGCCCGACGCCGGCGCGCCCACCGGTGCACCGCCGTCGGGCACGCTGCGCGTGGACCTGCTCCAGGCGTACGACGAGCTCTTCTGCTCCTACCGCGAGTCGCGCGACGTCGTGCTCGAGCCGGGCGCGGAGCCGCCCGACCGGCGCGGGGCCTACGTGCACTGCATCGCGGTCGACGGGCGCGTCGCGGGCCGGTGGCGGTGGCCGAGCGCCGGCGTCGCGGCGGGCGGGCTGGACGTGCAGTGGTCGCGCGAGCCGACGGCGGCCGAGCGGTCGGCGCTCGACCTCGCCGCCGCGGACCTCGCCTCCTACCTCGCGACGTAGAACCTCCCCGGCGGATCTCGGCGAGACGGGCCGCGATCGGTGGCCGTCGCGTGGCAGGGTGGGCCCGTGCATCTCAACTGGGCTGGGAACCTGACGTACACGGCGCGCGAGGTCGCACGCCCCACGACCCTCGACGAGCTCGCCGACGTGCTCGCGCGGGCCGACAAGGTCCGTGCGCTCGGCTCGCGGCACTCGTTCAACGACGTCGCCGACACCCCGGGCGTCCACGTGCAGGTCGACGCGCTCGACGACGGCCGGCCCGCCGTCGACCTCGACCCCGCCACGGGCGTCGCCTCGGTGACGGCAGGGCTCCGCTACGGCGACATCATGCGCACGCTGCACGCCGAGGGTCGCGCGCTCGCCACCATGGCGTCGTTGCCGCACATCTCCGTGGCCGGCGCGGTCGCGACGGCGACCCACGGCTCGGGCGACGCGACGCGCAGCCTCGCGGGCGCCGTCGTCGGGCTCGAGCTCATGACGCCCGACGGCGGGCGCCACCGGCTCGTGCGCGGCGACGCCGACTTCGCGGGCGCGGTCGTGTCGCTCGGCGCGCTCGGGGTCGTCACGCGCGTCGACCTCGAGACCGAGCCCGCGTACGAGGTCCGCCAGGACGTCGCGCTCGACCTGCCGTGGGACACGCTGCTCGAGCGGTTCGACGACGTCACGGGCGCCGCGTACTCGGTCAGCGTCTTCACGGGCTGGGACGAGCCGGCGGCGCGGCACGTCTGGTTCAAGTCGCGGGTCGACGGCGGCGTCGTGGCGGGCGACGACGGCCGCCCGGACGCGCTCCGGCACCTGCGGTGGGCCACCGCGCCGCAGCACCCGGTGCCGGGCGTCGACCCGGTCGCGTGCACCGAGCAGCTCGGCGTGCCGGGCCCGTGGTACGACCGGCTGAGCCACTTCAGGCTCGAGTTCACACCGTCGGCGGGCGCCGAGCTGCAGTCCGAGTACCTGCTGCCGCGCCGCAACGCCGTCGCGGCCGTCGAGGCGATGCGCCGGCTCGGCCCGGTCGTGGCGCCGCACCTGCTCACGAGCGAGATCCGCACGATCGCGGCCGACGACCTGTGGCTCAGCCCGTTCGACGAGGACTCGGTCGGGTTCCACTTCACGTGGCTCCAGCACGACGCCGAGGTCCGGGCCGTCCTGCCGCGCATCGAGGAGGCGCTGCTGCCGCTCGGCGCGCGCCCGCACTGGGGCAAGCTCTTCGCGGTCGGGCTGCCCGACGTCGCCGCGACCTACCCGCGGTTCGCCGACTTCCGGGCGCTCGCCGAGCGCATGGACCCCGCCGGGAAGCTGCGCGGCGGCTACGTCGAGCGACTGCTCGGGTGACTCTGCGTGTCGACCGTTGCCGTGCGGGGCGTCGTCCGACATGATCGCAGGTGAGACGCGTTTAACTCGACGGCGATCAACTCGGAGGGTGCGACACCCGTGAGCGCGAACAGCACCAACGTGACCCATCCACCCCGGGAGCAGTTCACCGGGCAGGTCGGATTCATCCTTGCCGCGATCGGCTCCGCCGTGGGCCTCGGCAACATCTGGCGGTTCCCGGGCGTGGCGTACGAGAACGGTGGTGGCGCGTTCCTCGTGCCCTACCTCATCGCCCTGCTCACGGCGGGCATCCCGATCCTCTTCCTCGACTACGCCCTCGGGCACCGCTTCCGCGGCGGCCCGCCGATGGCCTTCCGGCGGGTGCGGAGGTGGCTCGAGAGCCTGGGCTGGTTCCAGGTGATGATCTGCTTCGTCATCGCCATCTACTACGCCGCGGTCATCGCCTGGGCGGCGAGCTTCTTCGTCTTCTCGTTCGACCTGCGGTGGGGCGAGGACACGGCCGGGTTCTTCGTCGGGGAGTACCTCCAGGTGGCCGACGTCGGAGGCGCGGACCCGTGGTTCACGCTCGACTTCGTGCCCGCCGTGCTCATCCCGCTCGTGCTCGTGTGGGTCGCGACGATCGGCGTGCTCGCCGCCGGGGTCGCCAAGGGGCTCGAACGCGCCAACGTCATCTTCATCCCGCTGCTGTTCGTCGCGTTCGCCGCGCTCGTCGTCTACGCACTGACGCTCGAGGGTGCGGCCGACGGACTCAACGCGTTCTTCACGCCCAACTGGTCGGCCCTGACGGACGCCGACGTGTGGATCGCGGCGTACGGGCAGATCTTCTTCTCGCTCTCGGTGGCGTTCGGCATCATGATCACCTACGCCTCCTACCGGCAGCGTCGCGCGAACCTCACGTCGCCCGGCCTGGTGGTCGCGTTCTCCAACTCGGGCTTCGAGATCCTCGCCGGCATCGGCGTGTTCGCCACGCTCGGCTTCCTCGCGGGCCAGCAGGGCATCGCGGTCGGCGAGATCGAGGGCCTGACCGGCCCGATCCTGTCGTTCGTGACCTTCCCCGCGATCCTGTCCCAGATGCCCGGGGGCCCGGTCTTCGGTGCCGCGTTCTTCGGGTCGCTGGTCATCGCCGGCTTCACGTCGCTGATCTCGATCATGCAGGTGGTCTCCGCCGGCTTCCAGGAGAAGTTCGGGCTGAGCCGCCGGGCCGCGACCGTCGGCATCGGTGCCCTGGCCGCCATCCTGTCGATCGTCGGGTTCTCGACGACGACCGGCCTGATCGCACTCGACACGATCGACAACTGGGCCAACAACATCGGCATCGTCTCTTCGGCGATCCTCACCTGCATCTTCGTGGTGTGGGTCTACCGCCGCGCGCCCGAGCTCCGCTACCACCTCAACGCCGTCTCGACCGGCGCGGTCGGCGCCTGGTGGTACGTGTGCGTGGGCGCGATCGTGCCGGCCGTGCTCGCCGTCATGCTCGTCCAGCGCGTGATCAACCTGCTGCGCGAGCCGTACGAGGGGTACGACACCGGCTACCTGCTCGTCGCGGGCTGGGGCACGCTCGTCGTCCTCGTCGTCGGCGCGATCCTGCTCACGCTGCCGCGCTGGCGCCGTGACCCGGACGCGTTCACGCCGTGGCCGCAGTACCCGCCGCTGGTGCAGTCCGCCGCTACGAAGGAGGCCACCCGATGACCACCGCCGCGATCCTCATGATGATCGTCGCTCTCCTCGTGGTCTGGGGAGGTCTGATCGCGGCCATCCTGTGGCTGCGGGCCAACCCGGAGCGGACCTCGTACCCGGAGGGCGGCTACGACGACCACCGCGAGGACGCGGGGATCATCGAGCACGACACGTAGACCGACCCTCTCCACCCTCCGGCGGCCGGCGGCCGCGGCTCGTCCCGGGACTCGGATCCCGGCGACGGCTCGTGGCCGCTGGCCGCCGTCGTTCGTCCTCGTGCCCGACGGCGTGACGTACGTCATGCGCCGTCGGCTTGGTCGCGCATGGAATAGGTATGCATACTCCTGCATAGTCCTCTTGCGGGTGGCCCGACCCCGGTCCGCGCCGCGCCCTCCACGACACCTACGGAGCCCGCCATGCGCCTTCCCGCCCTGCCCGTCGTCTCCGCCGCCGCCGCGGCCCTCCTGCTCGCGGGCTGCACCAGCGCCTCGCAGGACCTCGGGTCCGCCGGTGCGGCCGGCTCCGGCTCCGGTGCGGGTTCGGACGAGGCCGCGACCTTCGACCCGTCGGCCGTCGCGGTCGACGAGGAGGTCGCCGCGCTCGTGCCCGAGGCCGTGGCCGCCGACGGCGTGCTCACGGTCGGCTCGAACCTGGAGTACGCGCCCGTCGACTTCGTCGCCGCGGACGGCACGACGCCGGTCGGCCTCGACATCGACATCGTGAACGCGCTCGCCGCCACGATGGGCCTCGAGGCGGACGTCCAGTCGAGCACCTTCGACGCGATCATCCCGGCCGTCGGCTCGCGCTACGAGCTCGGCGTCTCGGCGTTCACGATCACGGCCGAGCGCCTCGAGACCGTGAACATGGTCAGCTACTTCACCGCCGGCTCGCAGCTCGCCGTCGCGGCGGGCAACCCGGACGGCGTCGACCCGGAGAACCTCTGCGGGGTCACCGTCGGCGTCCAGACGGGCACCGTCCAGCAGGACGAGCTCGAGGCGCTCACGGCCGCGTGCGAGGAGTCGGGCGCGGAGCCCATCGAGGTCCTGCCGTACGACTCGCAGGCCGACGTCACGACCAACCTCGCGGGCGGCAAGCTGCAGGCCATGTACGCCGACTCGCCCATCGTGGGCTACGCCGTCGAGCAGACCGGCGGCACCATCGAGGCGCTCGGCGAGGTCCGCGACGCCGCCCCGTACGGAGTCGTGATCGCCAAGGACGACACCCAGCTCGCCGAGGCCGTCCGTGCCGGCCTCCAGAAGCTCATGGACGACGGCACGCTCGCCGAGATCGCCGAGGCCTGGGGCTCCGGCGAGGAGGTCCTGACCACGGCCGAGCTCAACCCGAGCGTGGGCTGACGCCGTGACGTCCACCTCGCCGCACGCCAGCGCGCCCACGCGCGAGCTGCCCGAGCCCCTGCGCGCCCGGCCGGTCCCCCGGCCGGGCCGCTGGGTCTCGGCGGCGGTCGTTCTCGTCCTCGTGGCGATGGCGGTCAACGGCCTCGTCACCAACCCCAACTTCCGTTGGGACACGGTCTGGCTGTACCTGCGCGACGTCGTCGTGGTGCGCGGCGTGGGCTGGACCCTCGTGCTGACGTTCGGGTCGATGGCCCTGGCCGTGGTGCTCGCCGTGACGCTCGCGATCATGCGCCGCAGCGACAACCCGGTCATGCGGTGGGTCGCGTGGGCGTACATCTGGTTCTTCCGCGGCACCCCGATCTACACCCAGCTCGTCTTCTGGGGCCTGATCTCGGTGCTCTACCCGCGCCTGAGCCTCGGCATCCCGTTCGGGCCCGAGTTCTTCGTGTTCTCCACGCGCGACCTCATCACCGCGTTCTGGGCCGCGCTGCTCGGCCTCGCGCTCAACGAGGCCGCGTACCTCGCGGAGATCGTGCGGGCGGGGCTCAGCTCGGTGGATCCGGGGCAGACCGAGGCCGCCAAGGCGCTCGGCATGAAGGACGGGAAGATCATGCGGCGGATCGTCCTGCCGCAGGCCATGCGCGTCATCGTCCCGCCGACGGGCAACGAGACCATCTCCATGCTCAAGACCACGTCGCTCGTCGTGGCGGTGCCGTTCACGCTCGACCTCATGTACGCCACGAGCGCGATCGGCAACCGCACCTTCCAGCCCATCCCGCTGCTCGTGGTCGCCGCGCTGTGGTACCTGCTCATCACGTCGATCCTCATGGTCGGCCAGCACTTCCTCGAGCGGTACTACGGGCGCGGGTTCGACGGCGGCAGCCCGGCCGGGCGGTCGGGTCGCGGCCCGTCCGGGTCCCGCAAGCCCCGCAAGCAGGACCTCATCCGCGCGGCGGGCACGACCAAGGACGACCCCTTCGCGGAGGTGACCCCGTGAGCACGACGCAGGTACCGCCGTCGGGCACGACCCCGACGGCGCAGGAGCCGATGGTGCGGGCCCGCGGCGTGCACAAGGTCTTCGGGCACACGCACGTGCTCAAGGGCGTGGACCTCGAGGTCGCGCGCGGGTCTGTCACCGTGGTGCTCGGGCCGTCGGGCTCGGGCAAGTCGACCCTGCTGCGCTGCATCAACGAGCTCGAGCAGATCACGGCCGGCTCGATCCACGTCGACGGCGAGCTCATGGGCTACCGCCTCGACGCCAAGGGCGTGCTGCACCGGCTGCACCCCAAGGTGATCGCGCGGCAACGCTCGCGCATCGGCATGGTGTTCCAGCGCTTCCACCTGTTCCCGCACCTCACGGCGCTGCAGAACGTCATGGAGGCGCCCGTCCAGGTGCGCGGGCTGTCGCGCGCGGCCGCCCGCGAGCGGGCGCTCGAGCTGCTCTCGCGCGTCGGGCTGGCCGACCGGGTCGACCACTACCCGGCGCAGCTGTCCGGCGGGCAGCAGCAGCGCGTCGCGATCGCGCGGGCGCTGGCCATGGACCCCGAGCTCATGCTCTTCGACGAGCCGACCTCCGCGCTCGACCCCGAGCTCGTCGGCGAGGTGCTCGCCGTCATGCGCGACCTCGCGCGGGACGGGATGACCATGGTCGTCGTCACGCACGAGATCGGGTTCGCGCGCGAGGTGGCCGACCACGTCGTGTTCATGGACGACGGCGTCATCGTCGCCGAGGGCCCGCCGTCCGAGGTGCTCGACAACCCCGCCGAGCCGCGGCTGCAGGAGTTCCTCTCCCACGTGCTGTAGTCCACCGACCGCCACATCAGCCCGTCCGGCCCCGTCAGGCCGGGAGGGTGAGCGTGAAGCGGCAGCCGGTGCCGCCGTCGGGCAGAGGGAGGTTCTCGACGCCCACGGACCCGCCGTGCGCCTCGGCCACGGACCGCACGATCGACAGCCCGATCCCGGCCCCGCCGCCGCACGCGTCGGTCACGTGAACGACGGCGGTGCTCGCCTCGCCGGCGCGCACCAGCACGTGCACGGTCCCACCGCGGGGCGTGTGCCGGATCCCTACAACGGCGGCCGGTGGATGGTCCACGCCGTGTCGTTCCCGTCCGGGTACGACGCCGCGGTCATGGCGGGCGACCTCGACGGCGACGGCGTGCTCGGCAGCGCGGAGGAGGTCTGGGCCGCGATCGACGCCGGGTACGCCGTCGACGGCGGCGTGGTCGCGTCGTTCATCTGCCCGGTCATCCCGTTCCCGCGCGGCTGACCTTCGTCGCCGCGCCCCGCCTCGCCTCGTCTCGTCCCGCCTCGTCTCATCTCGGCCGGTGGTTCGGATCGCTTGCGTTCACGGCGCCATGACGCAACCGGTCCGAACCACCGCCAGGCGAGGGACGGGTCAGTTGTCGTGGGCGCCGCGGAAGAACACGACCCCGGTGCGGTGGCTCGCCGTACGAGGGCTTCACCCTGACGTACCGGGCGCCGTCGGCCTCCGACGTGGTGCCGTGCGACGACGTCACCGACGACGAGCTCGGTGTCCACGTCAAGCGCGCGTACTGCGGCACGGAGCTCGCCGAGAGCCTCGGTCTCCCCACCCGCTGACCGGGCGGACGGTCAGCGCTCGCTCTCCTCGCACGCGACGCCGTTGCCGTTCTTGTCGAGCCCGCTGCGGTAGCCGGGCTCGCCCTGCTGGATCGGCGCGGCGCCGGCCTTCCGGGCGTCCTTGCAGCTCCAGTAGAACCAGGCCCCGTCCTGGTCCTGCTGCTGTTGCTGCTGCTGCGCGGCCTGGTCGTCGATCTCCTGCTGGCGCACGGTGAGCTCGGACTCCTTGGCGGCGAGCTCGGACTCGCGCTCGCGCAGCGCCTGCTCGCGCTCCTCGAGCTCGGTACGCATCGCGTCGAGGTCCTGGGTGCGCTGGTTGACCTCGGTCTGCATCTCGAACGCGGCGTCGCGGGCGCGCTGCGCGTCGGCGATCGCCTGGGACGCGTCGGCGGTGCGCACCAGAGAGAACACGACGCCGAGGATGATCCCGAGCGCGAGGCACGCGACCGCGACCCCCGCGACGAGCATCGACCCCGGTCGGCGCGCCGTCCCCGGACGTGCGGCGCGGCGCGACTCGGGCGCCGCGGCGGGTGCGGTGACGGTGGCGACGGGCGTCGAGGCCGGCGGCGAGGCGGGCATCGCCGCGGGTGCCGGCGCGGGTGCTGGCGCGGGCGCCGGTGCGGGCGCCGCGGTCATGACCGGCGCCATGACCGCCGTCGTGCCGACGGCGGTGTCCACGCGACGCGCGGGCGGCACGGACGGCGGGACGGATGCCGGCCGGGCCGGCGGGGGAGGGGGCGACGCCGCGGCAGGTGCGGCGTCGTCGACCCAGTACTCCCACCCGGGCGGCGCGGGTGGCCACGACGGGTCGGGCGCCCACCCGGCGTCGGGCCGGAACCCGGGCGGCACCTGCCAGCCCGGGGGCGGGTTGAATCGCACGGGCATGTCTCTCCTTCGACGTCGAGCGGCCCCAACTATGGCGGAAACCGCCTGCCCGGGTCCACGCGCGGCTCGCCTGGCGGGCGCCCGGCGGGGTCGAGAGGATCGAGGGACGGACCCGACGGAGGAGGCGAGATGAACGACGCGAAGACCGGCCAGGTCGTCAGCGGTGCGGCCGAGGTGTACGACCGGTTCTTCCTGCCGGCGATCTTCGAGCAGTGGGCGACGCGCGTGTGCGACGCCGCGGGGCTGCGCTAGGGCGACCGGGTGCTCGACGTCGCGTGCGGCACCGGGGTGGTGGCGCGGACCGCGCGTGAACGGGTGGGGCGCGACGGCGAGGTGGTCGGCGTCGACCTCAACCCGGCGATGCTCGCGGTCGCGCGGCGGCACGAGCCGTTCGCCGAGTGGGTCGAGGCGCGGGCCGAGCGCCTGCCGTTCGAGGACGACCGGTTCGACGCGGTGCCGGGGTACGCGGCGATGGCCGAGCTCGTCGACGACGTGCTCGGCCGTGACGCGGGCGACGAGATCCGGGCGCCGTACTCGTTCGGCGACCCGGCGGCGCTCGAGAGCCTGTTCGCCGAGGCGGGCCTGACGGCGAGGGTCCGCACCGAGCCGGGCACCACGCGGTTCCCGTCGCTCGAGGACTGGGTGCGCACGGAGATCCTGGGCTGGACGCTCGCCGACCGCGTCTCCGGCGACGACGTCGACCGTGTGGTCGCCGCGGCGCCGGGCCGGGCATGTCGGTGGGCGGTGGTAGACCTGGGGCATGTTCCTGCTCGAGCACGACGGCCCGCCCGGCGCCCCCGACGGCGGGCCGCTGCTCGTGCACTCGGCGGGCGACCTGGTGCTCGCGGCGGAGTGCGAGTTCGCGCTGCTGAGCCGTCTCGACGAGGTGCTGGGCCGGGTCCCGCGCCGCGAGCGCCCCGCGGACGAGATGCTCGCCCGCACGGCCGCCGTCGGGCAGCAGCACGAGGAGCGCGTGCTGGCCGAGCTCGTCGGCCGGTTCGGCCGGGCGCCCGGCGGCGGCGGGCCCGGCGGGGTGGTCGCAGTCGAGCCGCCGCGGCGGACGTCGCGCGACGAGCTCGTCGCCGCCCACGCGCGCACGCTCGGTGCCATGGAGGCCGGTGCGGACGTCGTCTACCAGGCGTCGTTCTTCGACGGCCGGTTCCACGGGCGTGCCGACTTCCTCGTGCGGGAGGCGGTGCCCGACGCCGTTGGGCAGGCGGGCGGCCTGCGGTACGCGGTGTGGGACACCAAGCTGGCCCGGCGCGAGAAGGTGCGCGCGGTGCTGCAGCTCGCCGCCTACGCCGACCAGCTGCGCTCCGCGCGGATCGACCCCACCGAGCACGCGCACCTCGTGCTCGGCACGCGCACCGAGACCCACCACCTGCTCGCCGAGGTCATGCCGGTGTTCCGGGCGCGCCGCGAGCGGATGCTCGCCGTGGTCGACGCGCACCTCGCGGACGAGGGGCCGGTCGAGTGGGGGGACCCGCGGTTCGCCGCGTGCGGCAGCCTCGCGCGGTGCCCGGACTGCGCCGAGGCGGCCGCCCGGGCGCGCGACGTGCTGCTCGTCGGCGGCGTGTACGCGCCGCAGCGGGCGGTGCTCGCCGAGGCGGGGCTCACGACGATCGACGCGCTCGCCGCGGCGACCGAGCCGCCGTCGGGCATGCCGGCCGCGCGGTTCGAGCGGCTGCGCTTCCAGGCCGCGCTCCAGCTCGGGACCGAGCCCGGCGACGGGCGCGTGCGGTACGAGGTCGAGAGCGAGGACGGCCCGCAGGTCGCCGAGCTCCGGTGGGCCGTCGTCGACCGCGAGCCGATCGACCGGCTCCCGGCCCCGAGCCCGGGCGACGTCTTCTTCGACTTCGAGGGCGACCCGCTGTGGACGGACGCCGCGGGCGAGGCGCCGTCGGGCGGCTTCGGGCTCGACTACCTCTTCGGCTGGGTCACGCGCGAGCCCGACGACGAGGGCCGGCCGGCGTTCACCGGCCTGTGGGCGGACGACCCGGCCGAGGAGCGCCGCGCGCTCGTGACGTTCGTCGACTGGCTGACCGAACGCCGTCGTCGGTGGCCCGACCTGCACGTCTACCACTACGCGGACTACGAGCGCGCGCACCTGCTGTCGATCGCCGCGCGGCACGGTGTGTACGAGGACGAGGTCGACCAGCTGCTGCGCGACGGCGTGCTCGTCGACCTGTGGAACGTGGTGCGGCCGTCGCTGCGCGTCTCCGACCGGTCGCGGTCGATCAAGAAGCTGGAGCCGCTGTACATGGCGGACGACCCGGCGCGCGAGGGCGTCAAGGACGCCGCGTCGAGCGTCGTCGAGTACGCGGAGTACACCGCGCTGCGCGACGCCGGCCGGCTCGAGGAGGCCGAGGAGCGCAGGCGGCAGATCCTCGAGTACAACCGGTACGACTGCCTGTCGACGCTGCGGCTGCTCGACTGGTTGCGCGCGGCGGTGCCCGACGCCGGTGCGCCCGACGGTGCGGCGGCCGCGCAGGAGGCGCCGGCGGCCGAGGAGGCGGCGGAGCTGGCGGCGGAGCCGACGCCGCGGCAGCTCGACACCGCGCGCCGCATCGCGCTCGAGACCGAGATCCACGCGCTCGTCGAGGCGGAGCGCGGGACCGCGCCCGACGCCGAGCTGCGCGCGCTCTCGCTGCTCGGCTCGGCGGTCGGGTACTACCGGCGCGAGGCCAAGCCGCTGTGGCACGAGCACTACGCCCGGCTCGAGCTGTCGCCCGACGAGTGGCCCGGGCGGCGGTCGGCCCTGATGGCCGAGCGCGTGACCGTGCTGCGCGAGTGGGGCGTCGAGGACGGGCGCCGCGTGCTCTCCCGCGACCTGCGCGTCGAGGGACGCCTGGTCGAGGGCTCGGAGCTCGGCGCCGGGACGCCGGCGTTCCTGCTCTACGACCGGCCCGTGCCGCCCGTGGTGGGCGAGCTCGACGCGCGGGCGGTGCGCGGGGTGAACCGGCGCGCGGTCGTGGTCGACGCCCGGCGCGAGCTCGTGCCGGCGTCGGACGGCGAACCCGGTCGCACGGTCGAGCGCGACGTGCTCGTGGTCCGCGAGAGCCTCGGCGCGGGCATGGACGGGCACGACGCCCTGCCGATGGCCGTCGCGACGAACGCGCACGTGCCGTGCGACGCGCAGGAGCAGGCGGTCGAGGACGCGGCCGCCGCGGCGCTGCGGGCGTGGCGCGAGGCCCCGGCCGCGGGCGGCGCGGGGCGGCTCCCGGCCGGGCCCGCGGTCGACCTGCTGCTGCGCCGGCCGCCGCGGCTCGTCGGGAGCGAGGAGCTCCCGCCGGCGCTCTCCGGGCTCGGGGACGACCTCGTCGACGTCGTGCACGACGCCGTCACGCGGCTCGACCGGTCGTACCTCGCGGTCCAGGGGCCGCCCGGGACGGGCAAGACGTACGTCGGGTCGCACGTCGTCGCCCGGCTGGTCGCCGCCGGATGGCGGGTGGGCGTCGTCGCGCAGTCGCACGCGGTCGTCGAGAACCTGCTCGCGGCCGCGGTGGACGCGGGGGTGCCGCTGGACGCGATCGCGAAGAAGGCGCGCGACGCCGGCCGACCCGGTGCGGGGACGCCGTCGTGGTCGGAGCTCGCCGCGAAGGAGCTCGAGCGCTTCGCGGCCGAGGCGGGCGCGTCCGGCCGGGGCTGCGTCGTCGGCGGCACGGCCTGGGACTTCGCGAACGAGCGCTGGCCCGAGGAGGGGCTCGACCTGCTCGTCGTCGACGAGGCCGGGCAGTTCTCCGTGGCGAACACGATCGCGGTCGCGCGGGCGGCGCGGCGGCTCCTGCTCCTCGGCGACCCGCAGCAGCTGCCGCAGGTGAGCAAGGGCGCGCACCCCGAGCCCGCCGTGGCTGGGTCGGCACTGCGCTGGCTCGCCGACGGCCACGACGTCCTGCCCGAGGCGCTCGGCTACTTCCTGCCCGCCTCGCGCCGGATGCACCCCGCGCTGGCCGACGCCGTCTCGCACCTCGCCTACTCCGGACGGTTGGGTGCCCACCCCGTGGCCGCCGAGCGGCGGCTCGAGGGCGTCGAGCCCGGCGTGCACGAGGTGCTCGTCGAGCACGCCGGCCGCTCGGGGGCCTCGCCCGAGGAGGCCGACGAGGTCGTGCGGCAGGTGCGTGCCGTCGTCGGGCGGACGTGGCACCCGGGCGCCGGGGAGCCGCCGCGTGCGCTGCGGCCCTCCGACGCCATCGTCGTCGCCGCGTACAACGCCCAGGTGTGGACGGTGCGCCGGGCGCTCGACGCCGCGGGGCTGGGCGAGGTCCCCGTCGGGACGGTCGACATGTTCCAGGGCCGCGAGGCGGTCGTCGCGATCCTCACGCTCGCCGCGTCCGCGCCCGGCGACGTGCCGCGCGGCATGCGGTTCCTGCTCAGCCGCAACCGCGTCAACGTCGCGGTGTCGCGCGGGCAGTGGTGCGCCGTCGTCGTGCGGTCGCCGCACCTGACCGACTACCTGCCGGGCAGCGTGCGCGAGCTCGAGCAGCTCGGCGCCTTCCTCCGCCTCACCTCGAGGTAGCGCGGAAACTGCCGAGGTAGCGCACGATCCGCCGAAGTAGCGCGGGATCTGGCGAGGTAGCGCGAACCGGCCCGCTACTTCGCGACGCCGAGCGCTACTTCGCGACGCCGAGCGCTACTTCGCGCCGGCCCGCGCTACTTCGCGCCGGCCCGCGCTACTTCGCGTCGGCTCGCGCTACCTCGCGGTGGGGAGCGCTACCTCGTCAGACGTCGAACCCGCCGCCGGGCCCGCCGGACCGGCCGCCGAACGCTTGCCCATGCGGCCAGGTTCCCGCGGCCGGCCCTCACTCGCGCGCCGCGTCGCACCCGCAGTGGCGCCGCCGACCGGGTCCGCGAACGACGACGGCCCGCACCCACCGCCGTGAGGCGAGCGGGTGCGGGCCGGTGCTCAGAGGGTGACCGACCGACGTCGGGCACCCGGAGCGAGCATCAGAGCGGGCGGATGCTCTCCGCCTGCGGGCCCTTCGGGCCCTGCGTCACGTCGAACTCGACGCGCTGGTTCTCCTCGAGCGTGCGGTAGCCGCTCGACTGGATGGCGGAGAAGTGCGCGAAAACGTCGGCGGAGCCGTCCTCGGGGGCGATGAAGCCGTAACCCTTCTCGGCGTTGAACCACTTCACGGTTCCGGTGGCCATGCTGTACTCCTTCAAGAGGTGACGACCCCGCCCTTCGGGGTCGCATCATCACGGTGAATCGTCGTCAACTCTTGAACAAGCAAGGTCCGCCGGAAGGCCGCGTCAATCCTGACGACGTGGCCCTCGCGACGCAGGACGGAGACCGTCCTGGATCGAGCGAGGCACTGCAACAGTGCACAACGGTACGGGAGGCCGGTCTATTCCACCACCCTTCCGCGCCACGCCGGTACGACGACGCGTGCCCGCGCGGGGACCGGTAGAAAGGACACCATGACGGTTCCCTCCATCACCCTGAACAACGGCGTGTCGATCCCGCAGGTCGGTCTGGGCGTCTTCCAGGTGCCCGACGACGAGACCCAGGCCAACGTCGAGAAGGCGCTCGAGCTGGGCTACCGCCACGTCGACACCGCGGCGGGCTACTACAACGAGGCCGGCGTGGGGGCCGCGCTGCGCGCGTCCGGCCTGCCGCGCGAGGACCTCTTCGTCACCACCAAGCTCCGCAACGGCGACCAGGGCTTCGATCAGGCGCTCACCGCGTTCGAGAACTCGCGCCGCGAGCTCGGCCTCGACTACGTCGACCTCTACCTCATCCACTGGCCCGTGCCGAGCAAGGACCTCTACGTCGAGACGTGGAAGGCCTTCGAGAAGCTCCTTGAGGAGGGCGTCGTCAAGGCGATCGGCGTCTCGAACTTCCTGCCCGAGCACCTCGACCGCCTGGTCAGCGAGACGGACGTCGTCCCGGCGGTAAACCAGGTCGAGGTGCACCCGACCTTCCAGCAGGCCGACGTCCAGGCGAAGTGCCGCGAGCTGGGGATCGTCGTCGAGGCGTACTCGCCGCTCGGGCGCGGCGCCGATCTCGACGCGCCGGCCGTGACGGCCGTGGCGACCGACATCGGCGTCACGCCGGCGCAGGTCGTGCTGCGCTGGGCCGTCCAGCAGGGCATCGTCGTCATCCCCAAGTCGATGTCGGCGGAGCGGCAGGCGACCAACATCGACCTGTTCTCGTTCGAGCTCTCCGACGAGCAGATGGCGCAGGTCTCGGCGCTCGAGAGCGGAGTCTCGGGCCGCCTCGGAGCCGACCCGGCGACCGCCGCCTTCACGCAGTTCCGCAGCTGAGCGCGACGTCGCCACACGACCCCGACGGCGGCCGCACCGGTGCACACCGGTGTGGCCGCCGTCGTCGTGAGACGCTGTGGATGTGCGGTGTGATCTAGATAACAGGTGAGTCACGATCTGCTCGTAGTGACGGACGCGACACATCTGCGTCACACAGAATCGCTACCTTCAGCACCACTACATGCGGTGTTGAGCCGCCGCACGACCACCTCCCGAAGGGGACGAGCATGATTCGACGCACCACGGCCGCGAAGGGCCTCGCCCTCGCCGCCGTCCTCAGCCTCGGCCTCGCGGCCTGCAGCTCCGACGGTGGAGAGGCAGGTGGCGGGGAGACGACCGACACCAACGGCAACGAGGAGACCAGCGCTGAACCGCTGACCATCGGCACGATCCTCCCGGTCACGGGAACGCTCGCGTTCCTCGGCCCGCCGGAGATCGCGGGCGTCGGTCTCGCCGTCGAGCACATCAACGAGGCCGGCGGCGTCCTCGGCAACGAGGTGTCGGTCGAGTGGGGCGACTCGGGTGACACCACCGACTACTCGGTCGCGAACTCCACGGCGACCGACCTCATCAACAAGGGCGTCTCGGCCGTGATCGGTGCGGCGTCGTCGGGCGTCTCGCTCGCCGTCGTCGACACGTTCGCGGAGGCCGGGGTCATGCAGATCTCGCCCGCGAACACGGCGACCGACCTCTCGGGCTACGGTCCGTTCTTCGCCCGCACCGCCCCGCCGGACACGGTCCAGGGTGCGGCGCTCGGCTCGCTGATCCTCGACGGCGGTCACTGCCGCGTCGGCTTCCTCGTCCAGAACGAGGCGTACGGCACGGGTCTGCGCGACAACGTGCAGCAGGCCGTCGAGGCCGGCGGCTGCGAGGTCGTGTACGGCGGCACGGGCGGCGGCCAGGAGTTCGCCCCGGGTGAGACGAACTTCGGTGCGCAGGTGACCGACCTGCTCGCGCAGGAGCCCGACGCGATCTCGATCATCGCGTTCGAGGAGACCGTCGCGATCGTCAACGAGCTCGTCGCGCAGGGCTGGGACTTCAACGGCACGACGTACTTCTGCGACGGCAACCTGTCGAACTACGGCGACGACTTCGACCCGGGCACGCTCGAGGGCGTCCAGGGCACGCTGCCGGGTGCGCAGGCCGACGAGGCGTTCCGCGAGGAGCTCAACACCTGGTACACGGAGAACGAGGGCGGCGAGCTCGCCGACTACTCGTACGCCGCCGAGTCGTACGACGCGACGATCCTCGCCGCGCTCGCCGCCGTCCGCGGTGGCGCGACCGACGGTCAGACGATCGCCGACAACATCCGCGCCGTCTCCGGCTCGGAGGGCGGCACCGAGGTGTCGACCTTCGAGGAGGGTGTCGCCGCGCTCGAGGCCGGCGAGGAGATCCGCTACGTCGGCCAGTCCGGCATCGGCCCGCTCAACGAGGACAACGACCCGTCGTCCGCGTTCATCGGGATCTACACCTACGGTGCGGACAACACCTACACCTACGAGCGCCAGATCGAGGGCTCGATCTGATCGGCTCGCGCTGAGGTGACGCGCGACGGCCCGGTCGGTCCATCAGGACCGGCCGGGCCGTCGTCGTCCCCCCGCGAGGTAGCGCTGGACCCCGCGAGGTAGCGCCCGACGCCGCGAGGTAGCGCAGAATCCCGCGAGGTAGCGCGGGACGGCGCGAGGTAGCGCTCGACGGCGCGAGGTAGCGTTGCGTTCCACGACGTAGCGTGGGGCGTCCCGCCACGGGACTGCGCCCCGAGGCCGCCCCCAGGCGCCCGTCGTCCACAGAACGACCCGTGCGCCCGCACGTCGCCCCGCCGTCCGGCAGGACGCTCGAGCCATGACTGCCGCACACGTCCCTGCCATCCACCGGATCTCGCGCATCCTCGCGACGATGCGCGCGCCCGACTCGCCGTTGCGCACCATGCTGTCCGCGGCCTTGGACGGTCCGCCGGCCGTTCCCGAGCCGATCGACCTGTCGCTCGTGAGCACGACGGCGGTCGCCCGGCGCGTGCAGGACGGCACCTTCCAGCGGGTTCGTCCGGGCGTCTACCTCTCGTCGGCGGAGCCGCCGTCCGACAGCGGCTACGTCGATCGCCTCCTTGCCGAGGTCCGAGGCGTGAACGAGCGCGCCTCCGGCCGGTTCTGGTTCAGCCATGCGACGGCGGCGCTGCTCCACGGCGGGTGGCTCTACGACGTCCCGGAGCTGGTGCACGTCACGCACACCTTCCACCCGCACGTCGCCCGCGACGACGAGCCGCGGCTGCGCCGGCACCACACGACGCTGCCGGAGCGTGACCGCGCCGAGGTCGGCGGCATCCCGGTGACGTCGATCGAGCGGACGCTCGTCGACTGCGCCCGGAGCCTGCAGCCCACCAGCGCCGTGGTCGCGGCCGACTCGCTCTTCCGACTGGGTGCCGACCCGGCGATCGTGTCGCGGATCATGAGCGAGTCGACCGGGAAGCGGGGCATCGTGCAGGCCCGGCGCACGCTGGAAGTCTGCGACCCCCGCTCGGGGTCGCCGGGCGAGTCCGCCTCACGGGTCGTCGCCGTCGACGACGGCCTGCCGCGGCCGGAGTGCCAGATCGAGGTGGCCACCGTCGACGGCACGTTCTTCGTCGACTTCGGGTGGGAGGACGTGCGCCTCGCGGTCGAGTTCGACGGCGCGGTGAAGTACTCCGGGGGCGAGTACGGCGATCCTGACCGGGTGCGGTACCTCGAGGCGGTCCGGCAGCGCGCGCTCGAGGCTGCGGGCTGGATCGTGATCCGCGTGCGCTGGGAGGAGCTCGCGGACCCGCTCGCGCTGGGCCTGCGCATCCGCAGGGAGTACGAGCGAGCCAGGTACCGCCGTCGGGCACGGGACGGACGGGTCCTCATGGCGGTGTGACGACGCATCGAGAGACGACGACGGCGGGCGCCCCGGGTCCGGGGCACCCGCCGTCGCGCTACCTCGGCGACGAACGCGCTACCTCGCGAGATGCAGCGCTACCTCGGCAGGAGACGCGCTACGTCGCCAGGGGGTCGGGGTGGGCGTCGTGGTCCGCCTTGGTCTTCACGTCCTCGGCGAGGGTGCCGAGGTACAGCGAGATGACCTTGGGGTCGGACTGCAGCTCCTTGCCGGTGCCGGTGTAGGCGTCGCGGCCCTGGTCGAGCACGTAGCCGCGGTCGCAGATCTGCAGGCAGCGCCGGGCGTTCTGCTCGACCATGATCACGGACACGCCCGCCTTGTTGATCATGCGGGTGCGCAGGAAGGTCTCGTCCTGGCGCACGGGGGACAGACCGGCGGACGGCTCGTCGAGCAGCAGCACGGACGGGTTCATCATGAGGGCGCGTGCCATGGCGACCATCTGCCGCTCGCCGCCGGACATGGCGCCGGCGCGCTGGTTGCGGCGGTCGTGCAGCACCGGGAACAGATCCCCGATGAACTTCCACCGCTCCTCGAACACCTTGGGCTTGAGGTACACGCCCATGCGCATGTTCTCCTCGACCGAGAGCGAGGGGAACACGTTGTTGTTCTGCGGCACGAACCCGACGCCGCGGGCCACGAGCGTGTTCGCCTTCATGCCCGTGATGTCCTCGCCCTCGAGCGTCACGGTGCCCGAGTGGATCTTGACGAGGCCGAACAGCGCCTTGAGCAGGGTCGACTTGCCGGCGCCGTTGGGGCCGATGATGCCGACGAGCTCGCCCTTGGCCACCTCGATCGAGCACCCGTTGAGGATGTTCACCCCGGGCAGGTAGCCGGCGACGATGTCGTCGGCGCGCAGCAGCACGTCCTTGGTGGGGCGCTCCGGGGGCGCCTCGGCCAGCGTCGCGGTGTCGCTCATCGCTTCTCCTCCTCGGCCTCGAGCCGGGCCAGGATCGCGGGGTCGAGCAGCGAGTCGTCCCCGAGGTCGGTGTCGTGGTGCGCGCCGAGGTAGGCGTCGACCACGGCCTGGTCCTTCATGACGCTCTCGGGCGGACCCTCGGCGACGATCCGGCCCTCGGCCATGACGACGACCCAGTCGGAGATGTGACGCACGGCGTGCATGTCGTGCTCGACGAAGAGCACGGTCATGCCCTCGTCGCGCAGCGCCTGGATGTGCCCCAGGAGCGACTGGACGAGGGCCGGGTTCACGCCGGCCATCGGCTCGTCGAGCATGATCATCGTCGGATCGGTCATGAGCGCGCGCGCCATCTCGAGCAGCTTGCGCTGACCGCCGGAGAGCGACCCGGCGAAGTCACCGGCCTTCGTGTCGAGCTTGAACCGGGCGAGGATCTCCATCGCCTTGTCCGTCGCCTCGGCCTCGTGCTTCTTCCACGTGAACGGGAGCCACGACAGGAAGAGGTTCTCGCCCGGGTTGCTCGTCGAGGCGAGCAGCATGTTCTGCAGCACGGTCAGGCGCGAGAGCGCCTTGGTGAGCTGGAACGTCCGCACCATGCCGGCCTTCGCCACCGCGGCGCCGCTCTTGCCCGCGAGCGAGCGGCCCTGGAAGCTCCACGACCCGCTGTTGGGCGCGTCGAAGCCGGTGATGAGGTTGAACAGCGTCGTCTTGCCGGCACCGTTCGGGCCGATGAGCGCCGTGATGGCGCCCTCCTGCACCTCGAGGTGGTCGACGTCGACGGCGGTCATGCCGCCGAAGCGCCGGACGACGTCGTCCATCGTGAGGATCGCGTCGGGCTTGCTCGATCCGGGCTTGGCCTCGACGTTCGACAGGTCGCGCAGGACCTTCTTGTGGTCCTCCGTGAGCGGGCCGGCCTTGGCCGCGGCGGCGGCCGCCGCCTCCTGCGTGGTCATCGTCGTCTCGTCAGCGGACATTGAAGGCCAGCTCCTTCTTGTTCCCGAGGATGCCCTGCGGCCGGAAGATCACGAGGAGCATCAGCGTGATTCCTACGAGCATGCCGCCGATCTGCTCGACGTTGGTCGTGGTGATGAACTCGCCCAGCCCGGTGTTGGCGGTGAGCGAGCGCATGCCCGTGCGCATGAGCATGTAGGCCGCGAAGAAGATCATCGACCCGAGCACCGGACCGAACACCGTCGCGGCTCCGCCGAGCAGCAGGACCGTCCAGGTGAAGAAGGTCATGGTGCGGCCCATGGCGTCGGGTGCGATCGCCAGGGGTAGCGCGTAGACGACGCCTCCGATCGCGCCGATCACGCCACCGAGGATCAGGGCCTGCATCTTGTACGAGTAGACGTTCTTGCCGAGCGCGCGCACGGCGTCCTCGTCCTCGCGGATGCCCTTGAGCACGCGGCCCCACGGGCTGCGCGTGATGAGCCAGACGAACAGGAGGATGAGCGCGACCACGCCCCACGCGAAGATGCGGGTCCACCACGAGTCGGAGCCCGTGTTGATGTACTCGAGCGGCCCGATGGCGGTGCGGCCCTCGGGGAGCGGCGACAGCGCGTGGAACGTCGTCTTGAAGTCGCGGCCCTGGAGGCCGGACGCGCCGCCGGTCCACTCCTGGAGCCAGGTCGAGCGACCGACCCAGCGGATGATCTCCGCGGCCGAGATGGTGACGATCGCCAGATAGTCACCTCTGAGCTGCAGCGTCGGGATGCCGAGGATCAGGGCGAACAACGTGCCCGCCGCGACGGCCACGAGCAGCGCCACGAAGAACGGGGCGCCGGCGATGGTCGCGATGCCGAACCCGTAGGCGCCGAGCAGCATGAACCCGGCCTGGCCCATGTTGAGCAGGCCCGTGTACCCGAAGTGCAGGTTGAGGCCGATGGCCGCGATGGCGTACGCCGCCGTCGTCGGAGCGATCAGCTCCGCCAGCGTCTGCGTGAGGATGCGCAGGAACTCGTCCATGGTGGGACTCCCTTCAGCCGATCCGCTCGCGGCGGCCGAGGATGCCCTGCGGCCTGAACAGGAGCACGAGGATGAGGATCACGAGCGCCGACGCGTAGCGCAGGTCGCTCTGGATCACGAGGTTGGACAGCTCGACGACGAGGCCGATGAGGATCGACCCCACGAGCGCGCCGAACGCGGTGCCGAGACCGCCCAGGGTCACGGCCGCGAACATGAGCAGCAGGAGCTGCACGCCGAGCTGCCAGTTGAACGCGCCGTACGAGATGCCCCACATGAGGCCGGCGAGCGCCGCGAACGACGTCGCCATGATCCACACGATGCGGACGATCTTGTCCGGGTCGATGCCGGTCGCGGCGGCGAGCGCCGGGTTGTCGGACACCGCGCGCGTCGCCTGGCCGATACGGGTGCGGGTGAGGAACCACGCGATCCCGATGATGCACACGAGCGCGACGACCATGGAGAGCCACGACGCCGTGCTCAGCGTGACGCCCAGGAGCGTCAGCGGGCGCGGGTTCGTCTGCAGGATGCGCTCGGACCCGCCGCCGATGAGCAGCTGGATCAGGTACTGCAGCGCGATCGACAGACCGATGGTGACGATCATGAGCTGCATGATCGGCGTGCCCCGCCGTCGGAGCGGCCGCCAGATCCCGGCGTCCTGCGCGAGGCCCGTGAGCGCGCAGAGGGCGATCGTCACCAGGGCGCCGGCGACGATGGGCATGCCCATCTGGTTGATGAAGATGAACCCGAGCGCGGCACCGAGCGCGAACTGCTCGCCGTGCGCGAAGTTCGACAGCCCCGTGGTGCCGAAGATGAGGTTCAGCCCGATGGAGGCGAGCGCGAGCAGGAGCCCGAAGCGGATGCCCGAACCGAACTGCTGCCAGACCTGGCCCCAGGTGAGGGCCCGCTTGGACGCGTCGCCCTCGGGGGCCGCGCCCACGCCCTCGGCGTCGGGGGCGGCGGGGTCGCCGGCCGTGCCGCCGCCGGCGTCCTGCGTGGCGGTCGCCGTCGGCGTGCTGGGGGCGGCCGCGCCGGCGCCGACGCGGAACGCCGCCCGTGCGGTGCCGCCGGTCTGGGCCGTGACCTCGACCTCGGTCGGCGCGCCCTCGGGCAGCGGCGTGTCGGCGGGCAGCGTGGCCGGGTCGATCGTCACCGTGTACCGGCCGACCTCGGGGACGGCGATGGACACCGGCGCGTCGGCCGTCGTCGTGACCGTCTCGCTGAAGCCTCCGGCACCCGCGACCGTGAGGTCGACGTCGGGGATGCGTTCGTTCTCGGCGTCGAGAACCATGACGGCCACGCAGGCCGTCGTGTCGTCGGGTTGGCAGTCGGTGGCCACGGACTGGGCGTCCGCGCTCGCCGTGGCGGCTGGTGCGGACAGCAGCACGGGTGCGGCTGCGATCGCGAGCGCCGCCAGGATGCGGCGAGCCACGCTCGCGATGGGGGGTCGATCCGCTGTCATCGGGCGGGTCCTCCGTCGGGTCAGGTGCGTGCTCCCCGAGGCAGCTCGGGGCCGCCCGTGCTCCCCGGCGATGCAGCGAACCTAAAGGCCCCATGTATCTTCCGGGTTTCGCGAGCGTGCCGTGAGTGTAGCGGCGCACTGTGACCTGGATTACGCTCCTGCGTCACAGTCGCAGGTCACGTGGCGGCCCGTTCGCGGTCAACCTGCGGGTTTGGGTGTTCGGGCAGGTCGCAAACCGTTGCGGACCCGTGACCAACGGGCCGGCGGCACGACGTCGGACGCTCGCCGTACGCTGGCGGACGTGTCCGACGTCGAGCAGCACGCACCCGCCCCCGCGTCACCCGAGGCGCGACCCGAGACCGACAACCTGCCGCAGCGTCCGCCCGTCGCGCCGCGCCGCCCGGCCGAGCGCACGCACCACGGGCACACGTTCGTCGACGACTACGAGTGGCTGCGCGCCAAGGACGACCCGGAGGTCGTCGCGCACCTCGAGGCGGAGAACGCGTGGACCCAGGCGCAGCTCGAGCACCTCGCCCCGCTGCGCCAGCGCGTCTTCGACGAGATCAAGGCGCGCACGCTCGAGACGGACCTGTCCGTGCCGACGCGCCAGGGCGCGTACTGGTACTACACGCGCACGGTCGAGGGGAAGCAGTACCCGATCCACGCACGTGTGCCCGCGGCGGGTGTCGGGGAGGGCGTCGCCGCCTGGACGCCGCCCGAGATCGAGCCCCTACGCGTGCCCGACGGCGAGCAGGTGCTGCTCGACCAGAACGTCGAGGCCGAGGGTCACGACTTCTTCTCGCTCGGCTCGTTCGCCGTGACGCCGACCGACGGCCGCCGCCTCGCGTACGCCGTCGACACGACCGGCGACGAGCGCTACACCTTGCGCATCCGTGACCTCGACACGGGCCAGGACCTGCCCGACGAGGTCGAGAACACCTTCCCGGGCGCGGTCATCACGCCCGACGGCGAGCACGTCTTCTACCCGACGGTCGACGACGCGTGGCGCCCGTACCGGATCTGGCGCCACCGCGTCGGCACGCCGGCGTCGCAGGACGTCGTGGTGTTCGAGGAGCCCGACGAGCGGTTCTGGGTCGGGGTGGGGCTCTCGCGTTCGCAGCGCTTCCTGCAGATCGAGCTCGGCTCCAAGACGACGAGCGAGGCCTGGATCCTCGAGGCGGACGACCCGACGGGCGCGTTCCGCCCGGTGTGGACGCGGCGCGAGGGCGTCGAGTACTCGGTCGAGCACGTCGTGCTGCCGGACGCCGAGGGCGGCGGCCGCGACGCACTCCTCATCCTCCACAACGACGGCGCCCAGAACTTCGAGCTCGTCGTGACGGACGTCCCCGCCCGGCCCGGCGGTGGCCCCGCGGGCGACGACGGCCCGGCCGCGCCGCTCGACCCGGCCGCGGCCACCGTCGTCGTGCCGCACGACCCCGAGACGCGCCTGGAGTCGGTCGACGCGTTCGCGCGGCACGTCGCGCTCGGCTACCGCCGTGACGCCGTCCCGCGCGTCGGGCTCGTGTCCCTCGCCGACGTCGCGCCCCGCAGTCCGTGGACGGTCCGCGAGATCGCGTTCGACGAGCCGCTCTACACCGCGGCGCTCGACGCCAACCCGGTGTTCGACCAGCCCGTGCTGCGCCTGCAGTACACGTCGTTCGTCACGCCCGCCACGGTGTACGACGTCGACCTCGCCACCGGCGAGCGCCTCCTGCGCAAGCGGCAGCCCGTGCTCGGCGGCTACGACCCGGCGGACTACGTCCAGCGCCGCGAGTGGGCGGTGGCCGAGGACGGCACGCAGGTGCCGATCAGCCTCGTGTGGCGGCGCGACGCCGTCACTCTCGACGAGGCCGGCACGCGCGCCGAGCCCGCGCCGCTGCTGCTCTACGGGTACGGCGCGTACGAGATCAGCATCGACCCGTACTTCACGGTCCCGCGCCTGAGCCTGCTCGACCGCGGCGTCGTGTTCGCCGTCGCGCACGTGCGCGGCGGCGGCGAGATGGGCCGGCGCTGGTACGACGACGGCAAGCTGAGCCGCAAGAAGAACACGTTCACCGACTTCGTCGCGTGCGCGAAGCACCTCGTCGAGACGGGCTGGACCTCGCCCGAGCGCATGGTCGCCGACGGTGGCAGCGCCGGCGGGCTGCTGATGGGCGCGGTGACGAACCTCGCGCCCGAGCTCTTCGCCGGCGTGCTCGCGGGCGTGCCGTTCGTCGACCCGCTCACGTCGATCCTCGACCCGTCGCTGCCGCTGACCGTCGTCGAGTGGGACGAGTGGGGCAACCCGCTCGAGGACCCTGAGGTCTACGCGTACATGCGCTCGTACTCGCCCTACGAGAACGTGCCCGACGACGCGTCGCACTACCCGCGGATCCTCGCGGTCACGTCGTTCCACGACACGCGGGTGCTGTACGTGGAGCCGGCCAAGTGGGTCGCGCGGCTGCGGGCCGCGGGAGCGCCCGCGCTGCTCAAGATCGAGATGGCGGCCGGCCACGGCGGCGTCTCCGGCCGGTACGCGCGGTGGGAGGAGATCGCGTTCGAGCACGCCTGGATCCTCGACGTGCTGGGGCTCGCCGACGTCCGCTGACCGTGCCCGGGTCTCACGACACGTTCGAGCGGTACCGGGTACCACCGTCGAACGGAAGATGAACATTGGGTTAACGAGAGCCGAACTGTTCACCTGGAGGCCGCCCCCAGGCCGACTGTGACCCACGCACACTGCACCATGGATCCGTGACCGAGACGCTGCTGCTCGTGCTCGTCGTCGTGACCGCTCTGGCCTTCGACTTCACGAACGGATTTCACGACACGGGGAACGCGATGGCCACGTCCATCGCGACCCGCGCGCTCAAGCCCAAGACCGCCGTCCTCCTGTCCGCCGTCCTCAACATGATCGGCGCGTTCCTCTCGCTGTCCGTCGCCGCGACCATCGCCAAGGGCCTGGTCGACGCGAACGTGATCACGCTCGAGGTCGTGTTCGCCGGCCTGGTCGGTGGCATCGTGTGGAACCTCGTGACCTGGTTGCTCGGCCTGCCGTCGAGCTCGTCGCACGCCCTCGTGGGCGGCGTCGTCGGGTCGGTGCTGGCCGCCGTCGGCACGTCCGGCGTCATCTGGACGGGCGTCGTCGCGAAGGTCCTGGTGCCGGCCCTCCTCGCGCCGCTCGTGGCCATCGCGGTCGCCGCGACGGGCACGTGGCTCGTCGCCCGGCTGACGCGCGGTCTGCCGCAGGACGCGACGTCGCACGGGTTCCGCTGGGGCCAGGTCGGGTCGGCCTCGCTCGTGTCCCTCGCGCACGGCACCAACGACGCGCAGAAGTCGATGGGCATCATCCTGCTCGCGCTCATCGCGGGCGGCGCCGTACCCGCCGACTCCGGGGTGCCGTTCTGGGTGATCTTCTCCTGCGCGTTCTTCATGGCGCTCGGCACGTACCTGGGCGGGTGGCGCATCATCCGCACGCTCGGCAAGGGCCTCGTCGAGATCGACACCCGCCAGGGCATGTCGGCCGAGACCGCGTCCGCGGCCGTGATCATGCTCTCGAGCTACTTCGGTTTCTCGCTGTCGACGACGCACGTCGCGACCGGCTCGATCATGGGCTCCGGCGTGGGCATGCCCGGCGCCACGGTCCGCTGGGGCGTCGCGGGCCGCATGCTCGCCGCCTGGGGCATGACGCTGCCGGCGGCCGGCATCGTCGGTGCCGTGTGCCTGTGGCTCCAGCACGGGGTCGGCGGGTTCGGCGGCAGCATGCTGGTCTTCGCCCTGCTGGTGCTCGCGTCCGTCGCGATGTGGGTCGCGTCGCGCCGTCGACCCGTCCACCACGCGAACGTCAACGAGCCGTGGGACGAGGAGAAGGGCAAGACCCTCGAGCCCGTCGCGGCCACGACCGGCGTCGCCGCCCCGCCGCACGTCGCGCCCGTCGAGGCCGACCACGAGAGCCCCGTCTCCGAGGCGATCACCATCACGACCCCGGTGAGGAAGGCATGAGCGAGTTCATCGAGTGGGACGCCCTCGCCCGTGTCCTCGTCGTCGGCATCCTCGTCGGCGCCGGCATCCCGGCGCTCTTCGCCCTCGGCCTGCGCCTCGTGGTGAAGCCCGACGGCGGCACGTCCGCGGGTGCCGACGGCGGTGCGCCCGCCGCGGCGCGGACCCGCCCCGGGATCGGGCGCCTCGTCGCCGCGGGGCTGTGCTTCGCCGTCTGCGTCGGCGCGGTCATCACCGGCATCGGCTTCCTCGTCTCCGGCGGCCACTGACCCCTCGCATCTCGCGAAGTAGCGCACCATCTCGCGAGGTAGCGCTGCATCTCGCGAGGTAGCGCTGCATCTCGCGAGGTAGCGCTGCATCTCGCGAGGTAGCGCTCCGCGCGCCGAGGTAGCGCCACGGTCGCGCTACTTCGCCGAGTCGAGCGCTACGTCGCGGAATGCAGCGCTACCTCGGCAGGGTGGACTTCGCGGCGAGGATGCGCGCGACGGCGGCGTCCACCTGGCCGGCGAACGCGGCGTCGGCGCGCGCTCGCTCGACGAGCGCGGCGGCCATCTCGGGCACCACTGACGGGTCCGCGGACGCGAGGACGAGGTCGACGCCGGCCTCGATCGCGTGCACGGCCCGTTCGCCGGGCGACCAGCCGCGCACCTGGTCGGCGGCGGACAGGTCGTCGGTCATGATCACGCCGTCGAAGCCGAGGTCGTCGCGCAGCAGCCCCACGACCGCGGGCGAGAAGGCCGCCGGGGCGTCGGGGTCGATGCGGTCGTAGACGGCGGTCGACATCATGACGAAGCGCGCCCCAGCCGCGATCCCGGCCGCGAAGACCTGCACGTCGGGCGAGTCGGGCCCCACCTCGTCGTCGACGACGTCGGACGCGGTGTCCGTGTTCTGCGTGACCCGGCCCAGCCCGGGGAAGTGCTTGATCACCGTCTCGACGCCTGCCGCGCGCTGGCCCTCGCTGAACGCGGTGGCCGACGTCGTCACGGACTCGGCGGTGAACCCGTAGTTCCGCGCGAAGTAGCCGATCGGGGCGTTCTGCGCCGCGGTCTCGCGGGGGACCAGGTCCATGACGGGCGCGAGGTTGAGGTTGATCCCGGCCGCCGCGAGCTCGGCGCCCCACGCCTCGGCGCGGTCCCGCAGCTCGGGCGCCGGCCACTCGGCCTGCCGCGTCGCGCGCGGGATCTCGGAGAACCCCGGCCCGCGCAGCACCTGCACGAGCCCGCCCTCCTGGTCGGTGGCGACGAGCATGGGTTCGCCCCGCGTCGTCTCGGCGGACACGAGCGACGTGTACCGCTCGACCAGCGCGCGCGTCGCCTCGACGCCCGCCTCCGAGCGCCCGTGCAGGAAGACGTTGCCGACGTGGTGCTCGGTCACGGCCGCGCGCGACAGCTCCTCGGACCCGCCGCCGACGTTCACCCCGACCATGAGGAGCTGGCCCACCTTCTGCTCGAGCGTCCAGCCCGCGAGGCCGTCGGCCGTGCCCGACGGCGCGGGCTCGCTCGACGGCGACGCGCTCGGCTCGGGCGGGGGCGTCGTGGGAGGTGAGGGGGACGCCGACGGCGGGGCGGCGGTGCGCGAGACGCCCGGCGTCGGCGAGGGCTCGGCCGTCGGGCCGGAGCACGCGGTGAGCGCCGTCGTCGCGCACAGGGCGACGACGGTCAGGAGCGAGGACCTCACGAGTGCGACGTGCGCGTCCCGTCGTCGCGGTGGGCGAGCGTGGCGAGCGCGTCCTTCCAGTACCCCTCGGAGGCAGCGGCGTGCTGCTCGGTGTCGATGTTCTCCTGCACGACCGTGACGCGCGTGCCGCCGTCGTCGGGCTCGAGCGTGATCCGGATCTCGTGGTAGTTCTCCGGCACGTCCTCGAGCTCGCCGTGCGGCGAGAAGTGCGTGAAGTGCAGCAGGCGCGGGCGCTCGACCGCGATGACCTGGCCCTTGTCGGCGAACTGGCGGCCGAAGAAGTGGCCCTCGAACGTGATGGGGCTGCCGGGCTGGAAGTCGGTCTCGATGTTGGCGCCCAGCATCCAGCGCGCCCCCGGGTGCATGAGCTCCGCCCACACCCGCTCGGGCGGCTCGGCGACGTGCGTCGTCGCGGTGGCGGTGTGGCGTGCTGTGCTGTCGGTGGACATCCGTACCCCTTCGTGGTGTTCCCGAGACGACGGTAGCGGGAGCGTCCGACGGTCGCCGCGCGGTTTCCTCAGATCACATCCGGGCCGGCCGTCAGCCCCGGCCGAGCTCCTCGACGACCGCGGCGACGAAGCCGTCCACAGCCTCCGCCGTCGTGTCCCACGAGCACATCCACCGAGCCTCGACGCGGTCGGGCGTCTCGCCCTCGGCCCAGTCGTAGAACCGGGCCCGCTCGCGCAGCCGGTCGGCCGCGGCGCGGGGCAGCGTGGCGAAGACGGCGTTGGCCTCGGTCGGGCGCGTGAACCGCACGCCCGACTCGGGGACGAGCTCGGTCGTCACGACGTCCGCGACCTCGAGCCCGGCCCGCAGGCGCGCGGCCATCGCGTTGGCGTGCGAGGCGTTGCGCAGCCACAGGGGCGCGTCGTCGCCGGCGCCCGCCTCGCCCAGCAGCGCGAGCAGCTGCGCGGAGACGAACCGCGCCTTGGACGCGAGCTGCGTCGTCGCCTTGCGCAGGTAGGGGACGGCCGCGGCCGCGCGCGAGCCCACGGCGCCCTCGGCGTCGAGCACGACGATCGCCTCGCCCAGCATCGCGCCGTTCTTCGCCGCGCCGAGCGACAGGACGTCGACGCCGACGTCGGCCGTCAGCGCGCGCAGCGAGCACCCGAGCGCGGCGGCGGCGTTCGCGAGGCGCGACCCGTCCAGGTGGACGGCCATGCCGAGGCCGTGCGCGACGTCGGCGAGAGCCTTGAGGTCGCCGAGCGAGTAGACCGTGCCGAGCTCGGTCGACTGCGTGATCGACAGCGCGCCGGGGTGCGCGCGGTGCACGTCGTCGCGCTGCCACGCCCACCGTTCGACGTCGGCGGGCGCGATCCGCCCGTCGACCGACGTGCACGCGAGCATCTTCAGGCCGCCGACCCGCTCGGGGGCGCCGTTCTCGTCGGTGTTGACGTGCGCGACGTCGGACACGACGACCCCGCCCCACCGGGGCGACAGCGCCATGAGCGAGACGACGTTCGCGCCCGTGCCGTTGAGCACGGGGAAGGCGCGCGCCGCGGGGCCGAAGAGCTCGGCCACGCGCGCGTCGAGCCGCTCGGTCCACGGGTCGTCCCCGTACGCGACGGCGTACCCCTCGTTGGCCGCGGCGATCGCCGCCATGACCTCGGGGTGGACGGGCGCGTAGTTGTCGGACGCGAACGGGGGCAGGGAGGTCGAGTCGTGCACCCCTCCACCCTAGGCGCGCGGGGGCCGTGACCCGTGCCGCGGGCGGCCGGGTGAACAACCGATGACGCGCTGAGGCCGCGAGTCTGCGCCGCGCGGCATACCGTCGAGGCGGGTGGCCCTGCCGCCCGACGCCCGTGTCGTCGTGCCGGCGAGTGCCGGCGGTCTGGAGGTCGCGTGGACGGGAACGCCACCACCCGGTTCTCGAACGTGTCGCTGCTCGCGGTCACCCGCCGCCTGCCCTCGCGCGTCACGACGTCGGCCGAGATCCAGGGTCTGCTCGCACCCGCGCTGCGCCGGCTGCGCGTGCCGGGCCGGCTGCTCGAGCGCGTCGCGGGCGTGCACGCCCGGCGCAGCTGGGGCCCGGACGAGGACTGCGACGCGGCCACGGTCGCGGCCGCCCAGGAGGCGCTGGACCGCGCCGGGGTGGCGCCCGACGACGTCGGGCTGCTCGTCAACACGTCCGTGACGCGCAAGCACCTCGAGCCGTCGGTCGCGGTCGCGCTGCACCACGGCCTCGGGCTGCCGTCGTCGGCGGTGAACTTCGACGTCGCGAACGCGTGCCTGGGGTTCATCAACGGGATGAGCATCGCGGCCGGGATGATCGAGTCGGGCCAGATCCGCTATGCGCTCGTGGTGGACGGCGAGGACGCGGACGAGGTGCGCGCGACGACCGTGGAGCGGCTGCTGCGCGACGGCGTCGGCCGCGAGGACTTCATGCAGGAGTTCGCGACGCTCACGCTCGGGTCGGGCTCGGCGACGGCGGTGCTCGGCCGGGCCGACGAGCATCCCGAGGGCCACCGCCTGCTCGGCGGGGTCACACGCGCGGCGACCCGGTTCCACGACCTGTGCGTCGGCAGCGCCAAGGGCATGTTCACCGACGCGCGGGCGCTGCTCGACGGCGGTCTGGAGCTCGTCGTCGACGCCTGGAAGGAGGCGGTCTCCGAGTGGGACTGGGCGTCGATGGACCGCTACGTGACGCACCAGGTGTCGCGCGTGCACACCGACGCCATCGTCGAGGCGGTGGGCCTCGACCGGTCCAAGGTGCCGACGACGTTCCCGCGGCTCGGCAACGTCGGGCCCGCCTCGGTGCCGATCACGCTCGCGGAGGAGGCCGAGACGCTGCGCCGCGGCGACCGGGTGCTGCTCATGGGCGTGGGCTCGGGCATCAACACGGCGATGATGGAGCTGGCGTGGTGAGTGTCCCGGGGCTCGACCCGCGGTTCCGCCACGAGCTCGACGTCGCCGGCGAGCGGTGGCACTACCTGGACAACGCGCCCGACCTGCGCGAGCGCGGCGCCCGGCCGGTCGGCACCGTGCTCGCGGTGCACGGCAACCCGACGTGGTCGTACCTGTGGCGGCGGCTGGTCGCCACGGGCGCCGACGCCGGGTGGCGCGTCGTGGCGGTCGACCAGCTCGAGATGGGGTTGTCCGCGCGCACGGGCACGCGGCGGACCCTCGCGCGGCGCGTCGCGGACCTCGGCGCGTTCACCGACGCGCTCGGGCTCGACGGGCCGGTCGTCACGCTCGGGCACGACTGGGGCGGCGTCGTGTCGCTCGGCTGGGCGGTCGACCACCCGGAGCTGCTCGCCGGCGTCGCGCTGCTCAACACCGCGGTGCACCAGCCCGACGACGCACCCGTGCCGGCACCGCTGCGGCTGGCGCTCGCGCCGGGCGTGCGGCGCGTCGCCACGCGCTCGACGCGCGCGTTCCTCGAGGCGACGCTCGCGCTCGCGCGGCCGCCGCTGCCGCCCGACGTCGCGGACGCCTACCGCCTGCCGTACCGCACGGCGGCCGACCGCGACGGCATCGCGGGCTTCGTCGCGGACATCCCCACGAGCGCCGCCCACCCGAGCGCCCCCGAGCTCGACCGGATCGCCACCGGCGCCGCCAAGCTCCAGGTGCCGGCGCTGATCCTCTGGGGGGCGCGCGACCCGGTGTTCACCGACCGCTACCTCGACGACCTGCTGCGCCGGCTCCCGCACGCGCGGGTGCACCGGTTCTCCTCCGCGGGGCACCTCGTGGCCGAGGACGTCGACTGGCCGCCGGCGGTGCTCGCGTGGCTCGGGCGCGACGTCGAGGGATCGGCGCGTGCGGCGGGCGCCGCGCGGGAGCCCGCTCCCGCCGGCCCGTTCCGTCCCATGTGGGCGGGCCTCGACGCGCGGGCCGACGACGACGGCCCCGCGGTCCTCGACATGTCCGTCGTGTCCGACGACGGCGAGCCGCGCGTGGTCACGTGGCGCGCCCTGCACCGCCAGGTGCACAGGCTCGCCGCGGGTCTGCACCGGGTCGGGGTGCGGCCCGGCGACCGGGTGTCACTGCTGGTCGAGCCCGGCCCCACGCTCACGGCGCTCGTCTACGCCTGCCTGCGCATCGGCGCGGTGGTCGTCGTCGCCGACGCCGGCCTGGGCGTGCGCGGGCTGACGCGCGCCCAGCGGGGCGCGTGGCCGCGCTTCGTCGTCGCGCAGGCCAAGGGGCTGGCGGCCGCGCGGGCGCTCGGCTGGCCGGGCGTGCGGATCTCCGCCGAGCCGCTCCCGGCCCCGGCCCGGGCGGCGCTCGGCGTCGCGCACGAGCTCGTCGACGTCGCGCGCGCCGGCGACGGGGCGGATCTGCCGCCCGAGCCCGGGCCCGACGACGAGGCCGCCGTCCTCTTCACGTCCGGCTCGACCGGCCCGGCCAAGGGCGTCGTCTACACGCACGGGCGTCTCGCGGCGCTGCGCGACGCGCTCGCCGCGCACCTCGACGTCGGCCCCGAGTCCGGGCTCGTCACGGGGTTCGCCCCGTTCGCGCTGCTCGGCCCGGCGCTGGGCACCCGCTCGGTGACGCCGCGCATGGACGTCTCCGCGCCCCGCACGCTCACGGCCCGAGCGGTCGCCGACGCCGTGCGGGCCGCGGACGCCCGCACGGTGTTCCTCTCGCCCGCCGCGATCCTCAACGTCGTCGGCACGGCGGGTGAGCTCGACGGCGACCCGCGCGCGGGTGCCGCGCTCGCCCGCGTCCGCACCGTCCTGTCGACGGGTGCGCCGATCGGCGCGCAGCTCCTGGAGTCGACGGCCGCGCTCATGCCCGCCGCGACCGCGCACACCCCCTACGGCATGACCGAGTGCTTGCTCGTCACCGACATCACGCTCGACGGCATCCGCGAGGCGGCGTCGGAGCCCGACGACGGCGTGTGCGTCGGCCGGCCGGTGCCGGGCGTCGAGGTCCTCGTGAGCGCCCTCGACGACGACGGCGCGGCGACCGGTCCGCCGTCGGACGAGCCGGGGGTGCTCGGCGAGGTGCTGGTCCGGGCGCCGCACCTCAAGGAGCGGTACGACCGGCTGTGGCTCACGGACCTCGCCGCCGAGCGGGACACGCCGCCCGGGCACTGGCACCGCACGGGCGACGTCGGGCACCTCGACGCCGCGGGTCGCCTGTGGATCGAGGGGCGGCTCGCGCACGTGCTCACCACGGTCGACGGACCGCTCGCGCCGGTCGCGCCGGAGCAGCACGTCGAGCGGCTGCCGCAGGTGCGGCGGGCCGCGGTCGTCGGCGTCGGGCCGGCCGGGGTGCAGCAGCCCGTCGTGGTGGTCGAGCCCGTGCCGGGCGCCGGGCCGCGGCGTCCGGGGCTCGCGCCGCCAGAGCTGTCTGCGGCGGTCCGGGAGGCGTGCCCGGTCCGGCCGGCCGCCGTGCTCGTCACCCCCGACCTGCCAACCGACGTCCGGCACAACTCGAAGATCGACCGCACGCGGCTCGCGGCGTGGGCCGACCGGGTGCTCGCCGGCGGGCGGGTGGGCACCCCGTGACGGTGCTCGTCACGGGGGCCTCGGGCCTGCTCGGGGGTGCCGTCGCGCGCGCGCTCCTCGCGCGGGGCGAGCGGGTGCGCACGCTGCAGCGGCGGCCGTCGGGCGTGCCGGGCACGCAGGACGTGCTGGGGTCGGTGACCGACCCGGCCGTCGTCGCGCGCGCCGTCGACGGTGTGACCGGCGTCGTGCACCTCGCGGCGAAGGTGTCCCTCGCGGGGCGGCCCGAGGAGTTCGAGGCCGTGAACGTGGGCGGCACGCGCACGCTGCTCGACGCCGCGCAGCGCGCGGGCGTGGAGCGCTTCGTCCAGGTGTCCTCACCGTCGGTCGCCCACGCCGGGTCGTCGCTCGTGGGTGTCGGCGCCGAACCGGCCGACCCCCGGCGCGCGCGTGGCCACTACGCGCGGACCAAGGCGGCCGCCGAGCTGCTCGCCCTGGCCCGCGACGGCGAGCCCGGCGCGCCGAGCGTCGTCGCCGTCCGCCCGCACGTCGTGTGGGGACCGGGCGACACGCAGCTCGTCGAGCGGATCGTCGACCGGGCGGCGCGCGGCCGGCTGCCGCTCCTCGGACACGGTGCCGCGCTCATCGACTCGACCTACGTCGACAACGCGGCCGACGGGATCGTCGCGGCGCTCGACCGCGCGCCCGCAGTGCACGGCCGGGCGTACGTCGTGACGAACGGCGAGCCGCGCACCGTCGCCGACCTCCTGGGCGGCATCTGCCGGGCGGCCGGGGTGCGACCCCCGGCGTGGCGGGTGCCCGCCGGCCTCGCGCGGGCGGCGGGCGGCGCCGTCGAGGCGGTGTGGCGCGTGCGGCCGGGAACCGACGAGCCCCCGATGACGCGCTTCCTCGCCGAGCAGCTGTCCACCGCCCACTGGTTCGACCAGCGGGCCACCCGTGCCGAGCTGCGGTGGCGGCCGGCGGTGAGCATCGACGAGGGTCTGCGCCGGCTCGCCGCGCACTACGCCGGCCGCCGCTGATCGGGCGTGCGCGGGCGGCCCGGCGTGCGCCCGTGATCAGGCGTGCGCCGGCTCGCGCTCGGCGCGCCGCGACGCGAGCCGCTCCTGGCGCGTCGGGTCGGCGGCCCACGACGGCCAGCTGAGGTCTTCGGCTCGCTCGCGTCGGGCATGGTCAAGCCGCGCGGCCTGGACGGTCCGCCCGTGCGCATCGTGGACGTCCCGGCCGACGACGCGATCGACGCCGCGGACGACGCCGTCGAGGCGCTGCTGGAGGAAGGCTGGGACCCCGGCCAGATCGCGCTGCTCGCGACCGGGCGCCGACATCCGGAGCAGGTCAACGTCGTCGAGCACGGCGGGCACGCGGCGTACTGGGACGCCTTCTTCGCCGAGGAGGACGTCTTCTACGGGCACGTGCTCGGGTTCAAGGGCCTCGAGCGGCAGGTCGTGGTGCTCGCCGTCAACGGCGTGCGCGACGCCGGACGGGCGCGCGAGATGCTCTACACCGGGCTCTCGCGGGCGCGGGTGCTGCTCGTCGTCGTGGGCGACCGGTCGTGGATCGAGCAGGTCGGCGGTGAGGCCGTGCGCAAGCGGCTCGCGAAGGCGGAGGTGTGGAGCCCTTCGGCCGAGACCGTCGCGGCACGACGTCCAGCGGCGGCGCGGCATACTGACTCCATGTCGGCCGTCGTCGTGGGCCCCGTGGAGCGCCTGAGGGTGCGCCTGGGCGACGCGCTGTTCACCAAGGTCGCGGGCCCGGACGGCGACGTCGCGCGCGACCGCATCCACCTCACGCCGGGCCCGCGCTGGTTCCCGCCTGGCAGCCCGATCCGCCGGGTCCACGGCGACGCGGCGATGTTCGTCGGCGGCCTGCGGGCGCTGCTGCTCCAGTCGCTGCACCCGCTCGCCATGGCGGGCGTCGCGGGCCACTCGGGCTACCGCAGCGACCCGTGGGGCCGCCTCGCGCGGACGTCGACGTTCCTCGCCTTCGCCACGTTCGCCACGATCGCCGACGCCGAGGAGATGATCGAGCGGGTCCGCTCGGTGCACGAGCGCGTCCGCGGCAAGACGCCCGACGGCCGCCCGTACCGCGCGAGCGACCCGCACCTGCTGTCCTGGGTCCACGTCGCCGAGGCCGACTCGTTCCTCGCCGCGCACCAGCGCTACGGCGAGCGCCGGCTCACGCCGTCCGAGGTGGACGAGTACCTGCGCCAGTCGGCCCGCATCGCCCGGGCGCTGGGCGCCGACGTCGTACCCGAGACCAGGGCCGAGCTGACCGCCTGCCTCGAGGAGTACCGGCCCGAGCTCGAGCCCACGCCCGAGGCGCTCGACGCCGCCCGCTTCCTCCTGCGCGAGCCGCCGCTGCCCGCACCGGCCCGCCCGCCGTACGGCATGCTCGGCGCGGGGGCGGTCGCGCTCCTGCCGCCGTGGGCGCGCGAGATGCTCGACGTCGAGACGCGGTTCAGCCGCACGCTCGGCGGTCCCGCCGGGGCGTTCGCCGTCCGGGCGGTGCGGTGGGGCATGGGGACGTCGGAGCGCCGGGACCGCACGCGATGAACGCGCGGCCCCGGCGCCTCACGCGCGGGATCAGACCTTGACGTCCACCCAGACCAGCCGGTGGTCGCTGCTCGGGAACGGGTACTCGCCCGTGAGCCGCGACAGCGGGTCCGAGCGCACCGGCCAGAACACCCCGGCGTCCCGCACCTGCAGGTTCTTCGACGGCAGCACGTAGTCGGCGCGCAGGTTGCCCGGCGCGTTGTCCGCGAAGTCGGCCGTGTCGTACGCGGGATCGCCCGTGTGCGCGGCGTTGGCGCCGCCCTGCAGCTCGGCCGCCTCGACGGCACCCTCCGACGTCGGCAGCGGGTCGGTGATGCGCGGGTGGCCGAGCAGCTGGTCGATCGCGACGTCGTACGAGTCGCCGTCGTGCGGGTCGGCGTTCTGGTCGCCCATGACGACGAACCGCGAGCCGGGCTTCAGCCCGCCGGTGCGGCCCTCGTCGTCGTAGATGTACGACGACGTCGGCCCGGCCGTCACGTAGTCCGCCCAGAAGCGGATCTCGTCGTGGTTGCGGCGCCCGTTGCGGTCCTCGGGACCGTCGAACGTCGGCGGGGTCGGGTGCGACGCCAGCACGTGGACCGTCTTGTTGCCCACCTGCACCGGCACGTCCCAGTGCGACTTGCTCGACAGCCGGACGACCTCGAGCTCCTCCGGCGTGAACCAGTCGGCGGGCTCGGGCGTCGACGGGTCGTCCGGCAGCAGCGCGCCCGGCATGTCCTTCCACAGGAAGGTCTGGAACGTGCGGACCGCGTCGGTGTCGATCGGGTACTTCGACAGCACCGCCATGCCGTACTGCCCCTCGAACACGCCGAACCCGAACGCGTCGTCGCCGCCCCCGACCGTCCCGTCGTTGTTGAGGTCGAACCCGCTCGGGATCCCGGTGTTCGACGGCGCGACGAACGCGTACGGGTACTCGACCGCCTCCGCGCCGCCCTGCGGAACCTCGAGGTAGTTCTCGCGGAACAGGTCGACCGCTCGGCCGCCCTCCACGTAGTCGAACTCGTTGAGCAGCACCACGTCCGGGTTCGCGCGCTGGATGATCTCCGCGACGGTCTGCGCCTGCGCGTTCTCGCCCGTCGCCAGGTCGGATTCGAGCTGGCCCTCGGCCGCGCGGTTGAGCGACAGGTTGTACGTCGCCACGCGCAGCTCGACCGGCTGCCCGACGGCGGCACGTGCGTCGGGTGCATCGGCGACCGCCGGTGCTCCTGCGGTCAGGGCGAGTGCAGCCGCGAGGGACGCAGCCGCAGCGGTTCGGAACGAGCGGGGCATCGGGGCTCCTCGTCGAGTCGTGGGGTCTCCGCCGCGACCCTATGCAGACCGTCCGACACCCACCACGACGTCCAGGTGAACCCTGGCCGAAGTCTCGGCGGCGCAGCGCTACCTCGCGCCGTGCAGCGCTACTTCGCGGCGGGGGCGCTACGTCGGCGCGTGCCGCGCTACGTCGCGGACCGGCGCGCTACGTCGCGCGGGTGGTCATGCCCGCCCCGCGGACGCCGTCAAGCATCGCCTCCAGGCCGAACGCTTGCCCCGGCCCGAGCGCGCCGACGTCGCGCACCTCGCCGTGACGCCGCTCCCGCCCGGCGGAGCACGAAGAAGAACGGCGCCGGCATGCCGCGCAGCTCCATGAGCCCGAGCACGGTGTGCTCGTCGACGCGCCGGAAGACGTCGTCGATCGGCAGCGCGTCGAAGAACGCCAGCGCCTCGGCCGAGGTCGTCCCGCTTCGCTGCAGCTCGACGAGCCGCTCCACCGCCGACCCGCTCACGGCCCGACGTCCCCGTCGACGTAGAACCACGTGCCGCCGTCGCGCACGAAGCGGCTGACCTCGTGGAGCCTCCCGCGCTCGCCGGTGGAGGCGTCGCGGAAGGAGGCGGCGAACTCGACCTCGCCGGCGTCGTCGAACGGGCCGCCGGCGCGCGTGGCGAGGACGTCGAGGCGCCGCCACACCTGGTCGGGGTCCAGCTCGAGCGACGAGGGGCGCGTGCTGGGGTGCCAGGTCGCCAGGAGGTAGCGGGCGTCGCCGACCGCGAACGCGCTGTAGCGCGAACGCATGAGCGCCTCCGCGGTGGCGGCCGTCCGCGCGCCGCGGTGCAGCGGGCCGCAGCAGGCGCCGTACGTCTCGCCGGACAGGCACGGGCAGCGGTCGGAGTCGTCCACGGGGCCATGCTTCCACCCGTGACGACGTCACGCCTGGACTTGGCCAGGACGGCGTCGACGACGCCGTAGCGACGACGGGCTACGGCGTCGGTGCGCCCTTCGCGCCGAGCTCCTTCTCGACCTGCTCGACGGCGTGCTCCGCGAGCGACCTGAGCGGCGCGGTGAAGCGTTCCTCGAGCAGCGCGACGACGAGCGCGAGCAGCACCAGGCCGGCGCTCACGATCGGAACGGTCCGCACTCCGACGAGCGCGACGAGCCCGGCGCCGAGCGCCGACCCGCCGGCGATGCCGAGGTTGAAGATCGACGACGACCAGGCCATGCCCATGTTGGTCGAGCGCGGGGACACGAGCATCACGCGGTGCGACAGCACGGGCGGGATCGTCGAGAACGCCATGCCGAACAGGGCGAGCGCGGCGACGGCCGCGACCGGCTGCTCGCCCAGCGCCCACAGCGCCACCTGCGCCCCGACCAGCACGGCGAGCGCCACGAGGAGCGCGCCGACGGGCCGGCGGTCGAGGAACCTCCCGACGATCACCGCGCCGGCCACGCCCGCGGCGCCCTGGATGAGCAGCAGGCGCGGGATGTCGGACTGCGTGTACCCGGCGACGTCGATGAGGTACTGCGTGACGAACGTGATGACGCCGAACGCGCCCGTGACGACGATGACCGTGATGGTGAGGTCGAAGCCGAAGCGGCGCGCGCTCGGGAACGGTGCGCTGCTCGCGCCGCCCTGGGCCGGAGGCACCGTGGGGAAGAGCGCGAGGACCACGAGCGTCACGACGAGCGACAGGCCCGCCACCGCGAGGAACGTCACCCGCCAGGACGTGTGCTCGCCGAGCCAGGTGCCGAGCGGCACGCCGATGACGGGCGCGAGCGAGTTGCCGACGGCGAGCCGTGCCATGACCTTGCCGCGCACCAGGGGCGGGAAGAGGCCCGCCGTCGCCGGCACGACCGCGACCCAGAACAGCGCCTGCGCGCCCGCGGTGACGAGCCGCGCGGCGAGGAGCTGCTCGTAGCTCGGCGCGAGCGCGGCCCACAGGGTCGAGACCGCGGCCAGGCCGGCGCACGCGGACAGCACCCAGCGCCGCGGGATCGTCCGGGTCCAGTGCGCGAGCGGCACGGACGCCACGAGGACGACGAGCGCGTAGCCCGTCACGAGCAGGCCGATCTGCGACGTCGAGCGCCCCAGGTCCGGCGCCATGAGGGTGAGCAGGCCGGACGGCAGCGACTCGACGGTGACGAACAGGAACGTCGACAGCGCCATCGCGACGAGGATGATCGTCGCGCGGCGCTGGTCCACGGGGAGCGAGGTGAGGGGCGTCTTCATGGGAATCGAAACGATTCTAGTCCCGAGTTGTCAGGCTCACGCCGCGGTATCCACGGGCCTGGCCCTGACAGCTCGCCAGGGAGTCACGCCGACCGCGGCGTGTACATGATGATCGCGACGCCGAGCAGGCACACGAGTGCGCCGACGACGTCCCACCGGTCGGGCCGGAACCCGTCGACGACCATGCCCCACACGAGCGACCCGGCGACGAACACCCCGCCGTAGGCGGCGAGGATGCGCCCGAAGTGGGCGTCGGGCTGGAACGTCGCGAACGCGCCGTACATCCCGAGCGCGATGACGCCGGCCCCGACCCAGATCCAGCCGCGGTGCTCGCGGATGCCCTGCCAGACGAGCCACGCGCCGCCGATCTCGAACAGCGCGGCGGCGGCGAAGAGCGCGACGGAGCGGAGGATGAGCACGGAGACCTCCCGGTGGAGCAGTGCGGCTGACGCTACGAGGATGCCCCACCGCACTTACGCTCGGAGCGTGCCCACGCTGCTGGAGATCGCCGACGAGCTCTACGGCCTCGACCCCGGGGAGTTCATCGGCGCCCGCGACGCGCGCGTCAAGGAGCTGCGGGACGCCGGCGACGACGGCCTGGCGCGCGAGGTCAAGGCGCTGCGCAAGCCGTCGACGGCGGCCTGGGTCGTCGACCTGCTCGTGCGGCAGGAGACCGACCAGGTCGAGCAGGTCATCGACCTCGGCGCGCAGTTCCGCGAGGCGCAGCAGGGCATGGACGCCAAGCAGCTGCGCGAGCTCACCGCGCAGCGGCGCCGGCTGACCGCCGCGGTCACGGCCCGTGCGCGGGCGCTCGCGGAGGAGCACGACGTCGCGGTGAGCGACGCCGTGGCGACGCAGGTCGAGGCGACGCTCACGGCCGCGATGATCGACCCCGACGCCGCCCGAGCGGTCCGCAGCGGGCTGCTCGTCGGCACGCTCGAGGCCACGGGGTTCGCGCCGGTCGACGCCGCGAGCGCCGTCGCCGCCCCCGACGCGCTCGGCTTCGAGCCGCTGCCCGACGACGGCACGCCGCGCCGGCACCTGCGTGCCGTCCCCGACCTGCCCGACGGCGGCACTCGCGCGCGCTCGACGGCTCGCGGCGCGGCGGCGGGCAAGACCAAGGGCGCCGAGGCGAAGGAGTCACGGGAGGAGCGGCGCGAGCGCGAGGCGCGCGAGGCGGCGGCACGTGCGCTGGAGGAGGCGCGCGAGGAGCTCGCCGAGTTCGAGGAGGACGTCACCGCCGCGGAGCAGGAGCGGGACGAGGCCGAGGCGGAGGTCAGCCGGCTCGAGGACGAGGTGAGCGCGGTGGAGGACGAGCGCGAGGAGCTGCGCCGTCGTCTCGCGGAGCTGGACGACCAGGCCCGCCGGCTCGAGGCCGACCTGCGCGGGGCGGTCAAGGTGCGCAAGCGGGCCGAGCGGACGCTCGCGGATGCGACCCGCCGCCGCGACGAGGCGGCCGACCAGGTCCGCGAGCTGGAGGCGGACTGAGCGCGGGACCACCCCATCCTGTGCGCCGAACCTCAAGGGCGGAACTCGGGTTCACCCGGTGCCCGACGCAATTTCACCCGTGAGGCAGACAATCAGGGAGAAGCGGGCAGATAGCATCAACATCGTCCCTGCTGCATCACCGAAGGTTGGCATGTCTCCCATCCGTAGCCTGGCTCTCGTCCCGTTACTGGCGCTCATCGCGTTGACCGCAGCTTGTGGAGGTACGACGCCCGCTGAGTCGTCCGCCTCGACAACGTCTGCCGCTGAGGCGTCGGAGCCTCCAGCCGCGTCGGTTGACGAGGGCCTGTTCAACGTCGATATCACCCTGCGGCGCGACCTCGTGGACCCTGAAGGGGTACAGACGGACGAAGAAATCCTCGCAGCCTTCGACGACGAGCCGGGCGTTACCGCCGTCGTGAACCCCGACAAGACCCTCACCCTGTCGATGTCCAAGGATCGTCAGGGCGAGATGCTCGACGAGATGCGCACGTCGATGAAGGAATCTCTCGCCGACCTCGCGGATGATCCCGAGAACTCGTTCACCGCCATCGAGGCGGACGACGACTTCACCACCTTCACGGTCAAGGTTGACGGGACGAAGTACAACGTGCTCGAAGAGTTCTACGCTTTCGGGCTGTACATCCAGGGCGGCTTGTTCCAGCAGCTCGCTGGCGTCGCCGCGGACGACGTGGACGTTGAGGTCGCTTTCGTCGACGACAAGTCCGGTGAGGAGTTGGGCAGGTCCTCCCTGGCGGAGACGCTCGCTTCAAACAGCGGTACGTCGTAAGTCAGGTTGTAAAGCGTTGATCATGCCTGGCACAGCCCGCCGGCTCTGAGGCCTCGGCCCGCGCGGCGTCTCGCCTTCGCAAAACGTGACACGTGCTTGCGGCCTCCGTCACACGATGTGTCAGGCGGGTTGGGCACGGGCCGTCACGACGGCGGATTCCCGTCGTGCGTCTGGAGCGCTGGACCCACAAAGGCGCGCCGGCGTGGGCCGACTCGCGGCCGCGGCGATCCGCAATAGCCATCGATCCATTGTGCAGACGTACTTGGACCTGGCCACAGTCCAGGACATGCGCAGCGCCCTCCCCGATTTCACCCGCTTGGGCATCGCGACAAATGGTTGCCATGGGGAAGCATTGGCAACGCACCTGCACACCAGGACTAGGCCCGCAGTCGGGCGGTGTCCAGCATCGAGAGAGGCGCAATATATGCGTAAGGTCACTGGGATGCTCGCCGGGATGGCGCTCGCGCTCGGGTCGGCGTCGTGCGCCGTGGGGGACGCACCCGTCGAGGCGCAAGCACCCGCCACGGAGCCCGCAGCGGTGACTCCGGATGCCGAACCGACCGAGACACAGACACCCGAAGAGGAGCCCACGCCCGAGCCCGAGGTCTCGATTTCATACACGGGCTGGGTCGAAAGCGAAGGCGGGGAGTACTCATATGGGGTCGTGATCCTCGACAACCCGAACGAGGGCATGGGCTACGAGGCCGGGCAGTTCGAGATCAGCGCGCTGGACAAGGACGGCACGATCCTCGACACGACCCAAGAGTACGGGACGGTTCTGCCGGGCCAGCAGTTCGCGCTCCATGCGATGTTCGAGGCCGACGCCAGTGAGATCGTCGACCTTGAGGTGCGCGGACCGATGTCAATGGACGACCTCTCCGACGCGGGGACGATCGAGGTGTCCGACGTCGAGGTAACGCACGACGAATGGTCGAGCAGGATCACCGGCACCCTGAGCGGCAACTTCGCCGAGGACCTGGAGAGCGTGCGGGTCATCGCGGTGGTCCGGAACGGCACGGACCTTGTGGCGGTCGAGTGGACCTACGTCGACCGACTGAAGTCCGGCGGCAAGTCGAAGTTCACCATCGACACGTTCGACAAGCCCGCCTTCGACGCCGGCCAGGTGGACATTTTCACTCTGCTCTGATGCCACCTCTGAGCAGAGTGCCGGACGCGACAGGACCACCAGCAGGGGCCGTCTGCGGTGGCCCTATCGTGTGACGGGCCCGACTGCGCGCGGCGCAGCGCGTCCCCCGGTGCTGGCCGCGACGTGTGCGGTCGGACCCGTTCGAGCTGACCTCGGACGCGGCCTAAGCGGCAATGTTGGGCCTCGAGGTCTGTTCCGGAAGCATGGTCAGTTCAGTCGCCCACTTCCTCCACCGCGGCGGCACTCACCGCGGCTTCGTCGCTCCGGACCTTGGCGGCGAGGGTCTCGAGCAGCTCCACCGCGTCGGCGTCGGGCTCGACGCCGACCGGCGTCACCGTGCCGACCGCGACGAACGCGTCACCGGTGACCGTCGCGACGCCGACGACTTCCAGCCGCTCGCCGGACTCGTCGACCACGACCACCCGGTTGCCCATGTAACCGATCGGGCCCGTGTGGAACGGTTCTCCGGCATGAATCCGACGGCTCCGCTCGTCGTACGTCAGGGTGTCACCGATCGCTTCGTGCTCGAGCACGCCGGCCGTCCGCTCGGCGTACCACTCGTCCATCGCTGTCACCCGCGTCTGATAGCTCCACAAGCTCGCCCGGTTGTCGAGAAGCGTCCCGTCCGCGAGGGCGCCGGCGAAGGAGAAGACGTCGGTGTCGCCGACACGTACCCCGTTGAGGCACCACGTGGCCGCATCCGGCGTACCGCGCGTCTCGACCCACAGGGAGGAGAAGGGAAGCTCGCGGATCACGTGCTCGAGCCCGGGCGTCTCCCACGGGTCGATCGCGTCGACCCAGCTCCAGCGTGACAACCATGCTTCCTGTGCCGGGAGCGCGGTGGCGGTCCCCTCGGGGAAGTCGTCGACCGTGATCGCCCACGGCTCCGGCGTCCAGACGAGGATCCGCTCCATCCGGCGCTCGTGCGACCACCGCTCCCACGCAGGCCCGAGCCCGTTGAACATGACCCAGACGATCATGGTGACCAGGACGATCGCCGCGGGCATGTAGACGGCCGGGTCTGTCAGGTACTTCTTCACGGGTTCTCTCCGAGCTCTCGTCGCAGGTCGGACATCGCGTTGTAGGTGCTACCGAAGGCGTCGCTGACGTCCCCCGAACCGGGGGCCAGCTCGGTGCGCTCGTCGACCGCCTCCGCGTACGTCATCCCGTGGTCGACGTCGTGGTCGACGGCGGCCGCGTACGCGCGACCGACGTAGTGCTGCCGCAGCTGCGCCTCCTTCTCGAGCACCGCCTCGCGCGCGGGCCCGAGGCGGTCCGGCACGAAGCCGTCGATCACGGTCCCGGTGGCCGTGGACGTCGACGTCGAGGCGACCGGCGGCATCGGCACCTTCGCGATCGCGACGTTGGCGAGGAACACCGCCCCCGACGCGGCGCCGTCGATCACCGCTTGCTCACGCTGGGCGGTGCGGATCGTCTCGAGCTGCAGCGCGCCCGCCACGGACGCCGCGTCCCGCAGGCTCTCGCGGACGATGTTGCCCTGGTCTCCCTCGCTGATGCCCTCGGGCGCGGAGGTGCCGAACGCCAGGTCGAGCATCGCGTCGTGGTACCGGTCGGCGCTGCCGAGCCAGGCGCCGGCCCCGGCCTCCGTGCGGGAGGTGGCGGAGATGACGTCGCGCAGGGCGAAGGCGTCGAGGTCGGGCTGCACGACGACGGGGAGGTCCTCGACCACGCCGTCGGCGAGTGTGAAGTCGTCGACGACTCCCGCCGGGCGCGGCGGCCCGTTCTTGTCCGCGCTCCGGACCGCGTCGCCGAACACCGGCACGTACGGCTCGTACGCGCGCACGATGCGTACGCTCGCCAGGTCCGACGGCGGAGGTTCCGACAGCAGTCCGCGCGGCAGCTCGTGCGTCGCGTGGGAGACGAGCGTCGCGGCGCGCGCCTGGTCGCTCCTCGACGACGAGCCCGACCCGTGGAGCACCGCCGCCGCGAGCGCGCCCGCGACCGCGGCACCGCCGTCGGGCCACCCACCAGGAGGTGCGACGCCGAACCACGCCCGCGCCCGCTCGGCCGCCAGCGCGTCGTCGGCCGGGGCCAGGTGCTCGAACGCCTCGTGCGGCCGCAGCAGCAGGCCCGTCGCGACGGCGGTGATCAGCGGCTCGAGACGCACCACGTCGACGGGGTCGCCCGGCCGCGAGGTGCGGCGCTCGACGAGCGCCTCGGCCGCCGACCGGTGGACCGCGCCCGGGAGCGCCGGCGCCAGCAGCAGCGCGGCGAGGGCCGCGCGCGCGTCGAGCCCGAGCTCGTGGTCGCCCAGGTCCTCGACCAGCGCGCGCCCGAACGTCTCCAGCTCAGCCTCCGACGCACCCGCCGCCCAGAGCCGCACCCCGTCCGCGAGGCCCTCGGCGAGCGAAGGCTCGACGGGCCGGATCCCCACCGCCCGGTACAGCTCCTCGGGCGTCACCTGGTCCCAGAACGCCGTCCAGAACGCCGGGTCCCGGCCAACCTCGGCGAGCAGCCGGCGCAGCTCGGCGCTCGCGGCGGACCGGTCGCGGCTCGATCCGTTCCACGCCGCGGTCGCCGCGAGGCTCGCCGCGTGCAGCCCACGCTCCCACGACGCCGTCACCTGCGGCACGCGCATCCCCGCAGCGACCGAGGCCGTGACGAGCCGCACGTCGCCCAGCGCGCTCAGCGCCGTCGCCGCGCGCACCGACTCGGCGGCCTTCGCGTCGCGTGCCCGCCGCCACTGCGCCTCCGCGGCGAGGACGTCCGCCCGCGCCTCGGCCATCGCCCGCTCGGCGGCCGGGATCCGCAGCGCCGTCGCCGCGAGGTCCTGCCCGAGCGCGTTCCACGTGGAACGGCGCGCCTCCTCGAGCTCGGCCTGCGCCCGGCGCTCGCGCTCGAGCGCGTCGTCGCGTCGGCTGATCGCGAGCAGCGCGGCCTGCTGCAGGTCGGCCAGCACCGCCGCGTGCCGGCGCAGCGTCGTGGCCGCCTCCGCGAGCACGCCCGCGCACATGCCGAGCCACGTGCCGACGTCGGACAGCCGTGCCCGCGCGGTGGTGACGGCGACGCTCCGCTGCCCCTCGAGCCGTCCGCCCACGCTGCCCGTGCTCGCCCGGGCGTCCTCGAGCACCGCCGCGGCGTGGGCCGCGGCGGCCCCTACGCGCTCGAGCCGCAGCGGGACACCCAGGAGCGGGGCGAACTCGACGTCGCGCATCAGACGGCCTGGTCCCGGCGCGGGCCGGCGGCGGCGGTGGACGGCGCGAGCAGCGCCGCGAGCCCCTCGGCGGTCATGCCCTCGGCCGCCTCGAACGTCTCGGCCGCGTGCGCGAGCGCCGTCGCCAGGTGCTCCACCGCCGAGACGAGGCCGCGGTGCGTCGGCGCCCACGCGGCGAACAGGTCGGCGACCGCCGCGGCGAGCACCGGGTCGCCCGCCGCCCGCGCGTCGTCGTGCCCGACGGCGGTGCTCGCGCCGGCGAGCGCGGCCGCGGCCGCACGGAGCCCGGACGACGCGGCGGCCAGCGCGTCGGTGTCGAGGTCGAGGTGCGCCATGGCCGACGACGGTAGTGCGGTCCGAGCCGACGCCCCGGAGGTTATCCACAGGCTTGTGACGAGGGACGAGCGCGCCTCGGCCACACGTCAGTCCCACCACAACCGGTACCAGCGCTCCTCATCCTCGCCCTCGTCGGCGGGGGCGTTGAACGAGAAGCCCCACCACGGCCCGACCTCGTGCGGCGGCACGCGCATGTCGTCGATGCCGAGGTCCTCGGCGACGTACCTCACGAGGTGCTCGCACTGGCAGCTCCTGGAGTGGTGCCGGTCGACCACGAGCTCGTCGTCGGTGCGGACGAGCACACCCTCGACGGTGATGCGCTCGTCGCAGCGGCCCGGCCCGACGACGTAGCCGTGCGCGCGCAGCCGGTCCGGGTGGGCGGCGAGGGCGCGCAGCACCGCGCCGATCGACGGACCGTCGTTCTGCCGCTCCTCGGCGAGGTAGCCGGGGTCGAGCCGGTCGAGCAGCGTCTCGGCCGCCGCGCCGTCGAGGTCGAAGAACCGGTAGAACGCCTGGGCGCCGTAGGTGTCCTGGCGCAGCACCGGCTCGAGCACCGTGTCGAGGCCGTCCTCGAGCATCCAGCCGTGCCGGCCCTGGCACCAGGCGTCGTGGCGGGCGTCGGGCGCGGTGGCGAGGTCGCGCTCGAGCGTCCACGCGGTGCGCAGGTCGACGAGCTCGGGGGAGACGAACCGGCGCCGCTCGAGCGCCGGCCTGGTCGTGGGGGTCGTGGTCGTCGTCATGGTCGCAGCTCCGTCCGTGCGGTCGGTGGCCCCCGCCGGGCCACCGCGTGCGCACGAGGCTGCACCCGGGGCGAGTCCCGCCGTCGGGCACACGGCGTGAGCTGTGGACGACGACCGCCTGGGGGCGGGCTCGGGACGACGGTGGCAGGATGACGTGTCCGCTCCGGGAGAACCGACGTGACACCGGCGGGCAGCACGACGCATGCTCGACACGCTGGACGAACCGCAGGAGGACGATGACCCGCCACCCCGCAACACGGCCCGAGCCGCGCGCGTACCCCGACACGCCGACCGAGGAGCCCGTCAGCGACGAGCTGCTGGTCGTGACGCGCAAGCACTACGAGGCCGACGGGTCCGTGACGCCCCGCACCACCTACTACCGGCGGCCGGAGCTCGTGAAGTACTCGGTCGGCGACGGCGTCCTGGAGGTCGAGCTCGCGCCGACCGACGACGCCCCGCGCACCACGCAGTACTTCCCGCTCACGGAGCTGTTCGGGTTCGCGGTCGAGGGTCCGACGGCGGAGTACGAGCGGGCGTTCGACGCGTGGACGCAGACGTCGTTCGGCGTCGACGCCGAGACGTACCGGTCGATGCGGCGCAAGTCCAAGGGCGTGACCATGGCGGAGAAGATCCGGCTCCAGATCGCGGACGGGCTCGGTGTCGACCCCGACGACGTGCACTTCGGCGGGTCGTTCTCGATCGAGGAGGACGACGAGGACGACCTCGGCCCGGAGGACGAGAAGTAGTCCGAGCCGGGTCACGCGCCGAGGGTGACGCTCGGCATCCAAGGGACCGAATAATCCGGGCGACATCGCGGGAGCTCCCGCCAGGCCCGGATGCGAGAACCGTAGGGCCCGTTGCGCACGTCCGACGTCGGCGCCCGGTGCAAGTCCTGCTCAAGGAGCATGGGCCTGTGCTGCTGCTCGTCCGCCGCGCCCCGAGACGCTCGCGAGCATCCGTGCCCAGCTTCGCTGAGCGGGATGGCCGGCTTCCAGACGCCTGGGATCCGGCCAGCCGCCCAGGTGCCGCGATGAGTTCCGCCAGCGTGCCTCGTCTCTACCAGCGACGACACCTGACGGAGGAGTGACCATGACCGAGCCGAAGACCTTCACCCTGGACGTGCCGGGCGCCGTCCTCACCTACGACGTCCGCGAGACCGAGACGCCGGGCGAGCACCTGCCGCTGTTCATCCTCGGCTCACCGATGGCGGCGGGCGACTTCGCTCAGCTCGCGTCCGAGTTCACCGACCGCGTTGTGATCACCTACGACCCGCGCGGCACTGAGCGCAGCACGCTGAAATCCGACGGCGAGGTGTCGACTCAGACGCACGCCGACGACTACCACCGCGTCGTCGAAGCGGTCGGGCTGGGGAAGGTGGACGTCTTCGCGTCGAGCGGCGGTGCGGTGAACGTGCTCGCGTGGATCGTGGACCACCCCGACGACGTGCGCACGCTCGTGGCGCACGAGCCGCCGCTCACGTCGCTGCTCCCGGACCGCGACATGGCGCTGCGCGTCCAGGCCGACATCGTCGAGACCTACCACCGCGAGGGCTTCGGACCCGCGATGGCCAAGTTCATCCAGCTCGTGATGTACCCGGCGCCGCTGCCCGAGGACTACCTCGACCAGCCCGCGCCCGACCCGGCCATGTTCGGCCTGCCGACCGCGGACGACGGCCGGCGCGACGACCTGCTGCTCGGCAAGAACCTCGCCACGATGCCGCTGTTCGAGCCCGACCTTGAGGCGCTGCGGCGCTCGCCCGTGCGGATCGTGCCGGCGGTGGGGGAGCAGGGCGAAGGCACGATGGCGCGGCGTGGCGGGCTGGCGCTGGCCGAGGCGCTCGGGATGGAGGCCGTGGTGTTCCCCGGCGACCACGGTGGGTTCGTGCGCAACGAGTGGTCGCCGGGCAACGACCCGGCCGCGTTCGCCGTGAAGCTGCGGGAGGTGCTGGCGGGCTGAGTCGGCCCAGATCGCGGTCGCGACGTAGCGCTCGGGTAGTTATCAGCGCCGGGAGCGTACCGAGGAGCTACGTCGACGAAGGAACAGCCCCGGCGTCGGGCAGACTCGGCTCCGTGGCCTCGATCGTCGTCGTCGGATCCGTCAACGCCGACCTCGTGGTGCGCACGGCCGCGCACCCCGCTCCCGGCGAGACGGTGCTCGGCTCGTCGCTCGAGGTGCTGCCCGGCGGCAAGGGTGCGAACCAGGCCGTCGCCGCCGCTCGGCTCGGAGCCGACGCCGCGCTGGTCGGCGCGGTCGGCTCCGACGAGTTCGCGGAGCCCGCGACGGCGGGGTTGCGGTCCGCGGGCGTGGACCTGTCCGGGCTCGCGCAGGTGCCCGGCCCGACCGGCATCGCGATCATCACGGTCTCCGACGACGGCGAGAACACGATCGTCGTCGTGCCCGGCGCCAACGGCTCCGTCGACGCCGACGCCGTGCGCCGGCACGCGCAGCTCGTCGCCGGCGCCGACGTCGTCGTGCTGCAGGGCGAGATCCCGCCCTCCGGCATCGAGGAGGCCGCGCGCCTCGCGCACGGCCGCGTGGTCCTCAACCTCGCGCCCGTCCTCGAGCTGCCCGACGACGTCACTCGCCTCGCCGATCCGTTGGTCGTCAACGAGCACGAGGCGCTGAGGTTCCTCGGCATCCATGAAGGGGAGCCGCACGACGTCGTGCGGGCACTCGTCGACGCCGGTCCGCGATCCGCGGTGCTCACCCTCGGTGCACGTGGTGCTCGCGTCGCAGAGCGATCCGGAGAACGTACGGAGGTAACCGCGGTGGCGGCTCCGAAGGTCGACGTCGTGGACACCACCGGGGCCGGCGACGCGTTCGTCGGCGCCCTGGCCTGGCGGCTATCGGCTGGCGACCCGCTCGCCGTGGCGGCCGGCTTCGCCGCCCGGGCAGGCGCCCACGCCGCGACCTTAAGCGGTGCCCAACCCTCGTTCCCGGCGGAATCGAGCACGCTCCCTACCGCGTGAGTGGCCGGCGGCAAACCGGATGACGTAGCGAAAACTTACGTGATCGTGAACCCGCCAATGAATGCCTCAGCGGAGTTGGCGTGTGTTCGCCTTGCCGAATGGCTCGGCGCCGTGGTTGGACTCACGGCCCGCGGGTGCAGAGCCTGAAGCCCGGGTGCGGCTCCTCACCCTCACGAGCAGAGACGGGCCCGGCGCGAGGCGCTCCTGCCGGCCTCCTCGCCGCGCGTCGTTGAACCCGTGGCTCGAGCCCGGCGAGTGAGAACGCCTCGCGCGCCTGCTGGAGGCTCCGTTGGCGTAGGCCTCCCGCGCGCGACAGGCCGCGATTCTGCGCCCCGACATCAGGGAGGCCGGCCGTCTAGTACGGCGGCCCGGGGGCGCGCTCGTGCGATGCAGGTGATTTCCCTCGGCATGCACGACTTGACCCACCGCAGACAAGGACAATGCTGGAGCGCCGGCGCCCAACGACACACGGCGTCTCGCAGCCATGGCGCCGACGACTCCAGGCTCAACTGAGTCGGTCGAGTCGGGTGAGGGGCGGTGCGGCGACCTCACTGTGACGAGGTACGCGCTTCGTCGGTTCGGATGGTTCAATGAGTTTCGTGACCGATGAGTGTATCCACGGCATGAACCCCGACTGGTGCGGGCTCTGTAACGGTGCAGACGACACAAGCACATCACGGGCGGGCGAATACGGATTCCACGGCGGGCGTACCAAGCAAGACCTGATTAACGAAGTGTGCGACCTGGTGGGCGTTCCACGCGTCACGCTGCCGCGAGGTGGTGGTAGCAGCCTTCCATCCTCTGTTTTTGAGGCTGCTGCGAAGAAGGCTGGCGTTGCCGGGGGCTCTATGCCTGAGATCGGTGAAGCGATAGCCCGCAAGGCAAAGCTGCCATGGACGGCGTCATGCGACAGCAGAGCCTCGCGGTCTGGTGGTGGATCGACGGTCACCGCGGAGGGTCTCGAAGTAATGGTCAGGGCGCTGCGCAAGCTGCTATGACGTTTGCGTGACCGGACCACGCAGTTTCGCGAGCGTCGCTGAGGGCCCACGGTTGGCAGGCGTGGGCGCGATCGGGTTCGCTCGTGCGCGAACCGGACCTAGAGGAGCGGCAGGCGACCTTTCAAATCTGGCTTGCGGAACGCCGTAGATGCTGGCGTCCTTGGACTGCGAGATGCCGGCCACAAGACGTGGGAGTTCCCCGAACTGCTTCTGGCGCGCGCAGAACGCCGAGCCGACCAAGCATCGCAGTGCCCAACCGCTTGGGGGAGGCTTGCGTGCCGGAATGGCATGATGGTCTGCTGGTGACCGTGACCAGAGACGCTGGCGCAGCACCCGCCCGCCGGACGTTCGGTGTGGTAGCGCACCCGGGCGCGTCCTCGGTCGCCGCAAGCCGCCGGATGAGCGTCGCCCGCCGGCGCGATACGGCGCCCGAGATCGCTTTGCGCCGGCTCCTACACGCCGATGGCCTTCGCTACCGCGTCACATACCCGGTCCCCGGGAACCGGCGGAGGACCATTGACATCGCCTTCACTCGTCTGAAGGTCGCGGTGTTCGTGGACGGCTGCTTCTGGCACGGCTGTCCGGAGCACGGTACAAGTCCGCAATCTAACAGCGACTGGTGGGCTGCGAAAGTAGCCGCAAATCAGGCACGTGACCGAGACACCGACTGTCTGCTCGAAAGCCTTGGGTGGGCAGTGGTACGCATCTGGGAGCACGAGCCGCCATCACGTGCCGCGGACATCGTGACACGGGTAGTCGACCGCCGCAGGCGGGGATTCTCTCCCGACCACTTCGACGCGATGGATCGCGGCAGCCTCTAGTCGATTGTGTCGTTGTTCAGAACGGACGTGATACGTCAGGTCGCCCTATGGGCGCAGGCTCGAATCGAAACGTCGGCTGCCGCTCAGTGGGCGGGCACTGCACGTGCGCGCGCCTGGCCGCGCTCCATCGCCTCGCGAATCTTCGTGCGCAGGTCGCCACCAGTCTCGGCCATCGTTTTGCGAACGGCGTCCAGAATGGCCTGTCCGCGAACGTCCAGCTCGAGCAACCACGCATCGCGCTCGACCTGTGCGGCAAGAGCCTGAGCCACGACGCCAGTGTTCACGCCGTTGCCGAGTTGCTTCCATGTTGCGGCGTCCTTCTGGCCCGCCCAGTCGAAGCCATCTGGGAGCCCTTGGAGACGCGCGCCCTCGATTACGGACAGCCGACGCTTCAGGGGGCCGATGATTGGCGTCTGGGAGATGGCAACAAGTGCAGGCAAGTGTGTCATGCGCTTGACCCGAAGACCTGACGGGCGTAGGGAAATAACGCAGTCGTGCACAGATGGGGCATCTTGCGCCTGCCACTCAAACTTTTGCCGCGACTCCGGGAACTTCTTCGTCTGGGCAAGCCATTCCTCAGTCCAGGCGAGGTCGTACGCACACAATCGATCGAACAGATCAAAGTTCTTGTTGAGGTGGCTGACTTTCCAGGCCATACTCGAGGCTTCATCAAGCAGTCGCTTGCGCTTCTTTGCGTCCGTGGTCCAGACGTGAGCCCAGATCGGGAAACCGGGGATCTCCCGTGCACGTCGACCTGCCGCATCCGCTTCGGCCGCTAGCATTTCGCGCGTCTTGTGGAGCCACAGATCCCAGTGCTCGATCCACTTCCATTCGTGGTCCGCGACCTTCGTCCCGGGCACGTCCTCGCGATCAATGAGTGGCAGGTGCTTTCGAAGGTTCCACTCACCGCGCATGCGGAGGTGGTCGAGCGAAATCGGTTCGACGTCCTCGAACGGACTGGGCAGCTTGAGCGTCCCGGCGGCGCGACGCTGTCGATAGACATCGCTGCGGTGCTCGGGATTGATTCTCGTCGCAGCGATAAAGACGCGCTCGCGAGTTTGAGGGTGCCCACCGAACTCTGGTGCGATCATCGCTGGCGAGAATATGGCCGCCTTGTGGCTCACCCGGTAGCCAGCCTGCCGCAGGGTCTTAATGATGACTTCCCACTCGTGTATATGGCGCGGACCTGCCAGGTTGCGGACGTTCTCCAGAAGGACGATCGAAGGGCGGCGGTCTTCGACTACCCTCATGATGTCGAAGAACAGCGTTCCGCGAGCTTCTTCCATCCCCTTCTGAGCGCCAGACTTGGAGAACGGTTGGCACGGGAACCCGGCGACGAGGACGTCATGCTCCGGAACGTTGACCTCGTCGCCCGAAGTGTCGAGAGTTATGTCGCCCTTGTCGTTGTTTCCGCGGGCACTCAGACCCCAGTTGGCCTCATAGACGCGCCGTGCTTCGGCGTCGATCTCAACTGCGTAGACGCACTCGCCGCCCATCGCGTCGAGAACGGCATGAAACCCGCCGATGCCCGCAAAGAGGTCAACGTACCTAAATGGGGCGCTGGTCACGGGGGAGGCTCCCTCGGTCGGACGATCGAACACACGTACAGCTAACCCGAACTGGCCCACGAACGCAAGTACCGTCCAGGGGGAGTCGTGCGGCGGTCGTCAAGTCTCGCATGCCGGGTCCGTCCGGAGCGGATGCTCGGGCAGTCGGGGGCCCGGGTCGGAGCCTGCGGCCACGTCGGCGAGCTGGTCCTGACGCCCGGAAGGATCGACTGTGCGGGTGCGCATCCCACGCTCGTCGCGGTTCGGACAGGCCACGGCGCCTGACTTTGCTGAAGACTGGCCAAACTATGCGAGGCTTTTGACGGTTCCGGCGGCCTCGGTGGAGCCGCGCATCGTGCTTATATGGCAAGATTCGTGCCGATGACTGAGCCGATTGGACCGGATGCTGCAGCCGAGGCTGACTTCGTGGAGAGCGTGCGCAGCATGCTGGCGCGTCCCGACTACCTGCTTCCGCTCGCGGCGGCCGAACGCCAGTTCCGCGATCACTACTACGGGCTCAATTCAGCGGCACTCCTAGAGGATCTGTTCTTCGACGCACTAGGAAACTTTCTGCGCCAGACGCGCCCCGCAGTCAGCCTGACTCGGCCGCCGACGGGTCAAAAGGGGTGGGACTACAAGTTCAATGGGCTTGAGATATCCCATAAGGTGAGTCAGAAACTTGATGTGATTGCGGCTCTATGGGATGCCACTAAGCAAGGAGTGACGACGTGGTCCTTCAACGAGCCGATTGCCTACGTTCTGGGCGGGAACGCGCCCGCCGCGGGAGTGGAAGTCTCGCTGGAGGATGGCACCGAGTTCCGCTGTCGGTCGGTCGCTGATCTCGCCCCTTCATTCGTGCTCGACGGTCGGGCCCTGCTGGTGGTTGTCTGGCCGCAGACGGGAAACCAGCCGCGCCTCCTAGAAGTTCGCGGATCCGGAGCGGATGACGTGGCTGCCAAAGTCTTACCGTTCGATGCGATCTGGCTACACGTCGCGGAGGCGGTTCGACTCGGGATCCCCGTGAACGATATCGACGTTCTTGTCACAAACCGGAGGGTAAAGCCGGCCCAACTTCGAGCGCTTGAGTTTGCTGTAGAAACTGGTGGGTCGATCGACATTTCTGTTGGTAGGCGCGGCGGGGTCTACCTTCTGAGCCGGGACACACTCCAAGATCTCGACGTTACGACCAACAATCGAGGTATCCTCATACCCAAGCAAACGGTTGAGCGTCTCCTGGGCGAGGCCTTCCTTCGGGGCAACTTCACCCCATTGCCGCTCTGGTACTGGGTGTATGCCGAGCGTCGGCCGCCTGACATGTACTCGGCACAACGTGCCGAGTATGACGCCCGGTTCAGCGCCAGCCTCGGAGGGCGACTGGCCTGATCGGCGTGCCGGTGCGGGCGACCGGAGCCAGGATCAGCGGCTCCTCCGAGGCGCATTCGGATGACGGCCATACCTCTCCATGTGCCGTCCGCGAGTGGTGCGTTGCCCCGCGGTGGGTGCGCTCGAGCGGGTGAAATGCCCGGAGCAATGCGCTTGGGCGCGCTGGTCTGCTCTTTATGATGCCATTATGTTGGCAGCGCCTGACGACCTGCGCGCAGGCCGAGCGGTCGCGTGCGGCAGTGGGTGATCCACGAGGTGGCAGGGCGTCCGACCATCCGGACGACGTGGCGGGAGTGGGAGCAGTCTCCGGTCCCTCCGCCGTACTACGTCCCGTCCAGACGTCGCCACGTCGGCACGCGCATCACCGCCGGCGTTCTGCTGATCGCGCTGACGATGTCGGTGTGGGGCCGTGCCGGCTGGCCCGGGATCCCGGAGCAGGTGGCGTCGGGAGTGGCGGAGCTCGCCGGCCGCCCGGCTGACGACGCGCTCGTCCCAGACGTCGTCGCCCTGGCCGACGACGCCTACATGTCCGACGAGGGCCGTCGAGTCTTCCTCGCCGCGAGCCCGGAGGTCGTCGACCTCGAGGACGTCGCCGAGGAGTGCGAGAACGCCCCTGCCGCGCGGCACTCCGGTCAAGGCAGTCCCCGAAGGCGAGGAGTTCGAGCTCGCCGGCTGCTACGTCGGCGACGGCAGGGGAGGAGGCGTGATCTTCCTGGCCGCGCCCGAGCACCCGTCGTTCTACGACGACGTCGTGACCACGGCCGCGCACGAGATGCTGCACGCGGCGTGGGAGCAGCTCGACGTGCGCGAGCGTGCCGAGCTTCGCGATCTGCTCGAGGCGGAGGTCGCCGACCTGGGCGCCGACGACCCGATTCACGAGCAGATCGAATGGTCCACCGACGGCAGCAAGATGGCCCGTCCCTCGGAGCTCTTCGCCTACGTCGGGACCCAGATAGGGCGGGAGGGTGGCCTCGAACCGCAGCTCGAGGAGGTGTACGCCCGGTTCATCTCCGACCGTTCCGCCTTGGTCGCCGTGCACACGGACAACCCTTTCGGCTGAGCAGGACACCCGCCGGCGGGTGAAATTGCCCAGAGCAAGGCGCTCGGACGCCGTCGCGCTCCTAGGATCCGGAACGTGTCGATGCCGCCCGACGACCTGCCGCGGAGCCCGAGCGGGCGCGTGCCGAAGTGGGTCATCGACGAGGCGGCCGGCCGTGCGACGACTCCGACGGCGTGGCGCGAGTGGGAGCAACGGCCGACGGCCCAGCTGGCGTCAGGACGGCACCGGGGAAGCAACCGGGGCCTGCGCGTGACGATCGCCATCCTCTCGGTGCTCATCACGGTGGCGGTGTGGGGCCGAGCCGGGTGGCCTGGGGTGCCGCAGGAGTGGGTCGCCGCCGTCGAGGAGGCGACGGGCCAGAGTGACGGAAGCGCCCTGGCTCCCGACATCCTCGCCCTCGCGGACGCGGCGTACATGACCGACGAAGGTCGAGCCATCTTCTACGGCACGGAACCAAGGATCGTCGACCGTGAGCAGGTGGCCGAGCTGTGCCGGAGGACCGGTCCGGACGACCGGGACCTCGAGACCGGTCAGTACAGGATCGCCGGTTGTTACGCCGGCGACGGTACGGGACGCGGGGTGATCTACCTTGCGAAGCCGGATGACCCGCGCCTCTACGAGGGCCTCGTGACGACGGCCGCGCACGAGATGCTGCACGCCGCGTGGGAGACCCTCGGTCTCCGCGAGCAAGCGGATCTCGCTCCGATCCTGGAGGCCGAGGTCGCGGCCCTCGATCCTGCGGACCCGATTCACCAGTCGATCGCGTGGTCGATCGGGGACGCGGCCACCTTCACGGCTTCCTCCGAACTCTTCGCGAGCCTCGGCGCCGCGGTATGGCGTGACGGTGGCTTGGATCCTCGGCTCGAGGAGATCTACTCGAGGTTCATCAGCGACCGTGCGGCGCTCGTGGCGGTGCACAGCTCCTGGTCCGTCGGCTGACTCCGACACGCGGCACACCCGCTGGCACATCCCCTCTTACCTGCGCTAACGTTCCCGCCAGGTCAACGAGTAATCAGCGATACGGCCTCCGCGTGCTGATCCGGCAACCGCGCTCCTCGCGCACGGTGCCCCGGGAGGAAGACCGGCCGGCCCGATCCCGGGCTGGAAGCGCGAGGATGCCGTGTGGCGCGGCTCCTCCACGACCGAAGGAGCCGAACCATGCCCACGCACCCCGTCGAGCACGCCAAGCTCATCCCCTGGGACGTCCGCCCGCAGCACCGCAACAACTTCCACCTGTCGATGCTCCGTGTCGCCGCGCGGATCCGTGCGGGCGAGCTCGACAGCATCCGTCCGGTCGAGCTCGACCACCACACGTCGTGGCGGTGCGAGCTCAGCAAGCTCAACGCGGTGGTCCTCTACGACCCCCACACGCCCGACGGCTTCTACCTCGTGCCGCGGCGGAAGGGCGACGACGACATCATCCGCCGCCCGTCGTGATCACGCCGCAAGGCCGACCATTGTCGACATCCGCGCCACCCCGGCCGGCGCGTGCTGCTTGAAGCGAGCGACGGCGTCGGACACATCCTGCCGCCCGGCGTGCTCGGGCCCGATCCGCGCGGGGTTGAGGAGCGTGCTGTTCGCCCACGCGCGGATCTCGCGATCGGCGCCGAACGCGGTGGCGGAACGGTGCCCGAGCACCTGCATCGTCACCCATCCGGCCGTCGAGTTGCCGTACGGGCTCGGCGGGCACAGCGCGTTCTTGGCGGCGTCGTCGTCCCGCGTCGCCTCGACGAACCCGATGAGCGCCGCGCCGAAGCACGGGAACCCGGCCCGGGTGGGCTGCAGCGTGATCCTCTCGCCCCAGATCGGCACGAGCGGCGGGTACTTCAGGCCCGGTGACGCGCAGTGCACGACGACGGAGCCTCGTCCCGTGACGACGTCGCCGCCGTCGAGCACGAGCCGGCCGGGCGCCGCGCGGCGGATGTGCCCGAGCCGCACGACGTTCTCGATCGTGCGGAGCCGCTCGAGCTCCCACCGGGCGAGCGTGGGCGTCTTGGCCATGGTCGGGGTGACCGAGCGGTCGATGCGCAGCATGATGCCGCGGTCCTCGAGGTGGAGCATGAGGTCTTCGGGCGTGACGGCGTCGGCCGCCGACTCCATGAGGTCCGCCGCCATGCCGATGAACACGGCCGGGTCGGGCTGGATGACCGCGCGGTCGAGCATCCACGGGTCACGCGGGCGCACCCAGGCGATCGCGTCCGGGTCGACGCCCTGGTCGAGCAGCCAGATGCACGTGTCGGTCGCGGTCTTGCCGGAGCCGACGACGATCCACCGCTCGGGCGTGCCGTTCACCTCGAGCGTCGGCAGCAGGCCGGCGGGCACGACGCGCGCACCGTCGTCGACGGCGAACGGCGGGGGAGTGACGGCCGGGACGTCGGGCGCGAGGTAGCTCGCGTCGACGACGCGACGCCGGACCCGCACCTCGCGCTCCTCGCCCGTGGTGAGCGAGCGGATCGTGCCGTCGTCGTACTCGTGCGCGGGGAAGAACTCGACGCGGTCCGACGCGCGGAGCCGCTCCTCGAGCACGCGCGCGTAGTACCGGCGGACGTCCTCGCCGGTCGCGCGCTCGTGCAGCCCGGCCTCGGGGCCGTCGGTCTGCACGCGCCCGTCGCCGAGCCGCGTCGACGCCACCCCGTACAGCTGCGACGCCTGGTGCAGCCGCACGAACGGGTACGCGTCGAGCCAGTGGCCGCCGACGCCGGGACGCCGGTCGACGAGCACCACGCGCGCTCCGGCGTCGTGGTCGATCAGCGCGTCGACGAACGCCATCCCGGCCGCCCCGGCGCCCACCACGACGTAGTCCGTCTCCAGCGCGCGTGCCATTCCGTCACTCCAGCACCCGCACGACGCCGGGTCAACGCGCGGAGCGGGTGAACGCCGTCGAACCCCCGCCAGCGGCGAGGCGGGCGAACCGGTGCCAACCTGGCGGGATGAAGATCGCCACCCGGACCGGACGGAGCGCGGGCCTGTGGAGCGACCGCCTGGGCGCGCCCGCGACCCGCGCGCTGCAGGTGCTGATCCTCCTGGCGCTCGCGGCGTGCGTCGTGTTCGCGATGATGCGGCTCAAGCTGCTCGTCATCCCGCTGCTCATCGCGGTGATCCTCGCCGCGGCGCTCGCGCCCGTGGTGCGCTACCTCAAGCGGCACGGCTGGCCGCCGCTGCTCGCCACGTGGACGACCCTCCTGGGCGCGCTCGGCCTGCTGTCGCTCATCATCTGGCTCGTGGGCCGCGAGTTCCGCGACGAGTGGCCCCTGCTCGTCGAGGAGGCCGGCCGCGGGCTCGACGAGCTGGAACGCTTCGCCACCGAGGGGCCGATCCCCATCAGCGAGGCCCAGCTCGAGCAGGCGCGGCAGGCCGCCACGCAGGCGCTCACCAGCGACGCGGTGCAGGCCGGCGCGGTCCGGGGCGCCACGGCGGCGATCGAGGCCGTCGCCGGCCTCTTCCTCGGCCTGGTGGTGCTGTTCTTCCTGCTCAAGGACGGCCGGAAGATCTACTCGTTCCTGCTCACGCCGCTCCAGCCGTACACCCGGCAGCGGGCGCTGCGCATCGGCGACCGGTCGGTCGACGTGCTCGGCGGGTACGTGCGCGGCACCGCGATCATCGCGTTCGTCGACGCGTTCTTCATCGGTCTCGCGCTCGTCATCCTCGGCGTCCCGCTCGCGCTGCCGCTGGCCATCGTCGTGTTCCTGGGCGCGTTCATCCCGCTCATCGGCGCGGTGCTCGCGGGCGTCCTCGCGGCGCTGGTCGCGCTCGTGACCAACGGCCCGGTGACCGCGCTCATCGTCGTCGCCGTCATCATCGGCGTGAACCAGCTCGAGGGCGACCTGCTCGCACCCGTCATCATGGGCCGCGTGCTCGCGCTGCACCCGCTCGCCGTGCTGCTGGCCCTCACGGCCGGCACGATCCTCGCCGGGTTCGTCGGCGCGCTGCTCGCCGTGCCGATCGCCGCCGTGTCGTGGGCCGCGATCAAGGAGTGGGTCGCGACGTCGCCGTCCCACGAGGTCGTCGTCGCCGAGGCCGAGCCTCCACCCGACGAGGGGTGAGTCAGTCGCGGGTGACCTCGCCCGAGGCGAGGTCGACGCGGTAGTCGACGTCGTCGCCGTCCTCGTCCACGGTGACGGCCCAGAAGTACGTGTCGTCCTCGTCGTCGAGCTCGGCGTCGTCGAGCGTGCCGTTCCCCTCGGCAAGCGCGCTCTCGATCGCCTCGGCGAGCGTGACCTGGGCACCGTCGAGGGCCTGGCGGTCGCCGTCGTCGAGGTCGCCGTCCTCGGTGCTGACGACCTGGCCGTCCGCGTCGACCTCGACCTCCTGGGACGCGTCGCCGACCCTGACCTTGACCTCCCACGTGTCGTTCTCGTCCGCGTCGTCGACGGCGAACGCGGTGCCGCCCGCCTGGTCCTCGGCCGCCGTGATCGCGGCGAGCGCCGCGGCCGTGGCGTCGTCGCCCCCGCCCGCGGCGGAGGCGTCGTCCGAGGGCTGGGGCGAGACCTGCGTGGCGTCGTCGCTGGGGAGCGCCGTCCGGTTGCCGCCCGGGCTGCCGGCCAGGTGGTCGCCCTCGCCGGGCGTCGCCTCGTTCCCGTCCCCCTGCCCGCACGCGGCGAGCGTGAGACCGAGGGCCAGGGCAAGGGCGGGCGTCGCGATGCGTGTCCTCATGCCCACGATCCTGCGGGCGGCGTCGGGCACTCGCACGGCCCGCGGCTCACCCGACGGCGAGCGGGGACCGCACGATCCGGACCGCCCGCCGTGCGAGGTCCGACGTCGGCTCGTAGGAACGGCCCAGAGCGTGCGCGACGTCGCAGCAGTCGATCACCGCCATGCTGACGTGCATCGCGTAGAGGGTGGCGACGTCGAGCTCGTCCCCGTGGCCGTCGGTCGTGCAGCGGCGGGTCGGGTCCTCGACGGCGGCGAACGCGTCCTCGAGGAGCCGTGCCGTGCGCCGGTACCTGACGTCGAGACCCCCGCCGTCGCGCTCGAGCGAGGCCTCGAGGGCGCTCCGCGTGAGTGTCGCGACCCGGTCCGCCCGGGGGATCGCCCCGCCGGACACGACGCCGGCGAGGGCGACGTTCTGCGCGAGCAGGTGCAGGCACAGGTCGCCGAGGTCCCACCCCGCGTGCGGTGTGGGGCGTCCGAGATCCTCGCGGGTCGCCGTCGAGAGCAGCGACGCCAGCTCGCCGTTCACGGCGCGCAGCACGGTGACGTCCACCTCAGCGTCTCCACAGCAGCCCGACGGCGACGAGGCCGGCGACCGCGGGCAGCGTGCCGAGCCAGCCCAGTGACGGCGGCAGCCCGGTGTCGCCGGACGTGTCGCGGATCAGCAGCAGGGTGAGCGCGACGGCGGTGCCGAGGACGAACAGCGCGGTCGCGAACGGGCGGGCCCATCGCCTGCCGGTCCGCACGGCCCAGATCGCCGTCGCCCAGGAGAGCGCGGCCAGCACGCCGACCGTCGTCAGGACGGCGAGCCAGGTGCTGACCGCGGCGTCGATGCGCTCGGCGCTGAACGTGGGGTAGCCGGCGCGGACGTGGTCCGCGAGCAGCGTGCGGTCGAGGAACGGGACGACCACGGCGACGACGGTGAGCGCCAGGCCGGCGCCCATCGCCACGACCGCGGGTCGTCCGGTGCGTGTCGGGGTGTGCTCGATCGGTGTCATGCCGACGAGCGTGCCCGTCGCGCGCCGCGCGGTCTTGAAGATTCGTTCAGGCCGCCGTGGCCGCGATGCGGAACTGCCACAGGGGGTCGCCCGCGATCTCGCTCGGGCTGCGCCCGGAGAACGAGCGGAACTCCCGGCTCATGTGGGCCTGGTCGGCGTACCCGCACTCGGCCGCGACGCGCGCGAGGTCGAGGCCCGCCTCGAGGTCGTGCAGGGCACGGCGGAACCGCGCGAGCATCGCCGCCCGCTTGGGCGTGACGCCCGTCTGGTCGGTGAACCTCCGCCAGAACCGTGTGCGGCTCCAGCCGTACCGGTCGGCGAGGGCGGTGACGCGGACGCGGCCGTGACGCACCGCGATCAGGTGCCAGGCGTCGGCGACCTCGGGATCGACGCGGGGGCGAGGCTCCGCCCGAGCCGCCAGCGCCGCGCCCACGAGGGCGAACCGCTCCTGCCACGAGGCCGTGGCGACGAGCCGCTCGCGGAGGTCCGCGGCGCTGGAGCCCCACACGTCGCCGAGGTCGACCACGGGCCCGCCGAGCTCGGCCGGGGCGACGCCGAGCAGCCCGGCGGCGGCGATCGGGTCGATGTCGAGCTCCAGGACCTCCGTGCCGTCGCCCGACACCGCGGTCGGAGCCGGCAGCGTGCCGACGACGACGGCCCCCGCGAGCCCGGCCGACCCGGCCGTCCGCACCGGCCCCGTCGTGCAGTCCACGAGCACGCCGATGCTGGGGCAGGGCGCGACGTGGACCGTCCAGGGGCTCGCCGAGCGGCTCGTGATCCCGGTCATCCGGACGCCGCGCGGCAGCGCCGTCGACGGGTGGTGGAGCTCCCACCAGCCGGGGTGCGCCGGCACCGTGTGCTGCACCGTGTCCATGCCTCGACCGTCCTCGCCTGCGCCTCAGGGGCGCCGTCCACCAGGTCTGCCGTCCACCGCGCATGCCAGCGTATAGCGGGTGGGCTGGGGTGCCGCCGTCGGGCACACTGAGAACGACCTTGCGCTTGACGCAACGTCAACTTCTACGGTCGGTGCCATGAACCGCTCCATCCAGGACGTCGCCCGCCTCGCCGGCGTCAGCAGCCGCACCCTGCGTCACTACGACCAGATCGGCCTGCTGCCGCCGTCGGGCACCGGGGCAGGCCGGCTGCGCTACTACGACGACGCCGCGATCCGGCGTCTGCAGCGCATCCTGCTCCTGCGCGACCTGGGCATGCCGCTGATCGACATCGCCACCGTGCTCGACGAGCAGACGGACGAGGCCACGGCCTTGCGCCGGCACCTCGACCAGCTGCGCGCCGAGCAGGACCGGCTGGCGAGGCAGATCGCGTCCGTGGAGCGGACCGTGACCGCACTGGAGGAAGGAGACACGATCATGGCCGAGGACATGCTGGACGGTTTCGACCACACGCAGTACAAGGACGAGGTGGTCGAGCGCTGGGGCGCCGACGCCTACGCGACGTCCGACGCCTGGTGGCGTGGGCTCGGCGAGGAGGGGCGGCGCGCCTTCATGGAGCGCTCGAAGACGCTCGCCGAGGACTGGGCCGCGGCCGCGGCGTCTGGCATCGAGCCGACGTCGGACGAGGCGCAGGGGCTCGCCGCCCGCCACGCGGAGTGGCTCGGCTCGATCCCGGGCACGCCGGGGTCGGAGCAGGGCCGGCCGCCGAAGGAGTACGTCGTCGGGCTGGCCGAGATGTACGTCGCGGACCCGCGGTTCTCCGCGAACTACGGGGGCGCGGAGGGGGCCGAGTTCGTGCGTGACGCGCTCGTCGCGTACGCGGAGCGCTCGCTGTAGGCCCCTCGCCCGTTCGCTCGGCAGCTCCGTACTCGCTCGGTCCCTCGAGGTGCCGACCGAGTGCGGAGCTGCCGAGCGAGGCCCCGTGGGAGACTGCCGACGTGAGCGACGACTGGGCCGAGCAGCGCACCGAGGCCGCGCGCGTGCAGGCCGAGCGGCTGCGCGCGCGGCAGGACGCCGAGCACGCGCGGGCGTCGGCGATGCTGCGCGAGTTCGTCGCTGCCGCGGCCGGGCGCGGCCTGGAGCCGGAGGACCTGCAGGTCAAGGGTTACGGCGGGCGCGGCACCGCCCGGACGCCGCTGCGCGGGTGGTACCTGCGCCAGGACCGGACCGCCGGCGTCGGCGTCGACGGCGAGTTCTACGTGCTCACCGCGCCGCTCACCCTCGTGGACCGCGTGCGCGGCGTGCGCCTCACGCCCCAGCCGCCGCCGCTCGTGCTCGGTGCCGGCGGGAAGGACGGCGACTCCGTCGACCTCGCCGTCGCGCTCGAACGGCTGCTGCCCGGCTGGCGCGGGCGGTAGGCGAAGCTCGGCCGCCGGTGAGACGAGGCAGGGACTCGGCCTAGGCCGGGTCCTGCGGCAGCCACGTGAACCACGCGGGCTCCGGGACCTCCTCGAGACGCCGCACGTCACGAGGCCGGAGCACGCCCTCCTCGAGAAGGCCGCGCACGACCATGCGCGCGACCGCCGCCGCGCCGGGCGTGTTGAAGTGCGTGTTGTCGACCCGTCCGTCGTCCGTGTGCAAGAAGTACCGCGTGGTCTCCTGCGGGCCGAGCTCCTGCCACAGGGCGAGCGAGTCACGCTGCACGTCGACGAGCGCCACGCCCTCGCGGCGAGCGAGAGCACGCATCGCCTCGGGGTAGTCGCCGTGGCTCGAGTACGCGTTGCCCGCGGAGTCGAAACGACGCCGCTCGGCCGGCGTCGCGAGCACCGGCACGGCGCCGCGCTCGCGGGCACCGTCCAGGTAGCGCGTCAGGTACTCCTGGTACGTCGACCACGGCTCCGTGTACCGGGCGGGGTCGTCGGCCTTCGAGTCGTTGTGCCCGAACTGCACCACGAGCACGTCACCCTCGGCGATGTCGGCCAGGATCGCGTCGAGACGGCCCTCGTCGACGAAGCTCTTCGAGCTCCGGCCGTTGCGTGCGTGGTTGGCCACGCCGACCCGGTTCACGAGGTAGAACGGCAGGGCCATCCCCCACCCGGTCTCCGGCGCCTTCGCCACGCTCTTGGGCGCCGCCGTGGAGTCTCCGGCGATGAAGATCGTCCGCCGGAGCCGGTCGGCTGCCGGGTGCTCGTCGGCGGCAGCCGGGCCGGCGACCGTCACGGCGAGCGGCACGCTCGCCAGCCCTGCGAGCACGGACCTGCGGGACATGGGGTGCGAGGTAGCCACGGGCCTCATTGCCTTCCCCTGGGAAACCGGTTTCTGACAGCGCTCGCCATGCTAGCCATGGTGCGTGGGTCAGGGCAACGGACTCCGGGTCCTCAGTGCCCGAGCGCGTCGGCGACGAGCCGGGCCACCGCGGGCTCGGCGAGGTAACCGGCGGGCCGCCCGTCGACGACGGTCGTGGCGGCGTGCCGCCCCGGCACGCGGTTGTCGACGTGCACGTTCTGGATCTCCCAGCCGGACCACTCGTGCGGGAAGGTCGCCGGGTCGAGGTCGTGCAGCGTGAGCAGGTCGCGGGGGTCGCGCACGGCGACCCAGCGCCCGACGGTCGGCGGGAAGTGCAGCGGGCCTCGCGAGCGCAGCACGTCGAGCACCGCGCGGATCGCGAGCGGCGAGCCGAGCGTGCACAGCAGGGCGACGTCCCACGGCTCGGCCGCGCCGGCCGCGCGCAGCACCTCGTACGCGACGACCGAGCCGAACGAGTGCGCCACGAGCAGCGCCGGCTCGTCGCTGGGGAGCGCGGCGGCCACGCCGTCGTCGACGACGGCCCGGACTTCCGCGTCGTGGAGGTAGGTGTGGACGTCGTGCGCGAGCAGCAGCACGAACGCACCGCTCACCCCGGGCACGTACCGGTCGATCGCCGCGAGCGCCGCCGCGAGCGCCGCGGCGACCGCGTCCCCGAGCGCGCCGGACGGGCGGCCGTCCGTGCCGTCGTCGTGCACGACGACGGAGATCGCCTCGGGCGGTGCGCCCGCGGCGGAGAGCACCTCGTGCGCGACGGCGAGCGCGAACTCCGCCTCGGCGAGGTCGAGCCGCGCGAGGGCGTGGACCGTGATCGGGGGAGGCGTCCCGCCGGGCTCGCGGACGAGCGCCGCAAGCGTGTCGCCGAAGTACACGAACGACGCGTCGTCGTCGTGCAGGCGGAGCTCCGAGCCGCTCGCGGCGAGGCCCGCGTTGAGCGACGCGAGCCAGCGCGTCTCGAGCTCGTCGGCGTCCAGGCCGCCCGTGTCGCGGCCGTGGACCAGCACCAGGCGGGTCACGCGTTTCTCCTATGTCAAGCCGCTGTCGCGTACTGTGCTGCGGCGGCAGCTTGCTGGGCGTTCTTGAGGGTGTTGAACACGACTCGGGCGAGTCGGCGTTTGAGGCAGCGCAGGGCTTCGGTCTTCGAGTCGCCGGCCGCGAGCCGCTTGTCGTAGTAGGCCTTGCCGAGCCCCCCGAGGCGGATCTGGGTGACGGCGATGCGGTGCAGGGCCGCATTGAGCTGCCGGTTGCCCGACTTGTTGAGGCGGACCTTGCCGGCGGTGCGTCCGGACCAGACCGGGATCGGCGCGACGCCGGCGTGCATGGCGTACTTGGCCTCGTGGGCGAACCGGCCGATCCCGGCGGTCTCGCCGAGGATCTTGGCCGCAGTCAGCGGCCCGCAGCCGGGCAGCTCGAGCAGCTCGGGCGCGAGCTGGTCAGCCAGCTGGGCAATCTCCTTGGCCAGCGCGTCCGCCCGCGCCGTGAGCGCGGCGACGTCGTCGAGCAGCTCGCGGGCCAGGCGGGCATCGATGCCTTCGATGCCGGTGAGGAACTCCGCCAGCCGGGCCCGTGTGGACGCCCGGTCCAACGACTGGGGCGCCGGGTCCAGGGCCGGGTCGATCCGGTGCAGGTGCCAGCGCAGCCGGTTGATGATCGCGGTGCGCTGCCGCACCAGGTCCTCGCGGTGGTCGACCAGCAGCTTGACCTCCCGCGACGCCTCGTCATGGGACGCGGCGGGCAGGTCGGGCTCGCGCAGCACCGCACGGGCCACGGCCAGGGCGTCGATCGGGTCCGACTTGCCCCGGGTGCGGGCGACCCGGCGCTGCTCGGCCATCATCTTCGGCGGCACCCGCACCACCTGCTGCCCGGCGTCCAGCAGGTCCAGCTCCAGGCGGGCCGACAGGTGCCGGCAGTCCTCGACGCCCCACCGCAGGTCAGTCCCGAACGTCGACTCGGCCCAGCGCACCGCCTTGTCATGACCCTGGGCATCGGCCTTCACCGTCAGCTGGCCGAGCCGGCGGCCGGCCGGGTCGACCGCGACGAACGTGTGCGAACGCTTGTGGACATCGGCACCGACAACGACAACCATGGTGGTTGCCTCCTCTCACCTGATCAGTGACGGGGACGGTCGGACCGGCCGGCGGACACATCTCAGTGGGGGCGACGCCACGCTCCTATCAAGTCACGCCGGCCGGTCCCTTCACACCCGGCGCCGGCAAAACGCATGCAGGTCAGGCCACAGGCCGACACCGAGGCTATGAGCCAGGCACCAGACGTGAAGGGATCCAACCACCGCAACCGCGGCACATCCACCCTCACACTGACGCGAGGCTATCGCCGCCCCGGTCCGGTCGCAGAGCGGCCACGCTGCTCACCCGCGGCTGTCAGAAGCGCGGTGGGCTCGAGCCCACCACCTTTCTGACACCGGCGGGCACGCTCAGCGCGCGACCAGGCCGACGACCTCCTCGGCGCACCCCCAGCTCAGCGTGACGCCGGCCCCGCCGTGCCCGTAGCAGTGCACGACGCGCGGGTCGGCGGCGTCGCGCTCCACGCGCACGGCGGGCCGCGCGGGCCGCAGCCCGACGCCGTGGCGCAGCACCCGGGCGTCGGCGACCTCGGGCACGAGCCGGGCCGCGCGCTCGAGGATGTCCGCCGCCGTGGCGGTGTCCGGGTCGAGGTCGCGCACGCCCGGCTGCTCGGTGCCGCCGACCACGACCTCGTCCAGGCGCGGGACCACGTACGTCGGGCCGGAGGCGTCGAGCCACCAGCGCTCCAGGCCCCACTGCTCGAGGTACAGCACCTGCCCGCGCACGGGCTCGACCGCGTCGTCGCCCGCGAGGTCCCGCGCGCCGAGACCGGTGCAGTCGACGACCGTCCCGCCGTCGGGCCACGCCTCGACCGTGGTCTGCGTGAGGCTCCCGCCCAGCGCCGCGACGCGCCGCGCGAGCCACGCGAGGTAGACGGGCATGTCGATCACGGGCGCGGTGAACGTCCACCCCGCGGTGTACGACGGCGGCACGTCGGCCGTGCGTCGCAGACCCGGCACGGCGTCGCGCCACCACGGGTCGGCCGGCGCCTCGGCGAAGACCTCCGTGCCGGCGCGCAGGCGCACGCCGGCGTCCGGGCGGGCGGCGGCCAGCTCGGCGAAGACCTCGAAGGAGCGGGCGGCCCACGCGGTCACGCGGTCGTGCGGGAACGCGAGGTACGGGTACCAGAGCGCGGCGGCGGTCGCGGACGTGGTCCGGGCCGGCAGCTCGCGGGCGAGGATCTCGACGTCGTGCCCGGCCTCGAGCAGCCGTACCGCGCAGCTCAACCCCACGACTCCGGCCCCGACCACGACGACGCGCGACATGCCGGGAGTCTGCCACGGGCCGCGCCCGCGCCCGCCGTGTCAGAAAGCTGGTGGGCTCAGGCCCACCAGTCTTCTGACACGTCAGTCGAGGGGGTGCAGGATCCGGTGCAGGAACTGGCGCGTGCGCGGCTGACGCGGGTTGGTGAACAGCTCGGCGGGCGCGCCTCGCTCGGCGACGACGCCGCCGTCGAGAAAGAGCACCTCGTCGGCGACGGCGCGGGCGAACTGGAGCTCGTGCGTCACCACGACCATCGTCCAGCCCTCCTCGGCGAGCTCCTTCATGACGGTGAGCACCTCGCCGACGAGCTCGGGGTCGAGGGCCGACGTCGGCTCGTCGAACAGCAGGAGGTCGGGGCTGAGGGCGAGCGCGCGCACGATGCCGACGCGCTGCTGCTGCCCGCCGGACAGCTCGCGCGGGTAGGCGTCGCGCTTCTCGGCGAGGCCCACGCGGCGCAGGAGCTCCATCGCGCGCTCCTCGGCCTCGCGCCGCGGCACCCGGCGCACCTGCACGGGCCCCTCGGTGACGTTCTGGAGCACCGTCATGTGCGGGAAGAGGTTGTGGTGCTGGAACACCATGGCGGACCGGTCGCGCAGCGCGAACCGCTGGGCCTTGCTCAGCGGGCGCGAGAAGTCGATCGACGGGCCGCCCACGACCTCGAGCGTGCCGCCGTCGGGCGTCTCGAGGCCGTTGAGCGAGCGCAGCATGGTCGTCTTGCCCGAACCGCTCGGGCCGATGAGCGCGACGACCTCGCCGCGCCGGACCTCGAGGTCGACGCCGCGCAGGACCTCGTGGTCGCCGAACGACTTGTGGATGCCGCGAGCGGTCAGCAGGGGCTGCTCAGACATACTGCTCCAGCTTCTTCTCGATCCGGTCCTGACCGAAGCTCAGCACGGTGCAGAACACCCAGTAGATCGCGGCGGCCTCGAGGTAGAGGGTCATGAACTCGCTCGTGAACGACGCGATCTCCTGCGCCTTGCGGAACATCTCCGTCACCAGGATGAGCGACGCGAGCGAGGTGTCCTTGACGAGCGAGATGAAGGTGTTCGACAGCGGCGGCACCGACACGCGCGCAGCCTGGGGCAGGACGATGCGGCGCAGCGTGCGCGCGTGCGACATCCCGACGACGTAGCCGGCCTCCCATTGCCCCTTGGGGATCGACAGGATCGCGGCGCGGATGACCTCGGCGGCGTAGCCGCCGACGTTGAGCGAGAACGCGATGATGGCGCTCGGCCACGGGTCGACGACGATGCCGAGCGACGGCAGGCCGTAGAAGATGACGAAGAGCTGCACGAGCAGCGGCGTGCCGCGGATGACCGACACGTACGCGCGGCCGATCCACGAGACCACCGGGTTCGACGCGAGGCGCAGGAGCGCCACGACGACCGCCAGCACGAGCCCGATCGCGAACGAGATCAGCGTGAGCGGGATGGTGCCGGTCAGGCCGCCGCGCAGGAGCGGCCAGAACGAGTCGGCGACGAGCTGCCAGTCCACGGGTTCACCTCACCATATGCGCGGGCGTGCGCGCCGACGACGCGCGGGGACGGACGAGGGCGCCGGCACCCTGGGTGGGTGCCGGCGCCCTGCGGGACGAGTCCGTCACTGCGAGACGTCCTCGCCGAAGTACTTCTCGGAGAGCTCGGTCAGGACGCCCTCGGCGCGCAGCTCGTCGAGCGCGCCGTCGATCGCCTCGGCGAGCGCCTCGCGCTCGGGCGTGACGACGAAGGCCGACTGCGACGTCTCCTCGGTCTCGGCCGCGACCTTGATCGGCGCGTCCGGGTTCTCGTTGACGTAGTCGAGGAACGTCAGGGAGTCGTTGATCGTCGCGTCGACGCGCTGCTGCTCGAGCAGGGCGACGGCCTGGGCCCAGCCCTCGACGCCCTGGACCTGCGCGCCCGACTCCTCGGCCAGCGCGCGCCAGTTGCTCGTGAGCGACTGCGCGGTGACCTTGCCCTCGAGGTCCTCGAAGCTCGAGATCGACGTGTCGTCCTCACGCACCACGATCACGCCGCGCGAGACCGTGTACGGCTGCGTGAAGACGTACTTCTCCTCGCGCTCCGGGGTGATCGACACCTGGTTCGCGATGGTGTCGAAGCGGCCCGCGTCGAGCCCGGCGAAGATCGCGTCCCACTGGGTCTCCTGGAAGCGGACCTCGAGGCCGAGCTTCTCGGCGACCGCCTCGGCCACCTCGACGTCGTAGCCCACGAGGTCGCCCGAGCCGTCGTGGAACGTGAAGGGGCGGTACGTGCCCTCCGTGGCGACGGTCAGCACGCCGTCGCTGACGAGGCCGAGGTCGCCGCCCGACGCCGCGGTCTCGCCGCCGGCCGCACCGCCGCCGGAGTCGGAGCCGGAGCCGCACGCCGCGAGCGCCAGGGCGGTCACGGTGGCCGTCACGGTGGCGAGGAAGGCGCGGTTGCGTCGCATGGGTTCTCAGGTCTCCTGTGTGAGATGGGGGGGCGGCCGGGTGTGCCGGCCGATCGAGTAGACCCGACGAGGCATCGGGGCTGCAAATATCAACGATAGACGTCGTCGATCGCTTGTCGGGACAACGTCCCTGACCTGCGCATCCATTCCGCGGGTGTGAGCGACGGCGCTCGGCGTTCGCCTGTCCGACGGGCCGACACTGCTGACACCCGCACACACACCGGGCGGGGTGGTGGTGCCCCGGTCGCGAGTCGCGGGGCCGGGTCGGACCCTGGAGTCGTGGCCGGCAGGAGGGGCACCCGCCGGCCGTCCGAGCCGAGAAGGAGAGCACCGTGCGCACCTACCAGGTCGGGTACTTCGTCGGCAGCCTGTCGTCCACGTCCATCAACCGGGTCCTGAGCACGGCGCTGATCCGGCTCGCCCCGGACGGCATGGAGTTCACGGAGATCCCCATCGGCAACCTGCCGCTGTACAGCCCGGACTTCGACGACGCCTACCCGCCCGAGGCGGTCGCCCTCAAGCAGGCGATCGGCCGCTCGGACGCGGTCCTGTTCGTCACGCCCGAGTACAACCGGTCGATCCCGGGCGCGCTGAAGAACGCGATCGACTGGGCGTCGCGCCCGTACGGGCAGAACGCGTTCGACCACGTGCCCGCCGCGGTCATCGGCGCGTCGCCCGGTGCGATCGGGACCGCCGTCGCGCAGCAGAGCCTGCGCGGCGTCCTCAGCTACTGCAACGCCCGGCAGATGACGGCCCCGGAGGCGTACATCCAGTTCTCCCCGGAGGTGTTCGCCGACGACGGCGAGGTCAAGGACGCGTCGACGGCCGACTTCCTGCGCGGCTTCATGACCGAGTTCCGCGACCACGTCGAGCGCGTGCTCACGGTGCTGCCGCGCGGCTGACGCCGTCGCCGGCGCAAACCGGAGATTTCACCCGGTCGGACGCCTGACGGCGGCCGTTGCCTGGGGCAGGGTAGAGGGACGTCCCGCTCGCCCTGACCCGGAGGTCCCCGCACCGTGCCGTCCCCGCGCCTGACCCGTCGCCCGTCGTTCTGGGTCGGGCTGGGCGGGCTCGTGCTCGCGATGCTCCTCGGCGCGCCGGCGGGCTGGTTCGGCGCCGTGATGACGGGCTGCCTCTACCTCGCGCTGTGCGCGGGATGGGGCGTCCTGACGACGCGCACCTGGTGGGGCCCGATGCCCCGCGGCGGGGCCGCGGCGGCCGGCGGGGGAGCGCTCGTCGCGCTCGTCGTCGCGGCGGCGCTCGCGGGCGGCACGACGGCGGAGGTTCCGCCGAGCGAGGACGTCGCGGTCGAGGAGGTCGCGCCGTCGGGCAGCCCGACGCCCTCGCCGAGCGCGACGCCGAGCGCGGCGCCGAGCGCGACGCCGACCCCCTCGCCCGAGCCGAGTCCGACCGAGGAGCCGTCCCCGGCCGAGACGGCCGAGCCGGGCACGGCCCTGGCGACGGTCGCGCTGCTCGAGGTCAAGGGCCGCGCCCCGAAGACCGGCTACGACCGCGACCAGTTCGGGCAGCGGTGGGCCGACGTCGACCGCAACGGCTGCGACCAGCGCAACGACGTGCTGCGGCGCGACCTCACCGACGTCGTCACCAAGGCCGGGACGCACGGCTGCGTGGTGCTGCGCGGCACGTTCGCGGACCCGTACTCGGGCGAGACGATGCCGTTCGAGCGCGGTGAGGCGACGTCGCCGCTCGTGCAGATCGACCACGTCGTCGCGCTGTCCGACGCCTGGCAGAAGGGCGCCCAGCAGTGGACCGCGGACGAGCGGCAGCTGTTCGCCAACGACCCCCTCAACCTGCTCGCCTCGAAGGGCGAGCTCAACCAGCAGAAGGGCGACGGCGACACCGCGACCTGGCTGCCTCCGAACAAGGCCTTCCGCTGCGCGTACGTGGCGCGGCAGGTGGCGGTCAAGCACGCCTACGGGCTGTGGGTGACGCAGGCCGAGCGCGACGCGATGGAGCGGGTCCTGTCCGCGTGCCCCTCGGAGCCGCTGCCGGCCGGCGACCCGTCGACGCCCGCCGCGGCCCTGATGCCCGAGCGGGCCGAGCAGGAGGCGGCGAGCGGCGCCGGGGGTGCGACGTCGGGCACGACCGGCCCGGCGACGTCGGGCACCGGCTCCGCCGTGACCGGCGGGGACCCGGCCTGCCCGGTCAAGGGCAACCACTCGTCGTCGGGCGACTGGATCTACCACGTGCCGAGCGGGCGCTACTACGACGTGACGAAGCCGGAGGAGTGCTTCGCCACCCCGGCCGAGGCGGAGGCGGCGGGCTACCGGGCGTCGAAGCAGTGATCGAGGCCGCCGGTCGCGTACCGGTGGCTCGTCTCGACGACGGCGGCGACGACGTCGAGCTCGGCGTCGTCGCGCGGGCCGTAGACCATCACCATGCCGCGCGCCAGGCGGACGCCCGCGAGCGGGTGTGCGACGGCCCACCCGCGTGCGACGGCGTCCGCGGCCAGGGCGGGAGGCAGCGCCAGGTGGAGCGAACCGTCGTGGCCGGGGTGGAGGTGCGCGAACTCGCCGACGTGCGGGACGAGGAACGCGTCGGCGGGCGCACCGGCTCCCGGGGTCACCAGGAACCCGCGCGCGCCGGGCACCGAGATCGCGGACGGGCGGGTCGTCACGCCCGGGAGCGCCGCGACGCGCGCGAACAGCCGCTCCTGGAGCGCGGGAGGGCTGGTGTCGGTGAGCTGCTGCTGCGGGATCCGCCACGTCGTGCGCGGACGCTTGCCGCGGCGGGCCGGGAGCACGCCGCCGGGCAGCGTGGGCCACGCCGCGGGACCGGGGGTCGCGGGGCCGGTGCCCGCGGGGCCGGTGCCCGCGGGGCCGGGGGCCGCGGGCTCGCGGCGCGCGAGGAAGGTGAGCCGCTCGGCGACCCAGCCGCCGAGCTCGGCGAGCGTGCCCGCCGTGAGCCCGTGGCCGCCCGGGTCGCGCCGGGCGTACGGCGGGGCGCCGGCGTCGCCGAGCAGGTAGTCCCACGTGCGGTCCAGCAGCTCGCGCGGGATCACGGTGTCGGCGTCGCCCTGCGCGACGAAGACCGGCACGCCGGCGAGGCGCGCGGGCGTGACGGGGACTCCGGCGTCGAACGGCAGCGTCCCGTAGAGGATCGCGGCACCGGCGAACCGCTCCGGCGTGCTGAGCAGCAGGCCCCCGGCGAACGCGGCGCCGCCGCTGAACCCCACGAGGACGACCGGTCGCCCTGCGGGCGCGACGCCGTCGAGCCAGGCGCGGAACCACGCCATGGTCCGGGCCAGCGACTCGGCGACGGGTCGGCCGATGCCCCGGTTGGCGAACCACGCGTAGCCGGCGCCCTCGGCGATCGGCGCGCGGACCGCGGCGTACGACGGGCCTGCGGGCAGGTGGTCGGCGAGGCCGAGGATGCTCGTCTCGTCGGCGCCGCGGCCGTGGAGGAGGACGACCAGGGGCCGGGCCGGGTCGTCGGGCGCGTGCCACGCGACCGTGGGCGCGGCGGCCGCGTTCGGCGCGGCGTGGTCGGGACGGGCGGGCGAGACGGGCATGAGGATCGGCCCCCAGGACGAGGTTGTCGCTACAACTAACCGTACCGGTCGCCGCCGTGTTCCCGACCGCGTGGCACGCTGTGCCCATGACCACGCCTGATGACGTCGCCGCCCTGGTCGCCGAGGTCGAGGAGCAGGAGCGCACGCTCGTGCTGCCGCGCTTCACGCACGACGACGCCTGGCGGCTCGGCTGCCGCCTCGTCGAGCTCGCTGCCGAGCGGGACCTGCCCGTGACGATCGACGTGCGCAAGGGCACCCAGCAGGTGTTCCACGCCGCGCGCGAGGGCACGACGGCGGACAACGACTCCTGGGTCGAGCGCAAGGTGCGCACGGTGTACCGGTTCGGGGCGTCGTCGTACCTCGTCGGCCTGCGCGCGAGGGCCAAGGGCCGCGACTTCAACGAGACGCACGGGCTGCCGCTGCAGGAGTACGCCGCGCACGGCGGCGCGTTCCCGGTCCGGGTCGACGGCGTGGGCATCGTCGGCGTCGTGACCGTCTCGGGGCTCGCGCAGGCCGACGACCACGCCCTCGTCGTCGAGGCGCTGCGGGAGCTCGTGCCCCCGCCGGCGTGACGCTCGGTCACACCCGGGCCACGCGGTCGCGGCGCGCCAGCGTGCGGCCAGCCGCGGCCAGCCGGCCGCCCGCGGGTCGGTGGTCGGCCCGACGAGGACGAGCGCGGCGACGCGCTCCGGTGCCAGCGCGGCCACGTGCGCCACGACCTGGCAGCTCGACGAGTGGCCGAGCAGCACGGACGTCTCGCCCCGGGCCACGGCGCGGTCGGCGGGCGGCGTGGACCGTCTACCGTGTGCCTGTGACCGCACTGCTCCTCGCGAACGCGCGCCTGGCCGGGCGCGCGGACACCGCCGGACTCGTCGACGTGCTGCTCGACGACGGCCGCGTCGCCGCCGTAGTGCCCGCCGGCTCGCCCGCCCCCGCGAGCACGGCCCGACGCGCGCCCGAGCGCGTCGACCTCGACGGCCGCACGGTGGTCCCCGGGCTGTGGGACGCGCACGTCCACCTGACCCAGTGGGCGCTCGTGCGGCGGCGCCTCGACGTGTCCGCCGCGACGAGCCCGGCCCACGCCGCGGCGCTCGTGCGCGCCCGGCTGGACTCCGGCCCCGTGCCGCGCACCGCCGTCGGGCAGCCGCTCGTGGGGTACGGCTTCCGGTGGGCGACGTGGAGCGAGGAGCCGACGGCCGCGATCCTCGACGAGCAGGTCGGCGACGTCCCGGTGGTGCTGCTGTCCGGCGACCTGCACAGCGCGTGGGCGTCCACCGCGGGCCTGCGGTTCCTCGGCATCGACGACCACCCCACGGGCCTGCTCCGCGAGGAGGAGTGGATGCCCGCGAGCCCGCGCATCGTCACGGTCTCCGACGAGGTCGCGGACGAGCTCGCCGTCGAGGCGGCGCAGGCCGCGGCGGCGCGCGGCGTGGTCGGCGTCGTCGACTTCGAGGTGGCCGACAACCTCGCCGCGTGGCGCCGCCGCCTCGCCCGCGGCTGGGACGGGCTGCGCGTGCGTGCCGGCGTGTGGGAGCAGTACCTCGACGCGACGCTCGCCGAGGGCCTGCGCGACGGCGACCCGCTCGCCCCGGGGCAGGACCTGGTGACGCAGGGCCCGCTCAAGGTCATCAGCGACGGCTCGCTCAACACCCGCACCGCGTACTGCTTCGACGCCTACGCCGGGACGCAGCAGGACGAGGCGCACGGCATCCTCAACGTGGACACCGGCCACCTCGTGCCGCTCATGCGCCGCGCGCACGAGGCCGGGCTGCGGTGCGCGATCCACGCCATCGGCGACCGCGCCAACGCGCTCGCGCTCGACGCGTTCGAGGCGTCCGGCGCACGCGGGTCCGTGGAGCACGCGCAGCTCCTGCGGCCCGACGACGTCGCGCGGTTCGCCGCGCTCGGCGTGACGGCCAGCGTGCAGCCCGAGCACGCGATGGACGACCGCGACCTCACCGAGCAGCTGTGGCCGGGGCGGTCGGGGCGCGCGTTCCCGCTCGCCGAGCTGCGCGCCGCCGGGGTGCGCATGACGTTCGGGTCGGATGCGCCGGTCGCGCCGCTCGACCCGTGGGTCGCGATCGCGTCGGGCGTGACCCGCTCGCGCGACGGGCGCGAGCCGTGGCACCCCGAGCACCGGCTCGACGTGCGCACCGCGCTCGAGGCGTCGGTCGACGGGCGGTCGCTCGGCCTCGACGTCGGCGCGCCCGCCGACCTGGCCGTGCTCGACGCCGACCCGCTCGCCCTCGCGGACGAGCGGGCCGGCGACGTCGTCGGGCTCAGTGCCCGGCTGCGCGAGCTGCCCGTGGCGGGCACGCTGCTCGCGGGCCGCTGGACGCACCGCGCGCTCTGAGCCGGGCCGGGCGGGAAGCCCGGGTCACGCGGAGAGCTCGGCCACCTCGGCCAGGAGCGCCTCGCGCTGCGCGGCGTCGTCGACGTGCTTCTCGACGATGCGCGTGACCTCGTCCCACCGCTCGGCCTGGAGCGCGGCGAACAGCTCCTCGAGCTGACCGGGCCGCAGGTCGAGGGCCGCGAGCCGCTCGAGCAGGCCCTGCTCCGGCTCGGCCTGCTCCTGCGCGGCCTTCCAGCCGATGAACGCGCCCGGTCGCCCCGCCCGACGGGTTGTAGTACGTCGCGTTCAGCGCGCGGGCCGTGGCGACCGGGTCGGCGTCGAGCGAGCCGCGCAGGATGCCGAGCGAGATCTGCGGCGCACGCTCGTACGCGTACCGCAGCACGTTCTCGTCGAACGACTGCAGCACCACGCGGTCCTCGAGGCCCGCCTCGAGCACCATGTCGACGATGCGGTGCACCTCCTCGCGCGTCTCCGGGCCCTTGACCTCGAGCAGCATGTCGGAGCTGCCCTCGCGCACGAGGTCGAGCATCCGGGCGAAGGTGGGCGTGCGCTGGCCGGAGAACGCCGAGCTGAACCACGACCCGGCGTCGAGCCCCGTGACGTACGACGACTGCAGCCGCGCGACGTCGCCCGTGCCGTTCGTCGTGCGGTTCACGGTCTGGTCGTGCATGACGACGGGCACGCCGTCGGCGCTCGTGTGCACGTCGATCTCGACGAGCTCGGCGCCGGAACGCATGCCGGCCGCGTACGCGGCGAGCGTGTTCTCGGGCGTGACCGACGCGGTTCCTCCTCGTGCGACGGGTGGGACGTCGCGACGCTACGGACGCCCGGTGACCGGCGGACCGTCGCCCCGGTGAACGGTCGCCGACGGCGCGGCGAACTCTCGACGGCGCCGGGACGCCGCTGGGATACTGCCGGGATGGGGACGCACGAGGCCGAGCGGCGGCTGCGCGACCGGCTCGCGGAGGTCGAGGCGCGCATCGCCGCCCAGCGCCGCACCGTCGAGGGCATCGTCGAGTCCTCGCGGGACGCGAACGGGGACGACGAGCACGACCCCGAGGGCGCGACGCTCGCCTGGGAGCGGCAGCAGGCCGCGGCGCTCGCGGACGAGGCCCGGGCCGAGCGGGCGCAGCTGCTCGCCGCGCTCGACCGCGTGGCCGCCGGCACGTACGGCGTGTGCGAGGTGTGCGGGCGGCCGATCCCCGACGGCCGGCTCGAGGCGCGCCCGGCCGCGACCCGCTGCGTCGAGCACGCGCGCTGACCTGCCGGCGTGGGGAGCTGAGCGCACCGCCAGCCCGTGCGGCCGTGGCAGCATGGCCGGGTGCGTGCCGAGCCGACGACCCTTGACGCCGTCGTCGCGCACGTCGCCGACCGGGTGCTCGCACGGCCGGGCGGGTCCCCGACGCGCGTCCTCGTCGACGGGCACCCCTCGACGCGGCCGGAGGCGCTCGCGGACGCGCTCGTCGCGCCGCTCGAGGCCGCGGGGCGGCCCGTGGCGCGCGTGCGGTCGCGCGACTTCCTGCGCCCTCGGTCGCTGCGGCTCGAGCAGGGGCGCCGCAACCCCGACGCGCTGCTCGACGGCTGGGTCGACGCCGGCGCGCTCGACCGCGAGGTGCTGCGTTCCGTCGTCGAGCGCGGCCGCTACCTGCCGACGCTGCGCGACCCCGACACCGACCGCCCCACGCGCGCCCCGTACGCCGACGCGCCCGCGGGGATCGTCGTCGTGCTCGACGGCACGCTGCTGGTCGGGCAGGGGCTCGACGTCGACCTCACCGTGCACCTCGCGCTGCGCCCCGACACCGAGACGCGGCGCACGCCGCTCGAGGAGGCGTGGACGCTCGCCGCGTACGGGCGCTACCGGCGCGAGCAGGCGCCCGAGCGGCGGGCCGACGTCGTGGTGCGCGTCGACCACGCGGACCGGCCCGCGCTCGTCGTGCGCTGAGTCGCCTCGGGCTCAGCCGAGCAGGCAGAACGGGTGCCCGGCGGGGTCGGCGAACACGCGGAACGACTCGCCGCCGCCCGGCAGCTTCGACGCGCCCGCCTCGAGGACCAGGGCCTCGGCGTCGTCGAGCGACCGCGTGCCCGTCCACAGGTCCAGGTGCAGCTGCTGCGGGAACGCGGGGTCGGGCCAGCGCGGCGCGCTGTAGCCCTCGACGGTCTGGAACAGCAGCGGCCGCTCGCCGTCGAGCATCGCCCGCCCGCCGGCGTCGTACCCGACGGGGTCGCCGAGGACGCGCGACCAGAAGGCCGCGGCCGCCGAGGCGTCGGGCACGTCGAACGTCACGCCCAGCACGCTCAGGCGCCGCGCGTCCGGGGCGTGGCACAGGTCGAACGGGTGACCGTCGACGTCGGCGAGCGTCGTCCACGTCTCGTTCTCGCGCAGGACCGTGGCGCCGAGCGCGACGGCGCGCGCGACCGCGGCGCCGACGTCGGCCACGCGCAGGTCGAGGTGGACCTGCTGGGGGTGCTCCTGCCCGGGCCACTGCGCGCGGACCAGGTCGGGTGCGGGCTGGAAGGCGATGTTCCAGCCGTCGGGCGTCTCGAGCGTGACCCAGTGGTCGTCGTCCGCGACCACCGTCTCGGCGCCCGTGAGGCCCCGCCAGAACGCCGCGGACTCCTGGGGCTCCACGGCGTCCACGACCACGGTGTCGACCGTGCCGATCGGCTCGGACCTGTCGGACTCTCGCGGGCCGTCGGACGCGCCGGACATGACGTCTCCTCCTCTGTGCGCAGGTCCCCCACGACAGGATGCGTCGAGCCCCGCCGACTCACCCGTCGAGCCCCCGCGACCGGGGTCTCGACGGCGTCGCGCTGCGAGTGGGGGGCGCGCGGGTCATGGTCGAGAGAGGTCATGAAGCGGCCGACCGGGACGGGAGAGCGCCCCCGGCGCCCACGGCACGGGCCGGGTCGACGCCTCGCCGCTCCCTCCCTCCGCCCGCACCCCGCGGGCTCCGCGCACTGGAGGAGACCCTCATGAGCGACATGTCCTTCCCCCCGCAGAACCCGAGCGGCACGCCACCGGCGGGGCCGCCGCCCACGGTGCCGCCGACGGTCCCCCCGGCGACGACCACGCCACCGGTGGGTGCCTCGCAGGACACCGGGACGGACCAGAGCTCCGGCGGCGTGCGCGAGCGCGCCTCGGGCGCCGCGTCGCAGGCCTCCGACGCCGGCCGCGAGGTCGCGCAGGACGCCCGCGAGCGCGCCGGTGAGGTCGCCCACGAGGCCAAGGACCGCGCGCGCGACCTCATGCAGCAGGCGCGCAGCGGGGTCAACGAGCAGGCCTCGTCGCAGCAGCAGCGCCTCGCGGAGGGCCTGCGGCACCTGGGCTCCGAGCTGCAGCAGATGAGCCGGTCGACCGACGACCCGGGCTACGCGACCGACTTCGCCGACCGCGGGTCGCAGTGGGCGCAGCGCGCCGCCGACTGGTTCGAGCAGCGCGAGCCCGGCGACGTCCTGCACGAGGTCGAGGACTTCGCCCGACGCCGCCCCGGCGCGTTCCTCGCGATCGCCGCGGGCGCGGGGCTCGTCGTCGGACGCCTGCTCCGCGGCGTCAAGGACGCGGGCGACGGGTCGTCGGCGCAGCGCACGACGGGCAGCGGCGCCGCGGACCTCCCGCCGGCCGTCCCGCCGCGCAGCCCGTCCGGCGTCGCCACCGCCTCGTCCGTCCCGCCGACGAGCACGCCGGGCGCCACGGCGTACCCGGCGACGCCCACGGGCGCGTCGGCGCCCCCGACCACCGGAGGTGCGAGCCATGTCCACGACGCCTGATCCCTACCCCCGCGCGACGGACCCGCTCGTCGGCGCCTCCGGCGCCGACACGAGCGGCGCCGCCTCGCCCGGGCCGCCGGCGACCGGTTGGCCCGGCCCCGACATCGGGCGGCCCACGTCGCCCGGCGCCGGCTCGACCGACGCGACGGGCACGGGCACGCCGACCCGGTCGACGGGCTACCGGACGACCGGCGCCCACGCCGCCGGCACCGAGGCCCCGGACGTCCACGCGACCGGCACCGTGCCCGGCGCGCCGGCCGCCGGGCGGCACGGCGACCCCGAGGGCCTGAGCCTGGGCGAGCTGTTCGCCGAGGTGAGCCGTGACCTGTCGACGCTCGTGCGCCAGGAGATCGAGCTGGCCAAGGCGGAGGCCGCGACCTCGGCCAAGCGCGCCGGCAAGGGCGCGGGCCTGCTCGGCGGTGCCGGCTACGCCGGGCACCTGGCCGTGCTGTTCCTGACCGTCGCGATCTGGTGGGCCCTCGGCTCCCTCATCGGGCTGGGCTGGTCCGCGCTCGTCGTCGCGATCCTCTGGGGCATCGTCGCGGCGGTCCTCGCCGCACGCGGCCGCAAGGAGATCAAGGCCGCACCCGGTATGGAGCAGACGAGCGAGTCGCTCAAGAAGATCCCGAACGCACTGCAAGGCAACGAGGAGAAGAACCGATGACCAGCGACCCGGACCAGATCCGCGCCGACATCGAGCGCACGCGCTACGAGCTGAGCCGCGACGTCGACGAGCTGGGCGACCGCGTCCGGCCCGGCAACGTCGCACGACGCCAGACCGACCGGGCGAAGGCCAAGGTCACGAGCTTGCGCCAGCGCGTCATGGGCTCGGCCCACTCGGGGTCCGAGAGCGTGCGCGGCGCCGCCGGCTCGGTCGGCGAGAGCGTCTCGCACGCGCCGCAGGCCGTGCGCGAGCAGACCCAGGGCAACCCGCTGGCGGCCGGCCTCGTCGCCTTCGGCGTCGGCATGGTGGCGGCCTCGCTGCTGCCGGCGACGCAGAAGGAGGTCCAGGCTGCGAGCAAGGTCAAGGAGGCCTCGCAGCCGCTCGTCCAGGACCTCAAGGAGGCCGGCAGCACCGTGGCCGAAGACCTGCGCGAGCCCGCCAAGGAGCACGCGCAGGCGCTGCGCGAGTCCGCCGGCGAGGCGGGCCGCGACGTCGCCGACCACGGCAAGCACGCCGCGCAGGACGTCAAGGAGCAGGCGCGCGGCGACCAGCCGGGCACCCTCTGACCGGCCCGCACGTCGTCCGCGACGTCGGACCCGACGTCGAACCCCACCGAGGAGGACCCTGGTGACGGACACCGACACCTCGTCGTCGCGCGCGAGCTCGCCGCACCCCGACGACGACCGCAAGCCCGACTCGCCCACCGAGCTCCGCAAGTCCTCGTGGAGGTACGCGCTGCGCACGACGGTGCGCGAGTTCTCGCGCGACGAGTGCCTCGACCTGGCCGCGGTGCTGACCTTCTACGCGGTGCTCGCGATCGCGCCCGCGCTGCTGGCGATCGTCTCGGTGCTGGGGCTCTTCGGCAACGCGCAGAGCATGGTCCAGCAGGTGCTGGACCAGGTGGGCGGCATGCTGCCCGAGGGCTCGCTCGACCAGATCACGACGCTGGTGGAGAACGCGGGCCAGAACCAGGGCGCCGGGCTCGTCGCGTTCGTCGGCGGTCTCGCGCTGGCCCTGTGGTCGGCGTCCGGGTACGTCGGCGCGTTCGGCCGGGCCATGAACCGCGTCTACGAGATCGACGAGGGCCGGCCCTTCTGGAAGCTGCGGCCGGTCACGCTCCTGGTCACCCTCGTGCTCGTGGTCGTCGCGGTGGTCATCGTGGTGTCGCTCGTGCTCTCGGGCCCGGTCGCGCAGGCGGTGGGCGACCTCGTCGGGCTCGGTTCGGCGGCGGTCACGGCGTGGAGCATCGCCAAGTGGCCGCTCGTGCTGGTGCTCGTGATCCTGCTCGTCGCGATCCTGTACCACGCGACGCCCAACGTGCGGCAGCCGAAGTTCCGCTGGCTGAGCGTCGGCGCCGTCGTGGCGATCCTCGTGTGGATCGTCGCGTCGCTGGGCTTCGGCATCTACGTCGCCCGGTTCGCCAGCTACGACGCCACGTACGGCTCTCTCGCCGGCGTCGTGATCTTCCTGCTGTGGCTGTGGATCACCAACCTCGCGCTGCTGTTCGGCGCCGAGCTCGACTCCGAGCTCGAGCGCGGGCGCGAGCTGCAGGGCGGGATCGCCGCCGAGGAGACGCTCCAGCTGCCGCCGCGCGACACGCGGCGCAGCGACAAGCAGGCGGCCAAGTACCGCGACGACGTCGCGCGCGGCCGCGAGCTGCGCACGCGCGCGGCCGCAGCCGGGCGGCGCGACGACCGTGCCGACGTCGGGCACCGCGACCGCGACGACGACGGGCATCCGGAAGCCCGCCGCGAGCGCGGCCGCGGCGTCTGACGTCCACGGGCTGGGACGACGCCCGCCGGTGCGTGCGCCGGCGGGCGTCGGCGCGCCATGATGCAGCGATCAGGCGCGAGCCCGGGAGGTCGCCATGATCGTCGCCCCGTTCGGCAGGTTCACCGAGGGTCGCGTCCCCGACCCGGGCATCGCGCGGCTGTTCACGCGCGAGAACCGGTGGCAGGCCCGGCTCGACGTCGAGGCCGCGCTGGCGCTCGCGGAGGCCGACGTCGGGCTCATCCCGAAGGAGTCGGCGCGCGCCATCGCGCTCACCGCGCGCATCGAGAAGCTCGACGTCAAGCGCGTGCTCGCCGCGACGGCCGAGGCCAGCCACCCGCTCGTGCCGCTCATCGAGGAGTTCGCGCGCGTCGTCGGCTCCAAGCACGGCGGCTGGGTGCACTGGGGCGCGACGACGCAGAACATCACGCAGACGGCCGACGTGCTCGTGCTGCGCGACGCGCACCGCGGCATCCTGCGGCTGCTCGGGGCCGTGCTGCGCTCGGCCGGCACGCTCGCCGGCTCGGCCGCGGACCTGCCCATGGCCGGGCGCACGCACAGCCAGCACGCCGTGCCCGTGACGTTCGGGTTCAAGGTCGCGGTGTGGATCGACCAGCTCGTCGCGCACGCCGAGCGGCTCGAGCGCCTCGACGACCGCCTGTTCTGCGTGCTCATGGGCGGCGCCGCCGGGACGTTCGCGTCGTTCGGCGACAAGGGCCGGCAGATCGAGGCCGGCGTCGCGCGGCGGCTCGGGCTGCACCCGATGCGGGTGCCGTCGCGCGCGATCAACGACGGGATCGTCGAGCTCGTGCTCGTCCTGGCGCAGCTCGCCGGGACCATCGGCAAGATCGGCAAGGACGTCTACTCGCTCATGCAGCCCGAGTTTGCCGAGGCGTTCGAGCCCGTGCCCGAGGGGACCGTCGGGTCGTCGACCATGCCGCACAAGCGCAACCCGCAGCTCACGCTCGACATGATGACGATGTCCGCCGAGCTGCGCGCCCTCGCCGCGCCCGCGCTCGAGTCGATGCTCCACGACCAGGAGGCCAACGGCGCCATGACGGCGCTGCTCGAGGACGTGTCGGCGTCCGCGGCCGTGCTCGCCGGCGACACGCTCGCGCGGCTCGACGTCGTCATGGACGGCCTCGAGCTCGACCCCGACCGCATGCGCGACAACATCCGGCTCTCCGAGGGCATGATCGGCTCGGAGTCGCTCATGCTCGCGCTCGGCGAGAAGATCGGCCGGCAGAAGGCGCACGACGTCGTGTTCGAGGTGGCGCAGGAGGCCGCGACGAGCGACACCTCGTTCGTGGAGCTGCTGCGGCGGGACCCGGTGGTCGGCGCGACGTTCGACGTCGACGAGCTGCGCGAGCTGCTCGACCCGTCGCGGTACCTCGGGATGAGCGTGCAGATCGCGCGCGAGCTCGCCGCGACCGCCGCCGCCGTCGCCGACCGGCTCGAGGCGCTGCCCGGCCGCGTCCCCCTCGCGACGAGGTAGCGCTCCGCCCCGCGAGGTAGCGCTGCATCCGCCGAAGTAGCGCGTTCTCGCGCGAGGTAGCGCGTTCTCGCGCGAGGTAGCGCCCCGGCTCGCGAGGTAGCGCATATTCGTGCGAGGTAGCGCGTCCGTCGCCGACGTAGCGCGTGTTGCCGCGCTACTTCGTCGCCAAACGCGCTACTTCGTCGCGGAACGCGCTACGTCGGCGACCGCCGCGCTACTTCGCGCCGGAATGCGCTACTTCGCGACGCCGGTGAGCCCGTCGGCGATGCGGCTCAGCGCGCCGGGGACGAGCGAGTAGTACGCCCACCGGCCGCGCTGCTCGCGGGTGAGCAGGCCGGCGTCGACGAGGATCTTGAGGTGGTGGCTCACGGTCGGCTGGCTGAGGCCGACCGGGTCGGTGAGGTCGCAGACGCACGCCTCGCCGCCGTCGTGCGCCGCGACGATCGACAGCAGCTGCACACGCGTGGGGTCGCCGAGGGCCTTGAAGACGCGCGCGAGGTCGCGCGCGGCCTCCGGCTCGGCGGCGTCGCGCACGAGCGGCGGGCAGCAGGCCGCCTCCGTCTCGGGGGCGACCACGGGGAGCGTGCCGGTCGCGGTCATGTCCTCCATCTTGCCACGCATCGAAGAATGTGGATACGTTGTGCTCGCAACGACGCATCGACAAACTTCGATCTGAGGAGTGGCGAGGATGGACGCAGGGACGACGACGGAGCTCCCGGTCGTGGTGATCGGCGCGGGCCCGGTGGGCCTCGCCGCCGCCGCGCACCTGCTCGAGCGCGGGCTCGAGCCGCTGGTGCTCGAGGCCGGCGACGGACCCGGTGCGGCCGTGGCGAGCTGGGGCCACGTCCGCCTGTTCTCGCCGTGGAGGTACGACGTCGACGCCGCGGCCCGCCGCCTGCTCGAGGCGACCGGCACGTGGTCGGCGCCGGACCCCGACCACCTGCCCACCGGAGCCGAGCTCGTGCGCGACTACCTCGCGCCCCTCGCCGCGACGCCCGCCCTGCGCGACCGCGTCCGCTACGGCACGCGCGTGACCGCCGTCGCGCGCGACGGCGCCGACCGCACCCGCTCGCTCGGCCGCGAGCGCCGCCCCTACCTCGTGCGCACCACCGGGTCCGACGGCGCGGTCCGCGACGTGCGGGCGCGTGCGGTCCTCGACTGCTCGGGCACGTACGGGCAGCGCAACCCGGTCGGCGCCAGCGGCCTGCCCGCGGTGGGCGAGGCGGAGTCGGCCGCGTTCCTCGCCGGTCCGCTGCCCGACGTCCTCGGCGCCGACCGCGCCCGCTTCGCGGGACGCCACGCGCTCGTCGTGGGCATGGGGCACTCGGCGGCGAACTCGCTGCTGTCGCTGGTCCGCCTGGCGGAGCAGGTGCCGGGGATCCGCATCACGTGGGCCATCCGCGGCGGGTCGGCGCGCCGGCTCTACGGCGGCGGGCAGGCCGACGACCTGCCCGCGCGCGGCGAGCTCGGCACCCGGCTGCGCGCCGCGGTCGAGGCCGGCCGGCTCGAGCTCGTCACGCGCGTCGCGATCGACCGGCTCGAGCCGCACGCGGGCCAGGTCCGCGTGCTCGGCACCGGCCGGCGCGACGGCGTCGACGGCGTGCTCGACCTGACGGTCGACACGATCGTCGACGCGACCGGCTTCCGGCCCGACCTCGACATGCTGCGCGAGGTGCGCCTCGAGCTGGACCCGGTCGTCGAGGCGCCTGCGCGGCTCGCCCCGCTCATCGACCCGAACCTCCACTCGTGCGGCACGGTCCCGCCCCACGGCGAGTCGGTGCTCTCCCACCCGGACGAGGGTTTCTACCTCGTCGGCATGAAGTCGTACGGCCGCGCGCCGACCTTCCTGCTTGCGACCGGGTACGAGCAGGCGCGCTCGGTCGCGGCGGCGCTCGCGGGCGACCGCGAGGGCGCCGACCTCGTGCAGCTCGAGCTTCCCGCGACCGGTGTGTGCTCGTCCGACCTCGCGCTCGAGGCGGAGGACGTCGCGACGTCGGGCGGGTGCTGCGGCACCGCACCCGCCGGGCCGCAGCCCGTCGAGCTCGGCTTCGCGACGGGCGTCGCGCACGGGCGCTCGGGTGACCTCGTCGGCTGAGCCCTCCGTCCGCCGTCGCGTGGTCGTCGTCCTGGCGGTCACGCAGACGGTCGGGTACGGCGTCCTGCTGTACGCGCTGCCGCTGCTGCTCGTGCCGGTCGCGGCGTCGTTGCAGGTCTCGACCGTCGTCGTCGCCGGGGCCGCGACCACGTTCGCCGTCCTCGTCGCCGCGATCGACGACCCCGCCCGCCGGCGGCGCGCGATCCTGGGCGACACGCTCGTCGCCGGCTTCGCGTCCAGCATCTTCTTCCCGCTCACGGGCCTGCTCGCCGACCGCCTCGGCTGGCGCACGGCGCTGCTGTGCCTCGCCGGGCTGCTCGCGGTCGTCGCGGTCCCGGGGCACGCGCTCGTCGTGCCGGGCGGTGGCCCGCGCGCCGCGCGCGTACCCGACGGCGGTGCTCGCCTCCGGCCGGACACCGCGTCGAGTGGGGCGTCCGGTGCGCGGCACGGTGTCGGCGCAGGTGTCGGCGTGCGCGAGGCGCTGCACGACGGCGGGTTCTGGGTCGCGACGGTCGCGTTCGTCGCGCAGACGCTCGCCGTCTCGGCGGTGGGCACGCTGCTCGTGGCCCACCTCGTCGGCGCGGGACACGGGGCGACGGTCGCGGCGAGCGTCGCAGGCCTGCTCGGCGTGCTGTCGGTCGCCGGCCGGGTCGTCTTCAGCGGGGTGTCGGCGCGGGCCGGGGTCGCGACCGTGACCGCCGCCGTCTTCGCCGTCCAGGGGATCGGCGCGCTGGCTCTGCCGCACGCCGGGGGGTCCGGCGCCGTCGTGGCGTGCGTCGTCGCATTCGGCCTCGGGTTCGGCGTCGCGACCATCGCGCGGCCGGCGCTGCTGCTCGAGAGGTACGGCAGCCTGCGCTACGCCACGATCGCCGGGGCGATGGCAGCGCCGCTGTCGCTGGCGCGGGCCGGTGCACCGCTCGGCGGCGCCGCCGTCGGCGACCCGGCGTTCCTCACGTGGGCCGGGGTCGCGTGCCTGCTCGCCGCCGTCCTGCTGGCGACGCTCCGGCGCGCGTGATTCGCGCCTCGGAGGTGATGCCTATTCGGTGGACCGGCGGTCGCCCAGCCAGGACGATGCCTCACGTGAACACCCTGGAGATCAGGACGATCGACGGCACGGCTCCGCACGGCCACGGCGTCGTCTGGATGAACGTGCCGTACGCGGAGGCCTCGGGTCGCTCGCTGCGCCTGCAGGTCGTCTGGCCGCCGATCGAGGACTGGTTCGCCCCGGTCACGTTCCCCACGGTCGTGTTCGTCCAGGGGTCCGGGTGGCGGGAGCAGATGCTCGGGCAGTGGCTCCTGGCGATGGCCGAGTTCGCCCGGCGCGGGTACGTCGTGGCGATCGTGGAGCACCGGCCCAGCGACGTCGCCCCGTTCCCCGCCCAGGTCGAGGACGTGCGGTCCGCCGTGCGGTTCCTGCGGGCGAACTCCGGGCAGTACCGCGTCGACCCGGACAGGATCGCCCTGTGGGGCGACTCCTCGGGTGGGCACCTCGTGGTGCTCGCGATGGTGACCGACGGCGTGCCCGGGGCTCTCGGCCGGCACGACGACGAGCCGCTGGGCGTACGCGCGGTCGTCGACTTCTACGGGCCGGGCGACCTCTCCCTCATGCCCGAGGACCCCGCCTGCGACGACCTGCTCGGCGGGATCGACCCCCGGGAACACCCGGACGTGGCCGCGCCCGCCGCTGCGGCCACGCACATCAGGCCTGCGGCCGAGCAGGAGCTGCCGCCGCTCCTGGTCCTGCACGGCAGCGACGACGACGTCGTGCCGTTCGAGCAGAGCGTCGTCCTGGGCGACGCCATGACGGAAGCGGGTCATCGCATCGAGCTCTACCGGCTCGAGGGCGCCGGTCACGGGGCGGGAGCGTTCTTCGGAGAGCCCGTCATGGACATCGTCGACCGGTTCCTGAGGGAGAGCTTCCAGCCGTGAGCCCCGGCCCGCGCTGCGACGGCGACGCTCAGCCGCGGGCGCGGCGGGCTCCGAACGGCCCGCCGAACACCAGCGAGATGCCGAGCACGTAGCCGAGGTCGTACCAGTTGCCGTTGTTGTGCACCTCGTACACCGAGACGCTGTCCGTGAAGAGCGACACGACAAACGTCACCGGCAGGATGATCCCGTGCCACAGGCCGAGCCAGAACCCGGCCGGGTCGGCCGTGAGCGCAGCGGTGTCGCCGGCCGCGTTGGGCCCGGGTGCGCACGCCGCCACGGCGAGAAGGAGTACGACGGCGAGTGCCGCCGTCGTGCCGAGGGACTGCCGGCGTCGGTCCATGCGCCCACTGTGGCACCGCCGTCGGACACCGCAGCGCTACCTCGGCGGAAGACGCGCTACCTCGCGGGGTGCTGCGCTACCTCGGCGCGAAACGCGCTACCTCGGCGCGGAACGCGCTACCTCGCGGCGTGCTGCGCTACATCGGCGGACGGGGCGCTACCTCGGCGAGCGGTGGAGGCGGGCGGCGCGGATCGTGAGGCCCACCGCGAAGACGGCGATCCCCGCCACCACGGCCACGAGAGGCAGCGTCGCCACGAGCACGAGGCACGCGACGAGCCCGAGCCCCTGCACCCAGCGCGGGTACAGGCGGTGCTCGCCGGTCTGCGTCCACGCGGCCGCGTTGGCGACCGCGTAGTAGAGCAGCACGCCGAACGACGAGAAGCCGATCGCGCCGCGCAGGTCGACGGTCGCGACGAGCACGCACACGACGGCGGCGAGCGCCACCTCCGCGTGGTGCGGCACCGAGAACCTCGGGTGGACGGCGGACAGCCAGCGGGGCAGGTCGCCCTCGCGGGCCATGGCGAGGCTCGTGCGCCCGACGCCGGCGACGAGCGCGAGCAGAGCACCCAGCGCGGCCGCGGACGCACCGACGCGCACGACGACGCCCGCCCACGGCGTGCCCTCGACCGCGGCCGCGAGCGGCGTCGTCGTCGCCCCGATGCCCGACAGCCCGAGCACCGCGAGCAACGTGACCGCGACGACCGCGTACACGACGACGGTCCCGCCGAGCGCGCCGACGATCGCGCGGGGGATGGTCGTGCGCGGCTCGACCACCTCCTCGCCCATCGTCGCGATGCGCGCGTAGCCGGCGAAGGCGAAGAAGAGCAGGCCCGCGGCCTGCAGCACGCCGTACCAGCCGGCGGGCCCGCCGAGGAACCCGCCGGCGCCCGCCGCCTCACCGGACCCGCCCCACACCGCGCCGAGGTCCGGCTGCGCTCCGCCGAGCGCGACCGCCACCGTCACCGCGAGCGCCAGCAGCACCACGGTCACGATCCACTGCGCCGCGCGCGCGGTCCGCGTCACGCCGCGGTAGTTCACGGCGGCGAGCGCGACCACGGCCGCGACAGCGACCGGCCGCTCCCACCCCGGCGGTGCGGCGTACGCGCCGAAGGTCAGCGCCATGGCCGCGCAGCTCGCCGTCTTGCCGACGACGAAGCCCCACCCCGCCAGGTAGCCCCACCACTCGCCGAGCCGCTCGCGCCCGTACACGTAGGTGCCGCCCGACGTCGGGTACTGGGCCGCGAGCTGCGCCGACGACGTCGCGTTGCAGTACGCGACGACGGCCGCGAGCGCGAGCGCCACGAGCAGGGCGACACCGACGCCGGTGGGCTCGACGGCGCGCGCGGCCGGCGGGAACGCCGCGAACACGCCGGCGCCGATCATCGAGCCGAGGCCGATGATCACGGCGTCGGGTGTGCGCAGACGTCGGGCGAGCTGGGTCACGCTGCTCGTGCTCCTTCCCCTGGCGAGTTGTCAGGTTCACGCCCCGGTATACCGCGGCGTGGACCTGACAGCTCGGTGGTCAGTGGGTGTTCGTGTAGGCCTGGTAGTTCGTGTTGCCGCCGGACAGGTTGTACACCTCGGAGAACCCGAGGTTGCGCGGCACGTGCTGGGCCGCGTTCCCCGAGACGCCCTTGTTGCAGTACGTCACGGTCGCCACGGCGGGGTCGAGCTCGCCGGCACGCTCGCGCAGCTCGGCGAGCGGGACGTGCACCGAGCCCTCGACGAAGGACTTCGCGCGGTCCTTGGCCGAGCGCACGTCGACGACCTGGACCTTCTCCCCGGCCGCGCGGCGGCGCTCGAGCTCGGCGGGGGAGATGATCGGCGCGGTCCCGTGCACGGCGTTGGCCAGCGCCATGCCCGTGTAGTGCACGGGGTCCTTGGTCGTCGCGTACGTCGGGGCGTTGGCGAGCTCGAGGTTCGGCCGCACGCCCACCGCGAGGATCACCAGGCCGGCCGGGACGCGGCGCTCGCCGTCGGCGTCCTGCACGACGACGGCAGCGACGTCGGCCGCGTCGTCGGCCGGCTCGATCCCGACCACGCGCGTGCTCGTGAGCAGCCGCACGCCGTGCGCGCGCAGCTCGGCGTCGACGCGCGCCGACATGTCGGGGTCCATGCGCGGCATCGCGTGCGCCAGGGCCTCGACGACGGTCACGCCGGCGGCACGACCGGGGAGACGCCCGTCGCGAGCACGAGCTCGTCGTAGGTGTCGGTGAACGTCCGGCCGGTCGCCGGCTCGCGGACGGTCACGGTGCGCGCCGCGGCGTCGACGTCGGTGACCTCGTGGCCCGTGCGCACGTCGACGCCGTAGCGCTTCGCGAACCACGCGGCGTCGCGCGGCGTGAGCTCGTCGATCGTCTCGACCTCGCCGCCCACGAAGTACGGCAGCCCGCACCCCGAGTACGAGATGTCGTGGTCGCGCTCGTAGACCGTGATCTGCGCGGTCTCGGTGTTGCGTCGGGCCTTGGCCGCGGCCGAGGTGCCGGCCGCGACCGACCCGACGACGACGATCTTCATCACGCCACCGCCTCGACGCCCAGCTCGTCGAGCAGCGTGCGGACCCGGCGCTCGATCTCGTCGCGGATCGGGCGGACGGCCTCGATGCCCTGGCCGGCCGGGTCCTCGAGCTCCCAGTCCTCGTACCGCTTGCCGGGGAAGATCGGGCACGCGTCGCCGCAGCCCATCGTGATGACGACGTCGGACGCCTGGACGGCCTCGGTCGTGAGGACCTTGGGCTGCTCGGCGCGGATGTCGATGCCCTTCTCGAGCATCGCCTCGACCGCGACGGGGTTGATCCGGTCGGCGGGGGCGGAGCCGGCCGAGCGGACCTCGACGGCGCCGCCGGACAGCTCGCGCAGGAAGCCGGCGGCCATCTGGGAGCGGCCGGCGTTGTGGACGCAGACGAACAGGGCGGAGGGCATGGCGGTTCCTCTCGGTGGGTCAGTCGGTGAGCTGCAGGTCGGGCAGGAGGTCGTGGACGAGCGTGCGCACGCGGGCGTCGAGCTCGTCGCGGATCGCGCGAGCGCCGGCCGGCGACGCGAGCGCCGGGTCGCCCACGACCCAGTCCTCGTACCGCTTGCCGGCCATGACCGGGCACACGTCCCCGCAGCCCATGGTGATCACGACGTCGGCGGCGCGCACGGCGTCGTCGGTGAGCGGCTTGGGGAACATCGTCGCGCCGTCGGGGTCGACGTCGAGCTCGGCGAGCAGCGGCTTCACCGTGTCGTGGACGTTCGCGGCGGGCATCGACCCGGCCGAGCGCACGACGACGCGGTCCCCGGCGTAGTGCTCGAGCAGCGCAGCGGCCAGCTGCGAGCGGCCGGCGTTGCCGACGCAGACGAACAGCACCTGCGGCGGGTGCTCCGCCGTCGCCCGGGACCCGGCCGTGCGCGACCCGGCTGTGCGTGACTTGGCGGCGTCGGTCAGCCGCTGGTACGCGAAGTGCTCGGTGAGCGCGACGAGGTAGACCGGGATGCCGCCGCGCCGTGCGAGCGACGTGTAGGACTCGCGGACCACGCGCAGCGCCTCGTCGCGCGTCGTGCCCGGGATCCGCTGGGCGAGCGAGCCGGCGAGGTCCTCGAGCTCGCGCTCGACGTCGGCGAGGCCGTGCATCGCGCTCGCGCGACCCGCGTGGCGGCGGCTCTCGAGCGCGGCGGGCGCGAAGCGGTCGAGCAGGGTCGTCACCGCGCCGCGGTACGCCGGCGCCACCCGGTACCAGACCCACGTGCCGCGGCGCTCGGACTCGAGCAGCCCGACGTCGCGCAGCACCTTGAGGTGGTGCGACACCGTGGGCTGGGACACCTCGCCCAGCTCGGCGAGGTCGCACACGCACGCCTCGCCGTCGGGCGCGGTGGCGATGGCCGAGAGCATGCGCAGACGCAGCGGGTCGGCGAGCGCCTTGAGCGTGGCCGCGACGGCGTCGGCGGCGTCGGCGCCGATCGCACGCTCGACGACGGCGGGGTTCGCGGTGCAGGGGACGGTCGTGGTCATGGTCGGACCTCCTCGACGAGGACCTCGGACGGCGCGTTCGCCGCCGCGGGAACGGTGTCGCGGCCGGTCGCGGGATCCTCGCCGAACCACCGGCGTCCCGCCCGCAGCGACACGTGCACGAGGCCCAGGAGCACAGGGACCTCGATGAGCGGCCCCACCACGCCGGCCAGGGCCTGGCCGGAGGTGGCGCCGAACGTGGCGATCGCGACGGCGATCGCGAGCTCGAAGTTGTTGCCCGCCGCGGTGAAGGCGAGCGTCGTGGAGCGCGCGTAGCCCAGCCCGAGCGCGTGCCCGAGCGCCAGGCCGAGCGCCCACTGCACCGCGAAGTAGACGAGCAGCGGGACGGCGATGCGCGCGACGTCGAGCGGCCGGGCCGCGATCGCGTCGCCCTGGAGCGCGAAGAGCAGCACGATCGTGAACAGCAGGCCGTGCAGCGCCCAGGGCCCGACGCGCGGCAGGAAGGTGCCCTCGTACCACGCCCGCCCGCGCGTGCGCTCGCCGATCGCGCGCGACACGAAGCCCGCGGCGAGCGGCACGCCGAGGAACACGAGCACGTTGAGCGCGACCTGGCCCACCGAGACGTCGAGGCCCTGCGTGTCCAGGCCGAGCCAGCCCGGCAGGACGGTGAGGTAGAACCAGCCGAGCAGCGAGAACGCGAGCACCTGGAAGACCGAGTTGAGCGCGACGAGGACCGCGGCGGCCTCGCGGTCGCCGCACGCCAGGTCGTTCCAGATGACGACCATGGCGATGCAGCGCGCGAGGCCGACGAGGATCAGGCCCGTGCGGTACTCCGGCAGGTCCGGCAGCAGCAGCCAGGCGAGGGCGAACATGAGCGCCGGTCCGGCGACCCAGTTGAGGACCAGGGAGCTCACGAGCAGGCGCCGGTCGCCCGTGACGGCGGCGACGCGGTCGTAGCGCACCTTCGCGAGCACCGGGTACATCATCACGAGCAGGCCGAGCGCGATGGGCAGCGAGATCCCGCCGACCTCGAGCGCCTCGAGCGCGTGCCCGACGCCGGGCAGCCAGCGGCCGAGCGCGAGCCCCAGGAGCATCGCGGCGGCGATCCACAGGGGCAGCCACCGGTCCAGGGCGGACAGGCGGCGGGTGACGAGGGTGCTCACGCAGGGGCTCCTTGCTGATTCGATCTCGATCAATATAGACGGCTTTCGATGCAGCAGCCACCCGCAGCCGCCGCCGTCCCACCTCTTGCGCGCGGCTGAACGCCTGTTTAGGCTCATGAACGTGCGTTCAGCCGACGACCTCACGACCCGCGCCCGCATCCGCGACGCCGCGGTGCTGCGGTTCGCGCGCTCGGGCTTCGACGCGACGGTGCGCGACATCGCGGCCGACGCGGGGGTCAGCCCTGCGCTGGTGATCCACCACTTCGGGTCGAAGGCCAAGCTGCACGCCGTGTGCGACGAGCACGTGCTGGCGTGGATCGCCGAGTCCAAGCGCAAGAACATGGGCCCGGCCACGAGCGGGCGCCTCATGGAGGTGCTCACCGAGGCCGAGGAGTTCGCGCCGCTGCTCGGCTACGTGCTGCGGTCGCTGCAGGCCGGCGGCGAGGTCGCGGCGGCGTTCGTCAACCACATGATCGAGGACGCCGAGAAGTACACGGCCGAGGCGGTCCGGGCGGGCATCGTCAAGCCCAGCCTCGACGAGGCCAAGCGCGTGCGCTTCCTCGTGCTGTCGTCGCTCGGCTCGATGCTCCTGGCGCTCACGCTCGACCCGCCGCAGGACCCGGCCGACCTGCAGGGCACGCTGCGCCGGTTCCTCAAGGACCAGTACCTGCCGCAGGTCGAGCTCTTCACGCAGGGGTTCCTCACGAACCGCCGCATGCTCGACGACTACCTGCTCTACGTCGGTGACCCGCCGTCGTCGGACCGCGTCGACGCGGACGTCCCCAGCGAGGACGACCCCGCCGCCTGACGCGCACACACCGCGACACCTCCCACGACGAAGAGGAACCATGACCACCGCGCGTACGGGCGCGACGACCGCGCCCGCGATCGAGATCCACGACCTGCACAAGTCCTTCGGCACGGTCAAGGCCCTCGACGGCCTCGACCTGACCGTCCGCCCCGGCGAGGTCGCCGGCTTCCTGGGCCCCAACGGCGCCGGCAAGTCGACGACCATCCGGGTCCTGCTCGGCCTGCTGCGCGCCGACGCCGGCCACGTCCGCCTCCTCGGCGGCGACCCCTGGTCCGACGCCGTCGCGCTCCACCGCCGCCTCGCCTACGTGCCGGGCGACGTCAACCTCTGGCCCAACCTCACGGGCGGCGAGACGATCGACTTCCTCACGCGGCTGCGCGGTGGGGGCACGAGCAGAGGCGCAAGACAGCGCCGTCAGGAGCTGCTCGAGCGCTTCGAGCTCGACCCCACCAAGAAGGCCCGCACCTACTCCAAGGGCAACCGGCAGAAGGTCGCGCTCGTCGCGGCGTTCGCCTCCGACGTCGACCTCCTCGTCCTCGACGAGCCGACGTCGGGCCTCGACCCCCTGATGGAGGCCGTGTTCACCGACTACGTGCGCGAGGCCAAGGCCACGGGCACCTCGGTGCTGCTGAGCAGCCACATCCTCCACGAGGTCGAGAAGGTCTGCGACACCGTGACGATCATCCGCGGCGGCCGGTCCGTCGAGTCCGGCGCTCTCGAGGAGCTGCGCCACCTGACCCGGTCGAACGTCACCGCGGTCGTCGAGGGCGACCCGTCGTCGCTCGGCGGGATCCTCGGGGTGCACGACCTGGTCACCGCACCGGACGCCCAGGGCACGCGCGTCACATTCGACGTCGACAACGACGCCATGGGTGCCGTGCTCACCGCCCTGTCGTCGCTCGGCGTGCAGTCGTTCACCGCGGCCCCGCCGTCGCTCGAGGAGCTCTTCATGCGCCACTACGGCGACGTGCTGCCGGTCGCCGCGGGCAGCGGGGCGGGGGCGCGATGACCGCCACCGCGACCCGCCCGGCCCCGGCCGCGCCTCCGGCGCCGGCCGCCACGGGCGGGCACACCCTCACCGGCACCGGCCGGCTCGTGCGCTTCGTGCTGCGCCGCGACCGGGTCCGGCTCACGGTGTGGAGCGCCTCGATGGTCGCGTTCTACGCCTACTTCACCGCCACCCTCGACACGGTGTTCGCGGACGAGGCCTCCCGCCAGGGCCGCGCCGCCGTCATGGAGACGCCCGCGGGCATCGTCATGGGCGGGCCCAACTACGGCCTGGAGAACTACACGACGGGCGTGGCCATGGCCAACGAGGGCATCACGTGGGTGGTGCTCGCGCTGGCGATCTTCAGCATCCTGCACGTCGTACGGCACACGCGGGCCGAGGAGGAGTCGGGCCGCTCCGAGCTGGTGCGTGCCGCCGCCGTCGGCCGGCACGCGCCCGCGGTCGCGGCCATGGTCACGCTCGTGATCGCGCAGGCCCTCATCGCGGTGCTCTCGGCGCTCGCGATGTACGGCGTCGGCGGCGGCGAGCTGGCGCTCGTCGACTCGTTCGCGATGACGGTCGGCTCGGCGCTCAGCGCGCTCGTCTTCGGCGCGGTCGCCGTCGTGTTCTGCCAGGTCACCGAGCACGGGCGCGGCGCGATCGGCATGAGCCTCGCGGTCTTCGCCGCCGCGTTCGTCGTCCGGGCCGCGGGCGACATGCAGCAGCGCGGCGGCAGCGCGCTGTCGTGGTTCTCGCCGATCGCGTGGGCGCAGCAGATGCGCTCGTTCGTCGACCTGCGGTGGTGGCCGGCGCTGCTGTCGGTGGCCGCCGTCGCGGTCCTGCTGTGGGTCGGCGCGGTGCTGGCCTCGCGGCGCGACTTCGGCGGCGGGCTCGTCGCGTCGCGCGGCGGGCGGGCCGACGCGCGGCCGTCGCTGCGCAGCCCCCTCGCGCTCGCCTGGCTGCAGCAGCGGTCCGCGCTGCTGTGGAGCTGCCTGGGTCTCGGCCTCATGTGGTACGCCTCGGGCACCCTCATGCCCGAGATCGGCACCATGATCGGCGACCTCGTCGAGTCGAACCCGGCCGCGCAGCAGATCTTCGGCGACGACCCGTCGGCGCTGAGCGTGTCGTTCCTCGGCGTCATGCTGCTCTACGCCGCGCTGTGCTGCGCCGCGTACGCGATCGTCATGGCGCTGCGGCCCAAGGCCGAGGAGTCCACGGGCCGGGCCGAGGTCGCGCTCGCGCTGCCCGTGTCCCGCACGCGGTGGCTCGGCGCGCAGCTCGGGGTCGCCGCGATCGGCACGCTCGTGCTCCTCGCCGTGAGCGTGTACGCGCTGTGGGCGGGTGCCGTCTCGGTCGGCTGGGACGACCAGTCGTTCGGGCAGTACACGACCGTGCTGGTCAGCTACGTGCCGGCGCTGCTCGTGTACCTCGGGCTCGCCGCGGCGCTGTTCGCGTGGCTGCCCAAGGCGTCGGGCGTCGCGTGGGCGCTGCTCGCGTACACGTTCGTCGTCGGCCTGTTCGGCGGCCTGTTCGAGCTGCCCGACTGGGCGCTGCGCCTCTCGCCGTTCGACTGGGTGCCCGCGCCCTTCGTCGACGACGTCGCGGCGGGCGACACGCTCGTGCTGTGGGGGATCGCCGCCGTGCTGCTGGCGCTCGCGTTCGTCGGGTTCCGGCGTCGCGACGTCGTGAGCACCTGATCGCCCGGGGCACGCACGTTGTCAGGGCCACACCCGTGCATGCACCGGTGTGGCCCTGACAACTCCCGGGGTGGGGTTACCGTGGTCGGTCGTGACCACCACCCCTCGAACGACGCCGGGCCTGCTCGCCGCCCCGGCCGAGCCGCTCGCGCACGGCCTGCGCCCGCGGCACCTGACGATGATGGGCCTCGGCTCGGCGATCGGTGCCGGGCTGTTCCTCGGCTCGGGCGTCGGCATCGCGACCGCCGGCCCCGCCGTGCTCGTGAGCTACGCGATCGCGGGCGCGCTCGTCGTCCTCGTCATGCGCATGCTCGCCGAGATGGCCGCCGCGATGCCCGCGTCCGGCTCGTTCTCGGTCTACGCCGAGGCGGCGCTGGGCCGCTGGGCCGGCTTCCTGCTCGGCTGGCTCTACTGGTTCATGATCATCATGGTGCTCGGCGTCGAGGTCACGGGCGTGGCGGCGATCGCGAGCACCTGGTGGCCGCAGGTGCCGCAGTGGGCCGTGGCGGCGGTCGTCGTGGCCGTGTTCGGCGCCGTGAACCTCATCGGTGTGCGGCACTTCGGCGAGGCCGAGTTCTGGTTCGCGATGATCAAGGTCGCCGCGATCGTCGGCTTCCTCGTGGTCGGCCTGCTCATCGTCGTCGGCGTGATCCCCGTCGGCGGCAGCGTGCTGGGGGAGTGGGCCGCGCACGGCGGCTTCGCGCCCGCGGGCTGGGCCGGCATCGCGGCCGGGCTCCTCGTCGTCGTCTTCGCGTTCGGCGGCATCGAGATCGTCACGATCGCCGCGGCCGAGGCGCGCGACCCGCAGACCGCCGTCGCCCGCGCGACCCGCACCATCCTGTGGCGCATCCTGTTCTTCTACGTCGGCTCGGTCGCGATCATGGTCGCCCTCATCCCCTGGACCGACGCCGACCGCCTGGCCTCGCCGTTCGTCACCGTCCTGCAGATGGCCGGGTTCGACGGCGCGGCGCGGCTCATGGAGGTCGTCGTCGTCCTGGCGCTGCTGAGCGCGTTCAACGCCAACGTCTACGCGACGAGCCGCATGCTCTTCTCGCTCGGCGAGCGCCGCGACGCGCCGTCGGTGGCGACGCGCGTCTCGCGCCGCGAGGTGCCGTGGGTCGCCGTGCTCGTGTCGGTGTTCTTCGGCGTCGTCGCCGTGCTGCTCAACTGGCTGCTGCCGAACTCGATCCTGTCGATCCTGCTCAACGCCGTCGGCTCGGCGCTGCTCGTCGTGTGGGGGCTCGTCGTCGTCGCGCAGCTCCGGCTGCGCCCGCGGCTCGAGGCCGCCGCGGCCGAGCAGGGCCGCACCCTGCCGCTGCGCTCCTGGGGCTACCCGTGGCTGACCTGGGTGACGCTCGGCGGGCTCGTCGCGATCGTCGGTCTCATGCTGTCCGACGCCGCGGCGCGCGCCCAGCTGCTGGCCACCGGCGGGCTCGTGGTCGTCATCCTCGCCGCGTACGGGGTGACGCGGACCGTGGCCGCCCGCCGCGCCTGACCACCGCGGGCCTCACGTCCGCGCGGACGGCTCCTTCGGCGGCCGCACGGTGGGCACCTCGCCCACGATGGGGATCGGCCGGCGGTGGAACGGGAAGCCGTACCGCGTGACGAGGCCGGCGAGCGTCGTGACCCGGTTGCGCGGCCCGACGAGCGACATGATGTGGACGAACAGCCACACGATCCACGCCAGGCCCGCGGTGAGCCGCAGCGGCGCGCGCAGGCCGGGCACGTTGATCTCCGCGACCGCGGCCCGGCGGCCGATGACGGCCATGGTGCCCTTGTCCCGGTAGCGCAGCGGCTCGGTGGGCCGCCCCTCGATCAGCGCGAGGATGTTCCGTGCGGCCGTCCGGCCGCCCTGGATCGCGGGCTGGGCGAGCTGCGGCAGCTCGTCGGGCGTCGCGGCGATGTCGCCGACCGCGAACACACCCGGGCGGCCCTCGACCTGGAGGTCCGGGCCGACGGCGATGCGCCCGCGCGGGCCGCGCGGCAGGTCCCAGCCGTCGACCTCGGGGTGCGGCGCGACGCCGGCCGACCAGATCGTGAGGTCGGCGTGGATGCGCGTGCCGCCGGTGAGCACGACGGCGTCGGGCAGCACCTCGGCCACGCCCGCGCCGAGGTGCAGCGTCACGCCGCGGCGCTTGAGCTCCTCCTCGGCGTACCGGCGCAGGTCGGGGTGGAAGCCCTTGAGCAGCTCGGTGCCGCGCTGGACGATCTTGACCTCGAACGCGCTGCCGTGGATCTCCGGGTACGCGGGCGCCAGCCCGGCGGTGCGCAGCTCGGCGAGCGCGCCCGCGACCTCGACGCCCGTCGCGCCGCCGCCGACGACGACCACGCGCAGCCCGTCCTCCATGCTGTGCGTGAAGGCCGACTTCTCGAGCCGGATGAAGAGCTGGTCGCGGATCTTCAGGGCCTGCGAGCGCGAGTACATGCCGAACGCGTGCTCGTGCGCGCCGGGTGTGCCGAAGTAGCTCACCGTCACGCCGTTGGCGATCACGAGAAAGTCGAAGTCGACCCACTCGTCGTTGAGCAGCCGGATGCGTCGCGCGTCGTGGTCGATGCCCACGAGCTGCTCGTGCAGCACGCGCACGTTCTTCTGCTTGAGCCGCAGCCCGCGCAGCCAGTAGGTGACGTCGCCCGGGTTCAGGCCGCCCGTGGCCACCTGGTACAGCAGCGGCTGGAACGTGTTGTAGACGTGCCGCTCGACGAGCGTGACGCGCACGGGCGCGTCCTTGAGGGCCTTGACGACCGCGAGCCCTCCGAACCCTCCGCCGACGACGACCACGTGCGGGAGCCTGCCCTGCTGCGACATGCCGTCACCGTAAGCGGGGGCCCGGAACCGTCGCGAGCGGAGACCGTCCGGAATTCGCCCGTCACGCCCGCGCCCCGGCGTCGTCGGTTGGGGTGACGGGCCGCGCGCCGCGCGCGGTCCCGGGGACGGGAGGGCTGCACCATGAACCCCACGGGTCACCGGCGCCAGGTCGCGGTGCTGTACGGGACGCGGCCGGAGGCCGTGAAGCTCGCGCCGGTCGTCGGCGCCCTGACCGAGCACGACGGGTTCGACCCCGTCGTCGTGGTCTCGGGCCAGCACCGCGAGATGCTCGACGGCATCAACGCGCTGTTCGGCATCGTGCCCGACCACGACCTCGGCCTCATGCGCCCCGGCCAGTCGCTCGACGACGTGCTCGCCGGGGCGCTCACGGGCTTCGGCCGGTACCTCGACGAGCGCCCGGTCGACGCCGTCGTCGTGCAGGGCGACACGACGTCGACGTTCGCGGGGGCGCTCGCGGCGTTCCACCGCCGCATCCCGGTCGTCCACGTCGAGGCGGGGCTGCGCACGGGCAACCTCGACGCTCCCTTCCCCGAGGAGGGCAACCGCCGGTTCGTCTCGGCCGTCGCCGCGCTGCACTGCGCGCCGACCGCCGACGCCGCCGCCAACCTCCTGGCGGAGAACGTCCCGGCGAGCGCGTCGTCGTCACGGTCACCGCGCACCGGCGCGAGGCGTGGGGCGCGGGCATCGCCGGGGTCGCGGACGCGCTCGTGCGCGTTGCCCGGCTGTTCCCCGACGTGCTCGTCGTCGTCCCGCTGCACCTCAACCCGCTCGTGCGCGACGCCGTCGTGCCCGCGGTGCGCGGCGTGCCCAACGTCCGCGTGCTCGACCCGCTGCCCTACGCGGCGTTCGCGCACCTGCTCGCACGCTCGACCGTACTGGTTGACCGTGCCGAGCGCGATGACGCCGTTGGGCCCGAAGAGCTGGAGGGAGTCCCCGAGGTCGACGAACACCGCGTTGAGCACGTCGGCGCTCAGCGGGTTGGTGCGGAGCGCGTCGCCCGACGGGTGCTCGGCGTGCGCGCCGTGGACCTCGGCGACGTCGTCGAGGTCGATCGGCGGCGCGCTGCCACCCAGGAACTTCCCGAGCGCCTCGGTCTGGTCGGTCGGCTCCGCGTTCGCCGCCGAGGCGCCCGCGAACGTCGTGACGCCGACGATCCCTGCGGTGACGAGCAGCCCCGTGGCTCTGCGGACGGTCTGATGATCGAGTCGACCGCGGCGCCGCGGACCCTCGGAGGGTCGCGCTGCGGCGTCGTGCCGACGAGAAGGCCGGTTCCTCACTCTTTCCCCTTGGCATGAGAGGGGCCGCCCCTGTGGTGGCCTCGCCCGGATAGACGCAGCCGCGCCGCAGGGGGCACGGGTGAATGTGGGCAGGTGCAGCCCTTGCGCGGTGTCGGAGGTCTCGCTAGAATCGAACACATGTTCGAGTGGGGCGATGCAGCGCACGGCGGCAGCCATCCCGCCCGCGTGTCGCGCGCTCGGACGGGCGGTCCCGGCGCTGCCCGTGCCCCGGTCGTGCCGGGACCGCCCGCACCCTCGCCCGTCGAGGCCGCGCTGGAGCGTGAGCTCGCGCGGATGGTCGACGAGGTGTTCGTGCCCGACGTCGCATGGTTCGCCAACGGCGATCGTGCGCGTGCCGCCGTCGAACCGGCCGCGAGCCTGGCGGCGGAGCTGGACGCGGCGCTGCCGGGTCCGGGGCTGGCGTCACGGCTGGTCGCGCTGGAGCCGGCCGACCTGGACGACCACACGCTCGTGGAGGTGCTGGCGGCGTGGGAGCGGGTCGCCGCGTGGGCGCAGGCCGGGTCGGCGCGGGCGCTGGCCGAGCTGCTGGAACGCACCCGCGGGTCGGCCGAGCACGAGTTCACGGTCGACGGGGTGGCCGCCCGGCTCGGGATGACGCGGCACGCGGCCGCGCAGCTGGTCACCGTCGCGCACGGCACCGCCGGGCTGCCCGAGGTGGCCGACGCCCTCGCGACCGGCCGGATCGACCGGCGCAAGGCCGAGACGCTGATCGCTACCGGCCGCCTGCCGGACGACCGGCGCCGGGCTGCGGTGCGCGAGGTGCTGCCCGAGGCGGAGCGCCTCACCGTGCCGCAGCTGCGCGAGCGGCTGCGCCGTGCCGAGATCCGCATCGACCCGGACGGCGCCGAACGGCGGCACCACGCCGCCCGCTCCGAGCGGTTCGTGCGCCTGGAGCCGGTGGACGACGCGATGGCCTACCTCACCGCCTACCTGCCCGCCGACGACGCCGCCCGCGTCCTGGCCGCGGTCGAGCAGGTCGCCGTGCCGATGCACCGCACCCCCGGGGAGACCCGCCGCCTCGACGCGTGCCGCGCCGACGCCCTGGTCGGCCTCGTGACGGGCGACCTCACCCCGACCGGGTCAGTGCACGGCTCCGCGACCGGGCCGGCGACCGGCCGCCGGCCCGGCGTCCAGGTCACGGTGGCCGCCTCCACGCTGCTCGGCGCCGACGACCTGCCTGGCCTGCTCGCCGGCCACGGACCGGTTCCCGCGGCGGTCGCCCGGGCGCTGGCCGCCGACCCCGACGCCACCTGGCGGCGGATCCTCACCGACCCCGCCACCGGCGTCCTGACCGACCTGTCCTCACGGTCCTACCGGCCCAGCCCCGCACTGCGTGCCGCGGTCATCGCCCGCGACATCACCTGCACCTTCCCCGGCTGCCGCGTGCCCGCCTGGCGCACCGACCTCGACCACCTCGACCCGTTCGACCCGGACCGGGACGCCCCGCAGACCCACGGCGACAACCTCCACGCCCTGTGCCGCACCCACCACCGCGCCAAGACCCTCGGCGGCTGGCACGTCACCCACGACCCGGCCACCGGCACCACCCGATGGACCGCACCCACCGGCCACCAGCACGACCGACCACCCACGATCGCCGACCCCGCCCACCGACCACCGCGCGAGGAAGGCCCACCCGGCAGCACGGCGGAACAGCAGACCGGCCCGCCCCCGTTCTGAGGGTCGGCGCCGCCTGCGCCGGGCTCAGTGCCGCCTGCGCCGGGCTCAGTGCCGCCTGCGCCGGCGCCGGGCGGGCTCGGTCGGCGGCCACTCGCCGTCGTCGGACCCGTCGTCGGTGACGTGCAGCAGCTCCTGCAGTCGCAGGTGCACCTCGTCGACGCGCGGCACGTCGTGCAGCTCCATGCCCTGCTTCTCGGTCGCGTCGGACACCACGAGCGTCCCGCAGCCGAAGATCCGGTCGACGACGTCCTTCTCGAGCGCGACGTCGTTGATCCGGTAGAGCGGGATGTCGCGCCCGACGCGCGTGAGGATGCCGGACCGCTCCGCGATCCGCCGGTTCGTCACGGAGTACGACGTGGTGCGCCAGCGCAGCCACGGCACGAGCACCCACGAGACCGCCGCCAGCGCTGCGAGGCCGAGCACGACCCACGTGAGCAGGTCCGACGGCGACAGCAGGATCGTCCCGACGCAGATGGCGACCAGCAGGACCAGGAGGACGAACGGCCAGAGCAGGGCCTTGGCGTGCTCGCGCAGCTCCATGACCACCGTCTCGCCGTCGGTCAGGTCCTTCTCGCGCAGCGCCATGCTCAGATGGTGCCAGAGCTCACGACGTCGGGGGCAGGTTCCAGCCCTCGACCGTGCGCAGGCCGTGACCGTGCCCGAGCAGGCAGATCGCCGCGGTGCCCAGCTCGAGCCGCGCGCCGAGCCGTGGGTCGGCGTCGATCCACGCGGTCGCGAGCACGCGCAGCAGGTGGCCGTGGGCGACCGCGAGCACGTCGCCGCCGTCGCGAAGCGTCTCCTCGGCGCGGGCGACGAACCGCCGCGCGCGCTCGTACACGTCCTCGAGCAGCTCGCCCTTCCCCCCGGCGCCGTGCTCCGGGTCGGGCGGAAGGACGCGCACCCCGTCCTCGAAGATGACGAACTCGCGCCCGAGGATCTCGCCGATCTCGGCGCTGGTGCGCCCGTCGACGGGGCCGTAGTCCCACTCGCCGAGGTCGTCGTCGACGACGACGTCGGTCCAGCCGCCGATCTCGGCGGTCCGGCGGGCCCGCTCGAGCGGCGACGAGTAGACCGCGGCGAAGCGGAAGTCGGCGAGCGCGCGCCCTGCGAGCCGGGCCTGCTCCTCACCGGCCTGCGTGAGCGGGACGTCGGAGGTGCGGCCCGTGTGCTTGCCGGTGCGGGACCACTCGGTCTCCCCGTGCCGCAGGAGCACGAGCTGGGGCGCGGAGGTGGGGACGATCGCCATGCACCGAGGATCGCCCACTAACCAGCTCATCGCCGGCATCGCGGGCGGGCAGCTCGCCGCGGGCGCCGCGGCCACGGCGACCGGCGGCACCACGACGAACGGCACGACGACCACGAGCTGACGTCGCCGCGCCACCTCTCGCCACCCCGTCACGCGACGGGGTGGCGAGAGGGGCGTCACGGAATCGAGGGCGGGCCGTCGCTGTTGGCGACGGTGTGACGAGCCACGAGAGCCACGACGGCCACGAGAAGCAGCCCCTGAGGATCGACGTGTGGTCCGACGTCGCCTGTCCCTGGTGCTACATCGGCAAGCGGCGGTTCGCGCGCGCCCTGGAGCAGCTGGCCGAGCGCGACGGCGCGGCACCGGCGGTCGAGGTCGAGTACCACTCCTTCGAGCTGTCGCCCGACACCCCCGTCGACTTCGAGGGCACGTCGACCGAGTTCCTCGCGCGTCACAAGGGCATCCCGCTCGAGCAGGCGCGGCAGATGAACGACCACGTGACGCGCCTCGCCGCCGCCGAGGGGCTCGAGTACCGGATGGACGACGTCCGGCACACCACGACGCTCAAGGCGCACGAGCTCCTGCACCTCGCCAAGGCGCGAGGTCTCCAGGAGCCGATGAAGGAGCGCCTCCTGCGCGCGTACTTCACCGAGGGGCGCCACGTCGGCCACGTCGCCGAGCTCGCGGACCTCGCCGCCGAGGTGGGTCTGGACCGCGACGAGGTCGTCGAGGCGCTCGAGTCCGGCCGGTACGCCGACGGCGTCGCCGCAGACATGGCCCAGGCACGCGCCTACGGGATCAACGGCGTGCCGTTCTACGTGATCGACGGCCGCTACGGCGTCTCGGGCGCGCAGGACCCGGCGGTGTTCGTCCAGGTGCTCGACCAGGTGCTCGCCGAGCGCGGTGAGGCGGAACTCACACCGTCGACGGGCCGTTCGGGTCGGTGAGCCCGTCCGAGACGCGGTATCACTGTGGTGAGACCGCGTCCGTGAGGCGCGGCTCGCAGGACACACGAGCATCGGCGCCCGTGCGCCCGAAGGAGGACAGATGACCGACACCCCGTACCGCTCGATCGCCAACCCGCGTCGCACGAGGCTCGCGTCGGCCGGGTCGGCCGACGCCGCGTCGCCGCGCGGCGACGAGCACTCCCTGCAGATGCTGGGCGACGACGGCGCCGCGTGCGCCGACGGCGCCTGCTCCGTGACCGACTGACCCGGTCGCACCCGGCGCCGGTGCCGGCGGGCCGTCAGAACGCCCGGTAGTCCGGTATCGGCAGCTTCGGGCCCCGGCGCGGCGCCCGCGCCCGCCCACCGAGGAACAGCAGCCGCACCACGCGGTGCCGGTGGGGGGCGTAGGGCGCCAGCAGCCGGAGCATGCCCGCGTCGTCGGTGCGCTCGCCGGTGAGCGCCCAGCCGACGGCCCCGGCCAGGTGGAAGTCGCCCACCGACACCGCGTCGGCGTCGCCGAGCGCGCGCTGCGCGACCTCGGCCGAGGTCCACACCCCGATCCCCGGCACCGTCTCGAGCCGCGCCCGGCCTTCGGCGGGCGGCATCGCCGCCGCCTCCTCGAGCCGCGCGGCGACCCGCGCGCACCGCACGATCGTCCGCGCGCGCGTCGCGTCCACGCCCGCGCGGTGCCAGTCCCACACCGGCACCGCGGCCCACGTCCGCGCGTCGGGCACCACGCGCATGCCCGACGGCGCAGGGCCCGGCGCGGGCGTCCCGTGCCGCGCGAGCAGCCACCGCCAGGCACGGTGCGCCGTCACGACCTGGACCTTCTGCTCCAGCACGGCCGGCACGAGGGCCTCCATGACCCGTTCGCTGCGGGGCATCCGGAGCCCCGGCGTGCGGCGGTGGGCGTCGGCCGCCTGCAGCGGCGGGACGAACCCGCTCGTGTCGTCGTCCTCGCCGAGCAGCGTCGGCAGCTGCGCGGCAGCCTCGGCCGCGCCCGGCCCCCAGTGCTGCACGACGACGGTGCGCTCGTCCGCGACCGTGAACCGCTGGGTGACCGGCCCGGTGCGCAGGAGGCTCGTGCGCCACACGGCGCCGTCCGGCGTCGTGCGGAACGTCGGGTCGCCCGCGCCGTGGCGCAGGGGACCGAGCGTGAGTCCGAGGTCGAGCGGGCGGTCGGACGCGTGCCGCACGGTGAGCTGCTCGCGGTGGACGGTGAGCACGGACCCACGCTACGCGGGTCAGTCGAACAGCGTGCCGAGCTCCCAGGCCGGCTCCGGCGTCGTGCCTGCCCCGGGGCCGCGCACGCCCGACCGGGCGCCGACCGCCTCGCGACGCGCGGCCGCCGCCGCGGGCTCGGCGTCGGGCGCGGCGGCGACAGGTGCGGCATCGCCAGGTGCGGCGTCCACGAGCAGGTCCCCGACCTGCCCGCGGCCCGCGGCCCAGTCCTGCGCGGCGAGTCCGGCGAGCTGGTCGGCCCGCTCGTTGAACGGGTTGCCGACGTGGCCGCGGACCCAGCGGAAGCGGACGGGGCCGGGGCGCGCGGCGATCGCGCGGTCGATCGCCTGGATGAGCTCGAGGTTCTTGACGGGCCCGCCGGACGCCGTGCGCCAGTTCTTGCGCTTCCAGCCGTCGAGCCACTCGGAGGCGCACCGGATCGCGTACTGCGAGTCGGACTCGATGAGCAGCGGCTCGTCGCCGGGGTGCGCCTCGATGGCGCGCAGGAGCGCGGTGAGCTCGGCGACCTGGTTGGTCCCCGAGGCCGCCCCGCCCGAGTCGAAGCGGCCACCCTCGTGAGCGATCCACGCCCATCCGATCGCTCCGCCCGGGTTGCGCAGGCAGGAGCCGTCGGTGCTGACAATGATCACGCCGTCGTCCTCTCGCCGTCCGGCCTCCCGGACGTCGGGACACATTGTGCCCCGAGCCGGTGACACCCAGGTGAACCCCGGGCGGCGATCCGGCGCTCCCGGCAGGCTCCCGGCGATGCGGACGTCCGAATCCTGCCGCCCGAGCGGCCGGAACCCACGGCCGCGGCGCGGCGGCCATCATGGTGCCATGGCACCCCCGACCCCCGCCGAGCGCGCGGCCGAGCAGCACCCGGCGCACCGGCGCACGCCCTCCGACGTGCGCCGGTGGCGCCGCTACCTCGCCGACGAGCGCGCCGAGGCGGCCGTCTACCGCGACCTCGCGCGGCGTCGCACCGGCGAGGAGCGCGCGATCCTGCTCGCGCTCGCCGAGGCCGAGAAGCGGCACGAGCAGCACTGGCTCGACCTGCTCGGCGACGACGTCGGCAAGCCCCTCAAGGGCGACTGGCGCACCCGGATGCTCGGGTTCCTCGCCCGCCGGTTCGGCGGGGTCTTCGTCCTCGCGCTCGCCCAGCGCGCCGAGTCGCGCTCCGCCTACGGCGACGAGAAGTTCGCGACGGCGACCATGGCCGCCGACGAGCAGATCCACGAGGAGGTCGTGCGCGGCCTGGCGACGCGCGGCCGCAACCGCCTCTCCGGGACCTTCCGGGCCGCCGTCTTCGGCGCCAACGACGGGCTCGTGTCCAACCTCGCGCTCGTGCTGGGCATCGGCGCCTCGGGCGTGCCCACCGGGACGATCCTGCTCACGGGCCTCGCCGGCCTGCTCGCCGGCGCGCTGTCGATGGCCGCGGGCGAGTACGTGTCCGTCCGCTCGCAGCGCGAGCTGCTCGAGGCCTCCACGCCCGACCCCGACGCCGACCGCGCGCTGCCGCACCTCGACGTCGACGCCAACGAGCTGGCGCTCGTCTACCGGGCGCGCGGCATGGCCGCCGAGGAGGCGCAGGCGCACGCCGACGAGGTGCTCGCTCGCCTCGGGGCCGCCGGGCCGGTCTCCGTCACCGACCCCGTCGCCGGGCACGTGCCTGCCGACCCGGGCCCTGCGGCCGACGCCGACGAGCACGAGACGCACGGCACCGCGTGGGGCGCCGCCGTGTCGAGCTTCCTCTTCTTCGCCTCGGGCGCGATCGTGCCGGTGGTCCCGTACCTGCTCGGCCTCGAGGGCGCGCAGGCGGTGCTCGTGGCGTGCGTGCTCGTCGGCGTCGCGCTCGTCGTCACGGGCGCGATCACGGGCCTGCTCTCCGGGACCTCGCCCGTGACGCGCGCCCTGCGCCAGCTCGCGATCGGGTTCGGCGCCGCCGCCGTGACGTATCTGCTCGGCCTGCTGTTCGGGACAACCGTCGCCTAGGGCGGGTGAAATCCGCGCGCTTGCTGTTGCGTGGAGCACGCGCAGGGGTCATGGTATGACCGACGACGCGATTCAGGCCCGCAGGGTGGGCCGGCAGGGGGTTGGATGACGCGCCGCGACGAGCGCCGTACGGGGGCCACGGGCCTCCGTCGCTGGGTGCTGCGCGCCGTCGGGATCACCCTCGCAGGGGCGGGCGCCGTGTGCATGAGCGCCGCCGTCTCGTCCGCCGACGACCGTGACGGCGGGCTGCTGTCCCCCGTCACCTCCGCGGTCACCTCGACCGTGGGGTCGACCGTGGGAGCGGTGACCACCGGTGTGGTCGAGCCCGTCGCCTCGACCGTCGAGACCGTGACCGAGCCGGTCGCGAAGCCGGTCGAGCCGGTCGCGGAGAAGGTCGTCGAGCCCGTCGCCGAGACGGTCGTCGAGCCCGTGACGAAGCCCGTCGCGTCGACGGTCGAGACCGTGACCGAGCCGGTCGCGAAGCCGGTCGAGCAGGTCACCGAGGCCGTCGTCGAGCCGGTCGAGCAGGTCACCGAGGCCGTCGTCGAGCCGGTCGCGGACGCCGCGGCCCCCGTCGTCGGGGCGGTCACCGACACGCTCGACCCGGTCACCGAGCCCGTCGTGGACGCCGTCGCCGGCGTCACCTCACCGGTGCTCGACCCGGTCACCGACGTCGTCGGACCGACCGTGGACGGTGTCGTCGGCGGGGTCGTGGACCCCGTGCTCGGCCCGGTCCTCACGCCGGTGGTCGACACGCTGACGCCCGTGACGGACGTCGTCTCGGGCGTCGTGACGCCGCTCGTGCCGGTCGTGGAGCCGGTGGTCGACGTCGTCGCTCCGGTGGTCGAGCCGGTCGTCACCCCGATCGTCGACGGCGTCGTGCCCGAGCCGGGCGGTCTGCTGCCGCCCGTGGACGACCTCGTGCCCGGCCTGCCAGGGGGCGGACCCGGCGGCCCGCCCACCGCGGCCGTGGCACCACCGCGCCCGGACGCCGAGGCCGCCCTCGACGCGGGCCCGTCCGGCGACGCCCCGCCCGCGGCCACGCTCCCGGCCCGGTCCGCACCCACCTCCGTCTCCGACGCCGCGCGCACCGTCGCGACGTCGAGCGCCTCGTCGGCCGCCCCGGCCGGCGACCCGGCGCCCGCCGCTCCGGCGACGGCCGTCGTGGCCGGCGCCGCGGTCGCGGGCAGCAGCTCGCTCCGCGCGCCGTCGGGCGCGACCGACGCCGCCGGCGCGCTCGCCGGCCTCCCGACCCGCTCGGCCGGCGCGTGGCTCGTGCCCGCCGCCGACGCGTTCGCCCATCTGCCGGCCCCTGCCTTCGAGATCCCCGTCTCTCCTGCCTGACGCGGCCACGTCGTGCCCCGAGCACGGCACCGGCCACGGGCGGCGACCGCCGTCCGGACGTCAGCGACAGGAGAGACAACCATGCGTACTTGTGTGCGACGCGCGCTGCGCACAGCGCTCGTCACGGGCGGCCTCGTGGTCGCCGGGGCCACGATGGCCCACGCCGCCGACGGCGACGTCGTCGACATCTCGATCGGCCAGGACACGTCGGTCGACCTCAACCTGAGCCAGGTGTCGGAGGAGACCAACGACGCCCAGCTCGAGACCCCGCTCGACCTGCCCGAGGTGGACACCCAGGCGGTCGAGACCCTCGTGACCGATGTCGCCGGCGACGGCGGCGTCGTGGACGACGTCCTCGGTGCCGACGAGCCCGAGGAGACCACGACCGACGACCTGTACGACGCGGTCGCGGAGGACGTCCGCCAGACCGTCGAGGACGTCACCGCCGGTGACGTGCCGGCCGTCGTGGACGACGTCGTGGCCGAGGAGGGCGTCGTCGACGACGTGCTCGAGGACGGCGGCGTCGACACCGTCGTCGCGGACGTGGTCGAGGAGACCGGCGCCGTCGACGACGCGCTCGGGACGGGCTCGACCGTGCAGGACACGGTCGACTCCGTGCTCGGTGACGGCGGCGTCGTGGACGACGTCGTCGGGCCCGACGAGCCCGAGGAGGGCACCACGGACGGCCTCGTGGAGGCCGTCGTCGAGGACGTCGACGTCACGCTCGACGACACCCTCGCGGGTGACGTCCCGGCCGTCGTCGACGACGTGCTCGCCGAGGACGGCGTCGTGGACGACGTGCTCGAGGACGGCGGTCTCGACACCGTCGTCTCCGACGTGGTCGACGGCACCGGCACGGTCGACGACCTGCTCGGCACCGACGGGCTCGTCGAGGGCACGGTCGGCGGCGTGATCGGCGAGGACGGCCTCGTGGACGACGTCGTCGGTGCGGACGAGCCCGAGGAGGGCACGTTCGACGAGGTCGTGGAGCACGTGGTCGAGGACGTGCGCCAGATCGTGCAGGACGTGCTCGAGGGTGACCTGCCCGGCGTCGTCGACGGCGTGCTGGCCGAGGACGGCCTGGTCGACGACCTGCTCGAGGACGGTCGCCGCGGCGACGGTCCCGGCGACGGTGACGGCCCGGGTGACGGTGACGGCCCGGGTGACGGTGACGGCCCGGGTGACGGTGACGGTCCGGGTGACGGTGACGGCCCCGGCGACGGCAACGACGGCACCGACGGCAACGACGGCAACGACGGCAACGACGGCACCGACGGCACGGACGGCACGGACGGCACGGACGGTCGTGACGGCACCGGCACCGGCTCGGGCCGCGACGGCGGTCTGACCGGCGGCGTGACCGGCGGCCTCCAGGGCGGCGTCGCGGTCGCGGCGGGTGGTCAGGGGACCCTCGCCTCGACCGGCGCGGACGCCGGCCTGGCCGGCCTCGCGGCGCTGCTCGCGGGCCTGGGCCTGACGCTGCTCGCGCTGCGGCGCCGTTGGGAGCGCGCCGCGGTCGCGACGCCTACGGCGGGCTGACCCCTCCCGGACGGGGACCGACCACCACGGTCGGCCCCCGTCGGGGTGGTGTGGCCGCGGGACACCGCTGGGGGGTGGCCCGCGGTCACTCCTCCCTGCCGGGGGTCGGCCGTCGGCGACAGGGCGCAGGGGGCTCGGTCGTCGGCACAGGCCGGTGCTCGCGGGGGAGGTGGCTCTCTCCGCCACGTCGCAGACCCGCCGTGCCGAGGAGCGCTCCTCGGCACGGCGGGTTGCGCGCGCCCGGCGTCAGGCTGTGGCGTCCTCGGGCTCGGGTGGCGCCGGCTCGACCGAGTACGGTGCCCGACGCCGGAGCGTGGGCAGCGCGGCGACGGCCAGCCCGGCGCAGACCCAGCCGGCCACGACGGTGACGAAGAAGCCGGCGTGCGCGTCCGCGGCGTCGATCCGGGCGCCGCCGAGCCAGGAGCCGACGGACACGCCCACGCCGAGCGCGGTGCTGACCCAGGCGAGGCCTTCCGTGAGCTGCTGCGGCGCCACGAGCGCCTGCACGAGCGCGTTGCCGTTGATGAGGGTCGGCGCGATCGCGAAGCCGGCCGCGAACATGACGGCGGCGAGCGCCACCAGGTTGTCGACCACGAGGAACAGCGAGACGCCCGCGGCGAGCGCGACCGCGCCGATCGCGAACCGGCGCGACAGCGGCGAGACCCAGTGCCGGGCGCCGTAGGCGAACCCCGAGAGCATCGAGCCGAGGGCGAAGCACGCGAGCACGACGCCGGCCGCGCTCTTGGCGCCGGCCTCCTCGGCGAACGCGACGGTCGCGACGTCGCTCGACCCGAACAGCACGCCCATGGCGACGAACACGACGGCGAGCACGGGCATGCCCGGCATGAGGGTCGCGGACCGCGACGCGGCCGGGTCGACCGGCGCACCCGGCGTCGTCAGGCCGACGGGCGGCTCGGTGGCCCGCTGCGCGAGGAACCACAGCGCGCCGAGCCCGCCCGCGACCGTCGCGACGAGCAGGCCGCCCGACGGCGTCCCGCCCGTCGCGAGCACGGTCGCGGCCACGGGGCCCACGATGAAGACGACCTCGTCGAGCGCCGACTCGAGCGAGTACGCGGTGTGCAGGCGCCGCGGGTCCTTGAGCTGGTACGACCACCGAGCGCGCACCATCGAGCCGTAGGAGCCCTGCGCCCCGCCGCCGAGCACCGCGAGCACCCACAGCACCCACTCCGGCGCCCCGAGCACGGCGGCGACGACCAGGCCCAGGAGGCCTACGGTCGTCAGGACGAGCAGGGGCAGCATGACCCGGCGCTGGCCGGCGCGGTCGACGAGCCGCGCGACCTGCGGCGCCACGATCGCCTGCGCCACCACCAGGACCGCCGCCACGCGGCCCGCCATGGCGTACGACCCGTACAGGGTCTGGACCATGAGCACCGTCCCGATGCCGATCATCGACATGGGGAGCCGGGCGACGAGCCCGGCGGCCGAGAAGCGCACGGATCCGGGCGTGCTGAGCACGTCCAGGTAGGGGTTGCGGGTCACCGCAGGATTCTCCCACCCGTGCCCCGGGCGACCGGAAGGCGCCGCCGGTACCGTGACGGACATGACAGGGTTCCCGGACTACGACGTCGTCCGTGACGACGCGAACGGCCGCTACGAGGCGCGCGTGCGTGGCAGGGGCCCGGACGCGGGCCGCGTCATCGGGATGCTGCGGTTCCGGGAGGCGGACGGCGTCGTGGTCATGCCGTCGACCGTGACCGACCCCGCGTTCCGCGGCCACGGCGTCGCGGCGTCGCTCACGCGTGCGGCGCTCGACGACGCGCGCGCGGCAGGCCTGCGCGTCCGTCCGGACTGCTGGTACGTCGACGAGTGGATCGACGCCCACCCCGAGTACGCGGACCTGCGCGCGTCGGCCGGTGGCGCCTGACGTCGCCCCGGGCCACGATGGGCGCATGACCGACACGCGACCGAACGTCACCGTCAAGGACGACCCGGAGCGGCAGGTCTTCCTCGCCGTGCTCGACGACGGCACCGAGGCGGGCGGGGCCCACTACCGCCGCCGGGACGGCGTCGTGACCTTCACCCACACGATCGTGCAGCCCGCGTACGAGGGGCAGGGCATCGGCTCGCGCCTCGCCGCCGGCGCGCTGGAGCAGGTGCGCGACGCCGGCGAGCGGTTCGTGCCGCTGTGCCCGTTCATCCGCGCGTACGTCGAGCGGCACCACGAGTTCGACGACCTGCGCGCCGACGCCGCCTGAGGCCACGGGCCGCACCGACGTCCGGGCGACCCTCCCGACGACCCTCGCGTCGACCTCAGGCGAGGGCGTCGCTCACGAGGTCCTTGGCCGCGGCCTGGACCTCCTCGAGGTGCTCGCGGGACACGAACGACTCGGCGTAGATCTTGTAGACGTCCTCGGTGCCCGACGGGCGGGCCGCGAACCACGCGTCGGCCGTCGTGACCTTGAGGCCGCCGATCTTCGCGCCGTTGCCGGGCGCCTCGGTGAGCGTCGCGGTGATGTCCTGGCCCGCGAGCGTCGTCGACGTCACCTGCTCGGGGGACAGCGCCGCGAGCTTGGCCTTCTCCTCGCGTGTGGCGGCCGCGTCGACCCGCGCGTACCAGGACTCGCCGTGCTCGGCGACGAGCTCGCGGTGGTGCTCCGACGGCGACTTGCCCGTCGTCGCGATGATCTCCGAGGCGAGCAGCGCGAGCAGGATGCCGTCCTTGTCGGTCGACCACACGCCGCCGTCGCGCCGCAGGAACGACGCGCCCGCCGACTCCTCGCCGCCGAACCCGACCTCGCCGCTGAGCAGGCCCGGGACGAACCACTTGAAGCCCACGGGGACCTCGATGAGCCGCCGCCCGAGGCTCTCGGCCACGCGGTCGATGAGCGCGGAGGACACGAGCGTCTTGCCGATCGCGGCGCTCTTGGGCCAGCCCGGGCGGGCGCCGCCGTAGAGGTACCGGATCGCGACCGCGAGGTAGTGGTTCGGGTTCATCAGCCCGGCGTCGGGCGTGACGATGCCGTGCCGGTCGGCGTCGGCGTCGTTGCCGGTCGCGACGTCGAACGGGGCGTTCCCGCCCTCGCCGGTCATGCGCGTCACGAGCGACGCCATCGCGTACGGCGACGAGCAGTCCATGCGGATCTTGCCGTCCCAGTCGAGCGTCATGAACGCCCAGCGGGGGTCGACCTGCGGGTTGACGACGGTGAGGTCGAGGTCGTACCGCTCGCCGATCGCGCCCCAGTACTCGACCGACGCGCCGCCGAGCGGGTCCGCGCCGATGCGCACGCCCGCCGCGCGGATCGCGTCGACGTCGATGACGCGCGGGAGGTCGTCGACGTAGGTCGTGAGGAAGTCGTGGCGGTGCGTCGTCGGCGCCGCGAGCGCGTCCTCGAGCGAGACGCGCTTGACCGACGCGAGACCGCCGGCGCGCAGGATCTCGTTGGCGCGGTCGGCGATCCAGCCGGTCGCGTCCGAGCCGGCCGGCCCGCCGTGCGGCGGGTTGTACTTGAACCCGCCGTCGCGCGGCGGGTTGTGCGACGGCGTGACGACGATCCCGTCCGCCAGGCCCGGGCCCGACGTGCGCACGCCCTCGGCCGTCCCCACCCCGTTGTGCACCAGGATCGACTGCGAGACGGCCGGCGTGGGCGTGAAGGAGTCGCGCGCGTCGACCATGACCGTCACGCCCGCCGCGGCGAGGACCTCGAGCGCGGTCTGCCACGCGGGCAACGACAGCGCGTGCGTGTCGCGGCCGAGGAACAAGGGGCCGTCGGTGCCCTGCGAGGCGCGGTACTCGACGATCGCCTGCGTGATCGCGGCGATGTGCGCCTCGTTGAACGCGGAGTCGAGGCTCGAGCCTCGGTGCCCGGACGTGCCGAACACGACCTGCTGGGCCGGGTCGTCGACGTCGGGCGTCAGGTCGTAGTACGCGCCGACCACCCGGTCGACGTCGATGAGGTCTTCTTCGAGGGCAGGCTGGCCGGCGCGTGCGTGCATGGTCCGATAGTGCCAGTCCGTGCCCGGCCGTGCGCGCGCCGGGCGAGGGGCGTGACGGCCTGCCCGAGCGGACGACGCCGGCGCGGGACGACCGTCAGCCGGCGTCCGTGACCTCCGGGAAGTGCTGGTCCAGGCCGAGCATCACGTGCCGGAGCTCGCGAAGCGGTCCACCTCGCGCTCGGGCAGGCGGTAGATGCGCATGCTCGCCAGCATGAGGTCCGGGGACCCGGGCGTGCAACGGCCACGGTGCTCGACCGGGCCGCGACGCGAGGTCCTCGTAGGCTGGAGGCATGTTCCCGCCCATGCAGCCCGACGTCCCGACGCGCGACGTGCGCGACCTCGACCCGACGGCCCCGCTCCCCGAGGACGCCACGCTGCTCGACGTGCGCGAGCAGGACGAGTGGGACTCCGGCCACGTGCCCGGCGCCGTCCACATCCCGCTAGCCGAGCTGCCCGCGCGCTACGGGGAGCTCGACCCCGACACCGAGATCTACGTCATCTGCCACTCGGGCGGCCGGTCGGCGCAGGCGACGCGCTTCCTCGTCGACGGTCTCGGCTACGACGCGGTCAACCTCGACGGCGGCATGGTCATGTGGCAGCACCGGGGTCTGCCGGTCGAGGCCTGACCGTTCGAGGCCTGAGGCTCAGGCCGCCTCCCCGGCGGTGACCTGCTCCGCCTCGTCCTCGGCCGTGCGGTTCGCGGTCTTGGCGACGACGACGAGCAGCGCCAGCACCCCGAGCGTCACGAGCAGCCCCAGCAGGGTGCCGGCGCCGAGCGCCACGGCGACGTAGCCGGCGAGCGCGGCGAGCGCCGCCCCGCCCGCGTACGGGAGCTGCGTGAGCACGTGCGTGATGACGTTGCAGCTCGCCCCGGTGGCGGACAGGATCGTCGTGTCCGAGATCGGCGACGCGTGGTCGCCCGCCACGGCACCCGCGAGCACGGCGCCGAAGGTGGGCAGGAGCAGCTCGGGCGCGTCGATCGTGTTGATGATGCCGCCCGCGAGCGGCAGCAGGAGCGCGAACGACCCCCACGACGTGCCGGTCGCGAACGCCATCGCCGCGGCGATGACGAAGATGAGCGGCACCAGCCAGGACGGGTCGATGTCGGCGGACTCGACCAGCCAGCCGAGGTACTCGCCCGTGCCGAGCTGCTCGATGAGCCCGCCGAGCATCCACGCGAGCAGCAGGATGCTGACGGCCGGCAGCATCGACCGCACGCCCTCGACCCAGCCGCGCCCGAAGGTCCCCGCGGCGAACCGCGGGTTCGCCGCCGTGTGGCGGAAGTAGTAGAAGAGCGCGCCGGCCAGTCCCAACACGCCGCCCCAGATGAGCGCGAGGCTCGTGTCGGTCTCCGCGAGGATCTCGACGGCGTCCCACCGGCCCGCGGCGTCGTACCCGGACCACACGATGCCGGCGAAGACGCCGAGGACGAGCAGGGCGAACGGCACGACGAGCGCCCGCATCGCGCCGGGCTGGTGCACGGGCAGGTCCTCGGAGAGCCTGCCGGGCAGCTCGGTGTCCTCGTCGTACGGGCGCCCGTGCGCGACGGCGCGCACCTCCTCGCCGCGCATGGGGCGCACGTCGAGCTGGAACACCACGACGAGCCACACCATGACGACGGCCGCGATCGCGTAGTAGTTCGAGGCGGCGGCCCCGAGGAACGCCTGCACGCTGCTCAGCGTGAGGGCCGACGCCGCGACGATCGGCGCGAGCAGGCCCATGATGTACGCGCCCCAGCTCGAGAAGGGCGCGAGCACCGCGACCGGGGCCGACGTCGAGTCGATGACGTAGGCCAGCTTCGCGCGCGACACGCGGTGCCGGTCGGTGACGGGGCGGCTGACCTGCCCGACCGCGAGCGCGTTGAAGTAGTCGTCGATGAAGATGACGATGCCGAGGATCGCGGGCAGCAACTGCGCCCCGCGGCGCGTGCGGATGCGTCGCACTGCCCAGTCGGCGAACGCCTGCGTGCCGCCGGACATCATGATGAACGCGGCGATCACGCCGAGCAGCAGCGTGAAGACCAGGATGAAGACGTACCAGGTGTTGACCGCGCCGGCGTCCCAGAAGATCCCCGCGAACGCGTCCCACACGAGCCGCAGGGTCTCGAGCGGGTCGAACCCCGCGACGAGCAGCGCCGCGGCCAGCACACCCGAGCCGAGGCTCAGCAGCACCTTCCGGGTGATCACGACCAGGGCGATCGCCAGGACGGGCGGGACGAGCGTGAGGATCGGGTAGGACTCGAGCATCAGGGACCTCCGTCGGCGGGTGCCCTGAGAAGGTAGGGGGTCGGGCGGTGCCCGGCAAACCCGCGCACCGCCCGACGCGCCTCGGCGTCAGCCGGCGTCGAAGCGCTCGCCCTCGTCCCCGTGCTCGTCACCCTGGGCCGCGTCGCGTGCCTCGCGCGCCTCCTTGTCCTTCGCCTCGCCGGGGAGCTCGGGCACCTCGGGCAGCGTCGGGTCGTGCGCGAGGAGCTCGCGCGCGAACGCGTTCGGCTCGAGGTGCGACGACGTGCCGGTGTCCTCGGTGGTCATGTGTCGGCCTCCTTCGACGGTGGGCTCCACGGTAGGCACGACGGCGGCACCCACGCACTTTCCTCGCAGTTGTCAGGCCCACGCCCGGGTATACCGCGGCGTGGGCCTGACAACTGCATGGGGTGGGTGGGTGGCGGGGATCAGTGCGCGGCGGCGGCCGCGAAGCGGTCGGTCGCGTTGAGTCGTGCGACCACCGCGTCGTACCGGCCCTCGGCCTCCGCGAAGCGCAGCGGCCGCACGTTCTGCACGAGCACCTCCCGCGCGTCGGGCTGCGCCTCGAGGATCGCGAGGACCTCGTCGACGTACGCGTCGAGCGGCATCGCGACCGGGTTCTCCTCGTGACCGGGCATGAGCGACGTCCGCACCGCGGGCGGGACGATCTCGACGACCTGGACGCCCGCCGGCTCGAGCTGGAGCCGGATGCCCTCGCTGAGGCGGTGGATCGCCGCCTTGGTCGCGTTGTACGTCGGCGTCACGGCGAGCGGCACGTGCGCGAGCCCCGACGAGACGGTGACGACCGCGGCGTCGGGCCGGGTCTGCAGGTGCGCGGTGAAGGCGGCGACGAGCCGGATCGTCCCGAGCAGGTTCGTCACGACGACGCGCTCGGCGGTCGCGAGGAAGTCGGCCGAACGCCAGTCCTCGGCCTCCATGACGCCCGCCATCGCGACGAGCACGTTGAGGTCCGGGTGGCGGTCGAGCACCTCGCGGGCGGCGGCCTCGATGCTCGCGGCGTCGGACACGTCGATGCGGACGGTGTCGATGCCGGGATGCTCGGCGGCGATCTCCGCGAGCCGGTCGGCGCGGCGGCCGCCGACGATCACGGTGCTGCCGAGGGCGTGGAGGCGCAGGGCGAGCTCGAGGCCGATGCCGCTCGTCGCGCCGGGGACGAAGACGGTGCTTGCCGTGAGGTTCATGGCTCCACCGTGCGGCGGCCGGCGCCCGGGCGGGAGAGGAGCGCCCATCGGGGGACCGACGATCCCTGGCTCAGGTCTGGCCGCGCGCCCCCGGCGCGGCGGACGATGGTCGCATGGACAGAGCCGCGCTCGCCGCCTTCCTGCGCGCCCGCCGCGAGGCGCTGCAGCCGTCCGACGTCGGTCTCGCCGCGGGCCCGCGACGCCGCACGTCCGGGCTGCGCCGCGAGGAGGTCGCGGCGCTCGCGGCCATGTCGACCGACTACTACACGCGGCTCGAGCAGCAGCGCGGGCCCCAGCCGAGCGAGCAGATGCTCGCCTCCCTCGCCCGCGCGCTGCGCCTGAGCGACGACGAGCGCGACTACCTGTTCCGCATGGCCGGCCGCGGCACGCCCGACCGCGCCACGCTCACCTCGCACGTCGCCCCCGCGCTGCAGCGCGTGCTCGACCGGCTGCACGACACGCCCGCGCTCGTGCTGTCCTGCCTCGGCGAGCCGCTCGTCGTGAACGACCTCGCGGCGGCGTTGTTCGGCAACACGTCGCGGGTGCACGCCACGGGGTGGGAGCGCAGCGAGTACCACCGCTGGTTCATGGTGCCGGGCGAGCGCGAGCTCTACCCCGAGCAGGACCGCGACCGGCACAGCCGCGGCGTCGTCGCGAGCCTGCGCGCGGCGTACGGCCTGCTCGGAGCCGACTCGCGCGCGGGCGAGCTCGTGCGGCTGCTCCAGGCGGGCAGCGAGGAGTTCGCGTCCCTCTGGGAGCGGCACGAGGTCGCCCGGCGCTTCGAGCGGCACAAGACGCTCGTGCACCCCGTCGTCGGGCAGCAGGAGATGGCTCAGTCCAGGTAGTCGGCGACGAGCTTCTCGGCCAGACCCGTGTACGACGCCGGCGTGAGCTCGGTGAGGCGGCGCGCGACGTCGTCGGGCAGGCCCAGGCCCGCGACGAAGTCGCGCATGCGCGCGGCGTCGACCCGCTGGCCGCGCGTGAGGTCCTTGAGCCGCTCGTACGGGTTCTCCATGCCCTCGACGCCGGCGACCGACGCCGCGCGCATCGCGGACTGGACCGGCTCGCCGAGCACCTCCCAGTTCTCGTCGAGGTCGGCGGCCATGAGGTCGGCGTTGACGGCCAGGGCCTTGAGGCCGCGGCGCACGTTGTCGATCGCGAGCAGCGAGTGGCCGAACGCGGGCCCGACGTTGCGCTGCGTCGTCGAGTCCGTGAGGTCGCGCTGGAGGCGGCTGGTGACCAGCGTGGCCGAGAGCGTGTCCAGGAGCGAGCACGAGATCTCGAGGTTCGCCTCGGCGTTCTCGAACCGGATCGGGTTGACCTTGTGCGGCATGGTCGAGGAGCCGGTCGCGCCCGCGACAGGGATCTGCGTGAAGAACCCGAGCGAGATGTAGGTCCACACGTCGGTCGCGAGGTTGTGCAGGATCCGGTTGAACCGGGCGACGTCGGCGTAGACCTCGGCCTGCCAGTCGTGCGACTCGATCTGCGTGGTCAGCGGGTTCCAGGTGAGCCCGAGGCCCTCGACGAACGCCTTCGACACGGCGGGCCAGTCGACGCCCGGCACCGCGACGGCGTGCGCGCCGTACGTGCCCGTGGCGCCGTTGAGCTTGCCGAGGTACTCGGCGGCCTCGATGCGGCGCAGCTGGCGGCGCAGGCGGTGGGCGAGGACCGCGAGCTCCTTGCCCATCGTGGTCGGCGTGGCCGGCTGGCCGTGCGTCCGGCTGAGCATGGGCACGCCCGCGTGCTCGCGCGCCATGCCGGCGAGCTGGTCGGCGAGCGCCGTCGCGGCGGGCAGCCAGACGTCGCGGACCGCGCCGGCGACCATGAGCGCGTACGAGAGGTTGTTGATGTCCTCCGAGGTGCACGCGAAGTGCACGAGCTCGCTCGCCGCGGGCAGGTTCGTGGTGCCCAGCGCCTCGGGCGCGGCGGCGATGCGACGCTTGATGAAGTACTCGACGGCCTTGACGTCGTGCACCGTCTCGCGCTCGATCGCGGCCAGCTCGGCGATCTCGTCGGCCCCGAACGTCGCGGGGATGCGCCGCAGGTAGGCGATCTCCTCGTCGGTCAGCGTCGGCGCGCCCGGCACGACGGCGCCGTCGGTCACGCCCGGCACACCGTTGCACAGCGTGACCAGCCACTCGACCTCGACGTGGATGCGCGCCCGGTTCAGCGCGGCCTCGCTCAGATGGTCGACGAGCGGCGCCACCGCGGCGCGGTAGCGGCCGTCGAGCGGGCCCAGCGCGATCGGCGGGGTGACGTCGGCGAGGTTGACACGGGTCTGCTGCGCGGGAGAGGTCACGGCGTGCATTCTCCCACGCGGCGAGGCCGCCCCCAGAGGCCGTCCGTGCACAGGCCGGCGTCGCCGCCCGACGGCGGTGCGCGGCGCGTGCCTAGCGTCCGGGCCATGACCTCGCTCGTCCCGCCCGCGCCCGGCCTCGAGCTGCTGCACGCGCGCCACCACCTCGACGCGGCCGACGGCGCGCTGCGCCTCGCGCTCGCCGTGCCGTGGGAGTCGCCCGCGGCGGACGCCTTCCGCGAGGAGGTCGCCGCGCTGCGGCACCTGCTCGGCGACGACCGCGCCGCGCTCGACGACCTCCGCCGGCTCGTGGCGGTCCTGCCGTGAGCGCCGTGAGCGCCGTGAGCGCCGTGAGCGCCGCGGCGCCGCGGGACCCGCGCGACACGCTCGTCGTCGTGGGCGGGCGACCCCTCGACCGGGTCGACGCCGAGGCGGTCGCGCACGCCGCGGGCCGGCTCGACGACGCGTCCGCCGACCTGCGCGCCGCGGCCGCCGGGTGCTCGTCGGCGTCGGCGCGGCTCGAGCACGCGGCGTGGACCGCCGCGGCGGCGCGGCACGCCGCGGGGCTCGCGGCCGACGTCGCTCGGCGGCTCCACGCCCGGTCCGCGGCGTGCGCGCTCACGGCCGAGCGGCTGCTGCGGGCCGCCGGCCTCTACGTGCACGCCGAGTCGCACGCCGAGCGGGCCGTCGGCGCGGTCGTCGCGACGGGGTCGGCCGCGGCGGCGCTCGGGGTCTCGGCCGTCCTGCGGCTCCCGGCGGTCGCCCCCTGGGCGCGGCTCGGGGGCCACCTCGGCGTGTGGCTCGGGGCCGGCGCCGACGCCGCGCGTGGACGCGCTGACGCCGCCCGAGGAGGCGCGGACGGTGCCGGAGCCGGTGCAGGCGCGGGCGTGCCGCCGTCGTGCACGCCGGTGCCGGGCGGGCCGGCGGTGGCAGTGACGCGCGCGATCGCGCCGTACGCGGACGAGGCCGTCGCCGGGGCGGCGTCCGGCGTGGCGGCGGGCTCGCCCCTGCGAGCGCGGTTCGACCTCGCCGTCACGGGCGGCGCGCGCGTGCTGGCCTCGGCGGTTCACGAGCTCCTGCCGCGCACCACGGTGACGGTGCGCGAGACCGCCGGCCTCGCGGGCGGGCGCCCCGCGTGGGCCGGCGCGCCGGCGGGCACGGTGGCCGAGGCGCTCGCCCGGACCGCCGACCTCTACCCGTGGGGGCAGCGGCATCGCGGGGCGCGAGGCGGTCGGGGCGCCGGCGGGGACGCTCGCGGTCGAGCGCGTCGAGCACGCCGACGGCCGCGTCTCGTGGACCGTGCTCGTGCCGGGAACGCAGGGGCTCGTCTCGGTCCGGCACCCGTTCGACGGCGTGACCGACCTGGACCTCGTCGCGCAGGAGGCCTCGGACGTGGCCGCGGCGGTCACGGCCGCGCTCGAGCAGGCGGGCGCCCGGCCCGAGGAACCCGTGGTGCTCGTCGGCCACAGCCTCGGCGGCATCGTCGCGACGGCGCTCGCGGCGTCGCCGGAGTTCCGTGCGGGCCACCGTGTCGGCGGCGTGGTCACCGCCGGCTCCCCGACGGCGGCGTTCGCGACGCCGCCCGGCGTCCCCGTGCTGCACCTGGAGAACGAGGAGGAGCTCGTCTCGCCGCTCGACGGCCGGTCGACCGCCGAGAACCCGGCCACGGCCGACCGGGTGACCGTGGGCCGGGCGCTGCGCGACTCGGTGCACCCGGCCGACGTCGCGGCGTCGGGCGCGGTGGCGGCCGCGCACGCGATGCCGACCCACCTGCGGACGCTCGAGCTCGCGCGCACCTCGGGCAGCGCGCAGGTGGGCGACGTCGTCGGCCGGCTCGAGCGCCTGCTCGGCGGCGAGCGCGGTACGACGCGCTTCTACACCGCCCGGCGCACCCTCGTCGGGGAGGGGCCCGTGGTGCTCGCGCCGGGCGAGGGGCCGGTCAGCCCTTCTTCGGGGCGAACGCTCCGATGATCGCCTGCAGGACCGCGATGATGAGGCCGATCCACACGTACCACCAGAAGCCGCCGTCGACCACGAGCCCGTACTCGCCGAAGAAGTCCTGGGCCGTGAGCCACGTGGTGATCCACAGCATGAACGCGTTGATCACGAGGAAGAACAGCCCGAGCGTGAGGATGAGCAGCGGCAGGGACAGCGCGGCCACGATCGGCTTGACGATCATCGTCACGAGCGAGAACACGGCCGCCACGATGAGCACCGCCAGGATGCGGCCGCCGGTCGAGTCGCCCCCGAGGATCTCGAGGCGGTCGGGCAGGATGAGGGTGGTCAGCCACAGCGCCAGCGCGGTCACGAGGATGCGCACGAGGAGGTTCATGCCTCGCATCCTTCCACCGTGCGGTGCCCGTGGCCCGGGAACGACGCGCGCGGTGGCATCCTGGGGCCGTGCCGAACACGACCTCGCCCGAGAACACCGTCCCCCTGCGCGCCGCCGTCGCCGCGCTGCCCGCGTACGTGCCCGGAGCGCGCGGGTCCGCGGGCAGGGTGTGGAAGCTGTCGTCCAACGAGAACCCGTACTCGCCGCTGCCGTCGGTGCTGTCGGCGATCGTCGAGGCGGCGGGCGAGGTCAACCGCTACCCGGACATGTACGCGACCGAGCTCGTCGGCGCCCTGGCGGGGCACGTCGGCGTCGAGCCGGAGCAGGTCGTCGTCGGCAACGGCTCCGTGGCGGTGCTGCAGCACGTGCTCCAGGCCGTGGTCGAGGCGGGCGACGAGGTCGTGTTCCCCTGGCGCTCGTTCGAGGCGTACCCCATCGCGGTGGCCGTGGCGGGCGGTCGGGCGGTGACCGTGCCGGTCGCCGCGGACGGCCGCCTCGACCTGCCGGCCATGGCGGCCGCGGTGACCGACCGTACGCGCGTCGTGCTGGTGTGCACGCCCAACAACCCGACCGGCCCCGTGGTGCACGCCGAGGAGCTCGACGCGTTCCTCGCGGCGGTGCCGCGCGACGTGCTCGTGGTCCTCGACGAGGCGTACCTCGAGTTCGTCCGCGACCCGCAGGCCCCCGACGGGCTCGCGGTGCTGCGCCGCAACCCCAACGTCGTGCTGCTGCGCACGCTGTCGAAGGCGTACGGGCTGGCCGGCCTGCGCGTCGGCTACGCCGTCGCCGAGCCGCGGCTCGCGGCCGGCATCCGCGCGGTCTCGACGCCGTTCGGCGTCTCGCACGTCGCGCAGCGCGCGGCGATCGCCTCGCTCGCGCCGACCGCGCAGGGCGAGCTGCTCGAGCGGGTCGACGCGCTCGTCGCGGAGCGCGCGCGCGTGACCGACGCGCTGCGCGAGCAGGGGTGGGAGCTGCCCGAGACCCAGGCGAACTTCGTGTGGTTCCCCCTCGGCGAGGCGACGACGGCGCGCGCGGCCGAGGCGACCGCGGCCGGCGTGCTCGTGCGCCCGTTCGCGGGCGACGGCCTGCGCGTGAGCATCGGCGAGGTCGAGGCCAACGACGCGTTCCTCGCGGTCGCGCGCAGCTGGCGCTGACCGCTCGCTCCGGTCACCACCCGCCGCAGGGAGTTCAGAGCGAGCGGAGCGCCTCGGCGATCAGGATGTCGCCGCTGCCGAACCGCACGAACCGGCCGACCGTCGCGGGCTCCCGCAGGGCCTGCGCGGCGACCTGCGCGACGTCGGCGCGCGGCACGCGCCCGCCGCCGCGCGGGACGGTCTCGCCCTCGGGCACGAGGCCGATGCGTCCCGTGGCCGGGTCGTCGGTGAGCGTGCCCGGCCCGAGGACGGTCCAGTCCAGGTCGGTGCCGCGCAGGTGGTCGTCGGCGGCGAGCTTGGCGTCCGCGTACGGGAAGAACGACGAGTCCTCGGGCACGCCGTGGTCCGGCGTCGACCCGATCCACGACACCATGACGTACCGCCGCACCCCGGCCGCCTGCGCGGCGTCCATCGAGCGGATCGCGGCGTCGCGGTCGACGGCGTAGGTGCGGGCCGGGTTGCCGCCGCCCGCGCCCGCGGACCACACCACGGCGTCCGCCCCGTGGAGCACCGTCTCGACGTCCTGCGCCGACGCGTTCTCGACGTCGAGCAGGACGGGGTCGGCGCCGAGGTCGGCCACGCGGTCGATCTGCTCGGGGCGGCGCACGATCCCGACGACCTCGTCACCGGCGTCGGCGAGCAGGGGGACCAGGTGGCGGGCGACCTTGCCGAGCGCACCGATGACGACGACCTTCACGGGGACCTCCTGCGAGCGGGCGGGGACGACGGTTCCTACGGTCGCGCAGCCGCGTCCGCGCCGCCACCGCGTGCCTCGGCGCGCGCGGCGTCGGCGGGCGTGTCGCCCTCGAGGTAGCGCGGGCCGGGGCCGAGCGCGGCGGCGCGGTCGCCGGGGTTCTGCAGCGCGCAGCGCTCGAGCGACAGGCACCCGCAGCCGATGCACGAGTCAAGGTCGTCGCGCAGGCGCTCGAGCTCGGCGATGCGCGCGTCGAGCAGCGGGCGCCACGACGCCGACAGCCGGGTCCAGTCCTGCGCGGTCGGGGTCCGCCGGTCGGGCAGGGTCGCGAGCGCGTCGCGGATCTGGGTGAGCGTGAGGCCGACGCGCGACGCCGTGCGGATGAACGCCACGCGCCGCAGCACGCTGCGCCGGTACCGCCGCTGGTTGCCCGACGTGCGCTCCGAGGCGATGAGCCCGAGCGACTCGTAGTAGCGCAGGCCCGACGGCGCCACGCCGCTGCGGCGCGCGACCTCGCCGATCGTCAGGTGCGGTTCCATGCGCGGCGCGACCTCCGTCGTCGAACCTCTTGACCTCAAGCGTCCTTGAACTTACAGGATCGCGGCATGACGACGACACGCACCGTCCCGCCCGAGGTCCTCGACCTCGTCGCCCGCGTCACGGGCGACGAGAAGCACGACCCCAGCGCACACTCGACGCTCGTCGTCGTGTGGGTGCTCTACGACCAGGTCCTGCGCGTGTCGCCGGACACGGTCGACGACCCGCATCGCGACCGCTTCCTGCTGTCCAAGGGCCACGGCCCCGCGTCGACGTACGCGGTGCTCGCCGCGAAGGGCTTCTTCCCGGCCGCGTGGCTCGACGACGTCGCGTCCTGGTCCTCGCGCCTGGGCCACCACCCCGACCGGACCCTCGTGCCCGGGATCGAGATCGGCAGCGGCTCGCTCGGGCACGGCCTGGCGATCGGCGTCGGGCTCGCGCTCGGCCTGCGCCTGCGGCGCTCGCCCGCGCGCGTCGTCGTGCTCGTGGGCGACGCCGAGCTCGACGAGGGCAGCAACCACGAGGCGATCGCCGTCGCGGGGCGGTTCGGGCTCGGCAACCTCACGTGCGTCGTCGTCGACAACCACAGCGACGGGTACGGCTGGCCCGGCGGGATCGCGGCGCGGTTCGCGGTCGAGGGGTGGGCCGCCGCCGACGTCGCGGCGCGCGACCACGCGGCGCTGCGCGACGCGCTGCTGCGCACCGAGCCGGACCGGCCGAGCGTCGTCGTCGCCGACACGACGGTGGAGGTCGCTCGCGCGGGCACGGAGGTGGCGGCATGAGCATGCGGGACCGGTTCTACGCCGAGCTCGACCCGGTGCTCGAGCGGCACCCCGACGCGGTCGTCGTCCTCGCCGTCATCGGCGCGGCCCAGGCCTCCCGGGCGTCGGCGCGCCACCCGGGGCGCGTCGTCGACGTGGGCATCCGCGAGCAGGCGATGGTCGGCGTCGCGGGCGGGCTCGCGCTCGCCGGGCTGCGCCCGATCGTGCACACGTACGCGCCGTTCCTCGTCGAGCGCGCCTACGAGCAGGTCAAGCTCGACCTCGGCCACCAGGACGTCGGCGCGCTGCTCGTGAGCACCGGCGCGTCTTACGACGCCAGCACCGCCGGCCGCACGCACCAGGCGCCCGCCGACGTCGCGCTCGTCGCCGCGCTGCCCGGCTGGGGCGTGCACGTGCCGGGGCACGCCGACGAGCTCGCCGCCCTCGTGCACCGCGAGGCCGGCGCGACCGGGCGCGCGTACGTGCGCATGTCGGCGCAGCACAACGCGCGGGCGTACCCCGTCGACGGGCGCCTGCACCTCGTGCGGGACGGCGGTGCGGGCTCGCCGCTCGTCGTGGCCGTCGGGCCGATGCTCGACACGGTGCTCGCCGCGGTCGCGGACCTGCCCGTGCGCGTCGCGTACACCGCGACGCCGCACCCGCTCGACACCGAGGGCCTGCGCGCGCTCGCCGGCCCCGTGCCGGCGCTCGCCGTCGTCGAGCCGTACCTCGAGGGCACGAGCGCGCACGCGGTCGCCGCGGCGCTCGCCGACCGGCCGAGCCGGGCGGTGCACGTGGGCGTGCCGCGCGACGCCGAGCTGCGCCGGTACGGCACGCCGCGCGACCACGCGGCCGCGCACGGGCTCGACGCCGCCGGGGTGCGGCGGCGGGTCAAGGAGCTCCTGGGCTGAGGAGCGGTCCACGGGTCGCCCGGGTGAACGCCGGGCGACCCGCGGGTGCCGCGGCGCGGCGCCGGTGACGGTTGCGACGACGGTCGATGAACGGTTCCCGACGGCCGCCACCGGCATGCCGCAAAAGCGGACGAAACGGGCGCGTGTCGTTCCTACGATGACCGAGGCCACCAGGCCGAGAGACCCCGTCCCCGTGCGAGCGGACCACCCCTGTGACCTCAGTCGACACCCCACCCGTGCGCGCCGTGCCCCGCGGCCGGCTCGGCACCCGGCGACGCCGCTCGGCGCTGCTGTGGTTCCTGCTCCTCGCCGGGCCCAACGTCGCCCTGCTGCTCGTGTTCGTGTACAGGCCGCTGCTGCAGAGCCTGTACCTGTCGACGCTGCAGTGGAACCTCGGGTCGCCCGTGGCGCGCTCGATCGGGCTCGGCAACTACGTCGAGTGGTTCACCGCCCCCAGCACCGGGACCGTCGTCACGACGACCGCGGTCTTCACGGTCGCGACCGTGGGTGGGGCGCTGGTGCTCGGGCTCGCGCTCGCGCTGCTGCTCGACCGCAGGCTGCGCGGGCGCGACCTCGCGCGCACCGTCGCGTTCGCGCCCTACGTGCTGTCGGGCTTCGCGGTCGGCATCTTGTGGCTGTTCATGTTCGACCCGCGGTACGGGCTCGTGCAGGAGCTGCTCGGCGCCGTCGGCCTCGCGTCGCCCCAGTGGTACACGGCTCGCCCGTGGCCCCTGGTCATGGTGATCGTCGTCTACCTGTGGAAGAACCTCGGCTACGTCGCGCTCATCTATCTCGCGGGCCTGCAGTCCGTGCCCCAGGACCTCAAGGACGCCGCGGCGCTCGACGGCGCCTCGTCGGCCCGCACGCTGGGCTCGATCGTCCTGCCGCTGCTCACCCCGACGACGTTCTTCCTGCTCGTGACGATGCTGCTGTCGTCGCTGCAGTCCTTCGACATCATCAAGGCGATGACCTCCGGCGGCCCGCTGGGCTCGACGACGACGCTCATGTACTCGATCTACCAGGAGGGCTTCGTCAACGGCCGCGCGGGGTACGCGTCCGCGGTCGCGACCGTCCTGTTCGTGGTGCTGCTCGTCGTCACCGCGGTGCAGATGCGCTTCGTCCAGCGGAAGGTCCACTACGCATGAGCGTCCTCACGCCCCGCCGCCCGGAGCCCGCCGCACCGGACCCGACCACCCCGGGGACGCAGGCGGCCCCGCCGACCGGGGCACCGCCGTCGGGCACGCGCGCGACCCCGACGCCGCGGCGCCGCCGACGCCGGGTGCTCCCCGTGGGCGGCTACCTCGCGCTCGTCCTCGCGACCGTGGTGCTCGGCGCGCCGCTGGTGTGGATGGTGCTCGCGAGCGTCAAGACGCCGGCCGACCTCTACCAGGTCCCGCTGCAGTGGCTGCCGACCGAGGTCACGCTCGACAACTACGCGCAGGCGGCCCGGACGATCCCGCTGGGCCGGCTGCTGCTCAACAGCATCGGGCTGACGGTCGTCGGCGCGGGCCTCAAGGTCGTGCTCGGCCTGTGCTGCGCCTACGCGCTCGTGTTCCTCGACATCCCGTTCAAGAAGGTCGTGTTCGGGCTCGTCATCGCGACGCTCATGATCCCGCCGCAGATCACGATCATCCCCAACTACACGCTGGTCGCGAGCCTGGGCTGGCTCAACACCTACCAGGGGATCCTCGTGCCGGGCCTGGCCAGCGCGTTCGGCACGTTCCTGTTCCGGCAGCACTTCCTCACGCTGCCGCGCTCGGTCCTCGAGGCCGCCGAGCTCGACGGCGCGGGCCACTGGCGCCGGCTGTGGCGGTTCGTCGTGCCCATGAGCACGCCGACGCTCGCGGCCGTCGCGCTCGTGTCCGTCGTGACCGAGTGGAACGACTACCTGTGGCCGTTCCTCGTCGTCGACGACCCGAGCAGGATGACGCTGCCCGTCGGGCTCACGCTCCTGCAGAACGTCGACGGCATGACGAGCTGGGGCGTGCTGCTCGCCGCGACCGTCGTCGTGACGCTGCCCATCCTCGCCGTCTTCCTCGTGCTGCAGCGACGCCTCGTCGCCGGCCTCACCGCGGGGGCCGTCACCGGCTGACCCCGCCCCGCACCGTTACCGCCGTCCCTCCCGCCGCCCGGACCCCGGGCGCCGTCCCTGCACGCCCCGCGCACCGACCCGGTGCACGACCCGAAGGAGCACCCGTGTCCCACCGTCCCGCACGGCGCACGTCCCGCCGCCGGCCGCTCGTCGTGGCGTCCGCGCTCACGGTCGCCGCAGCCCTCACCGCGACCGCCTGCGCCGGGCCGAGCGTCGACGCCCCGGCCTCGGCCGGCGAGCCGACCACCGAGGCGATCGACTGGTCGCAGCTCGAGCCCGCCTCCGAGATCACGTGGTGGAGCAACCACCCCGGCCAGTCGAAGGCCGTCGAGGAGGAGCTCATCGCGCGCTTCGAGGCGGAGCACCCGGAGATCTCGGTCGACCTCGTGACCGCCGGCGCCAACTACGACGAGGTCGCCCAGCGCTTCCAGGCGGCGTCGCAGACCGACCAGCTGCCCGACCTCGTCATCGCGTCGGACGTGTGGTGGTTCCGGTACCACCTCAACGACCAGATCATGCCGCTCGACGACGTCTTCGAGCACCTCGACGCCGACGTGGACGACTTCCAGCCCGCGCTGTACGCCGACTACGAGTACGAGGGCCAGCACTGGGCCGCGCCGTACGCGCGCTCGACGCCGCTGTTCTACTACAACAAGGACCTGTGGCAGGCGGCCGGCCTGCCCGACCGCGGGCCCGAGACGTGGGCCGAGCTCGAGGAGTGGGACGCCGCGCTCGCCGAGCACCTGCCCGAGGGCGGCTCGACGTTCGGCCTCTCGACCGGGCCCTCGTGGGGCGCCTGGTGGTTCGAGAACATGATCTGGGGCCACGGCGGCCAGTACTCGGACGGGTTCGAGCTCACGCTCGACACCGAGGAGGCCGTCGCGGGCGGCCAGTTCCTGCACGACCTGTTCCACTCGTCCGGGATCGCGACCCTGTCGGCCGACGACGCCATGGCGGACTTCTCGTCGGGCCTCATCGCCTCGACGATCGGCTCGACCGGCTCGCTCAAGGGCGCGCTCGACGCCGCCTCGTTCGAGGTCGGCACGGCCTACCTGCCCGACGGCCCCGCGGGCGGCGGCACCCCGACGGGCGGCACCGGCCTGGCCATCCCGTCGTCGAAGACGCCCGAGGAGCAGCTCGCGGCCGCGATGTTCCTCGAGTTCCTCACCAACACCGAGAACACCGCCTACTTCTCGCAGAGCACCGGCTACATGCCCGTGCGCACCTCCGCCGTCGAGAGCGAGACCATGACGGCGACCTACGCCGAGACGCCGCAGTTCCGCACCGCGGTGGACCAGCTCGCCGACAAGGCCCGGCCGCAGGACGACGTGCGCGTGTTCGTGCCGGGCGCCGACGCGCTGCTCAACGACGCCATCGAGCAGATCGTCATCGACGGCACGGACCCGCGGACCGCGTTCGAGTCGATCGCCCCGCAGATCGAGACGGCGCACGCCGAGAACGTGGAGCCGTACCTGTGAGCCTCGGTCCGGCCGTCCCGGCCGGCGGCGGACCCGCCGTCGTCGCGCACCGCGGCAACAGCGCGGTCGCCCCGCAGAACACGCTCGCCGCGCTCGAGGCGGCGTGGCGCGCGGGCGCGGGCAGCATCGAGATCGACGTCCGGCTCACCCGGGACGGCGAGGTCGTCGTCATCCACGACGAGACCGTCGACGCGACGACGTCGGGCACCGGGGCGCTCGCCGACCTCGACCTCGCCGCCGTGCGGGAGCTCGACGCCGGGTCCTGGTTCTCGCCCGCCTACGCGGGCCAGCGGGTCCCGACGTTCGCCGAGGTGGTCGAGCTGCTGCTCGCCCGCCCGGGCGTCGAGCTGCTGCTCGAGGTCAAGGGCGCCTGGACGGCCGAGCAGGTCCGGCGCCTGACGACGCCGCTGCGCGACGCCGGGCTCGCGGACCGGGTCGTGGCGCAGAGCTTCTGGCCGGAGACGGTCGCGGCGCTGCGCGAGGTGGAGCCGGGGCTGCGGCGCGGGCTGCTGGTCGCGGCGCTCGACGACGGGCTGCTGGCCCGGTGCGCCGAGCTGGGCGTCGTGGCGTGCAACCCGCTGGGCACGCTCCTGCTCGAGGACCCGGGGCTGGTCGACCGCCTCCACGACGCGGGCCTCCAGGTCACGGTGTGGACCCTGAACGAGCCGGAGGAGTGGGCGCAGGCGGTGCGGCTCGGCGTGGACGGGATCATCACCGACCGTCCCGACCGGCTGGTCGGCTGGCTTGCCGGCGTGCGCGTGGGGGCCGGCCGTGAAGGGCGTGTGCGCTCCCGGTGGCGTTTGGAGGAAACCTCCAAACGCGGGGGGCGAGCCTTGGGCGGCACACCGGCAGACCGCACCCTCGGGGTGCAACCTACGCTTGCGTAGGCTACGAAGGCGTAGGTTCGGCGGTGCTCCAGACAGCGGGCACGCCGGGCCGACCACGCCGCGCAGCCTTGCCCCCCAGGGGGCCGTCAGCGAAGGAGACCGCGTGAAGAACGACGCCACCGGCGGGTCCGACGTCGCACCCGCGGACGTCACGCCCCTCGTCCAGCTCGTCGCGCCCGACGGCAGCCGCGTCGTCGAAGCCGACAACGCCGTGTTCCGCGAGCGCGTCGCGCACCTCACCGTCGAGGACCTGCGCGCGATGTACCGCGACATGGCCCTCACCCGGAGGTTCGACGACGAGGCCACCGCCCTGCAGCGCCAGGGCGAGCTCGCGCTCTACGCGCAGAGCCGCGGCCAGGAGGCTGCCCAGGTCGGGTCGGGCCGCGCGCTCGCCGGCCAGGACTACGTCTTTCCCAGCTACCGCGAGCACGGCGTGCTGCACGTGCGCGGCGTCGACCCCGTCGACCGGCTGCGCCTGTACCGCGGCGAGGACCACGGCGGCTGGGACCCGAACGAGCACAACGTGCACCTGTACACGCTCGTCATCGGGTCGCACGCGCTGCACGCCACGGGCTACGCGATGGGGCTGCAGCGCGACGGGCTCGTCGGCACGGGCGACGCCGCGCGCGACACCGCGGTCGTCACGTACTTCGGCGACGGCGCCACGAGCCAGGGCGACGTCAACGAGGCGCTCGTCTTCGCGGCCGTGAACAACGCGCCGGTCGTGTTCTTCTGCCAGAACAACCAGTGGGCGATCTCCGAGCCGACCACGAAGCAGTCGCGCGTGCCGATCTACAAGCGCGGCGAGGGCTTCGGCGTGCCGAGCGTGCGGGTCGACGGCAACGACGTGCTGGCCTGCTACGCGGTCACCGCCGAGGCGCTCGAGCGCGCGCACTCCGGCGGCGGGCCGACGTTCGTCGAGGCGTACACCTACCGCATGGGCGCGCACACGACGTCGGACGACCCGACGCGCTACCGCGACCGGGCCGAGGAGGAGCACTGGCGCCGCCGCGACCCGCTCGAGCGGCTCGAGGCGCTGCTGCGCGCCGAGGGCGGCTGGGACGAGGAATGGGCTGCCGCGCTGCAGGCCGAGGCCGACGCGTACGGCGAGCGTCTGCGCGACGGCGTCCGCGCGCTCGGCGCCCCGCCGGCCGAGACCATGTTCGACAACGTCTACGCGACCGACCACGCGCAGGTGACCGCCGAGCGCGCCTGGTTCCGCGAGTACGAGGCCGCGACGGCCGGCGAGGAGGTCGCCCGGTGAGCACCCAGACCCTCACGTTCGCGCGCGCCATCACCGAGGGCCTGCGCGCCGCGCTCGAGCAGGACGAGAAGGTCATGCTCATGGGCGAGGACATCGGCCGCCTGGGCGGCGTCTTCCGCGTGACCGACGGGCTGCAGAAGGACTTCGGCGAGGACCGGGTGGTCGACACCCCGCTCGCGGAGTCCGGGATCCTCGGCACCGCGATCGGCCTCGCGCTGCGCGGCTACCGGCCCGTGTGCGAGATCCAGTTCGACGGCTTCGTCTTCCCCGCCTACGACCAGATCACGACCCAGCTCGCCAAGATGCGCTACCGCTCGCGCGGCCGGGTCGAGGTGCCCGTCGTCGTGCGCATCCCCTTCGGCGGCGGCATCGGCGCGGTCGAGCACCACTCCGAGTCGCCCGAGGCGCTGTTCGCGCACACGGCCGGCCTGCGCGTGGTGTCGCCCGCCACGCCGCAGGACGCGTACGACATGATCCGCGCCGCGATCGTCTCGCCCGACCCTGTGCTGTTCTTCGAGCCCAAGGGCCGCTACTGGTCCAAGGGCGAGGTGACGCTCGGCGCACCCGTGCCCGACGGCGTGCTCGACACCGCGCGCGTCGCCCGGTCCGGCGACGACGTCACGCTCGTCGCGTACGGGCCGACGGTAGCGACCGCGCTCAAGGCCGCCGAGGCGCTCGCCGCCGAGGGCACGAGCGCCGAGGTCGTCGACCTGCGCGCCGTCTCGCCGCTCGACGTGCCCGCCGTCGCCGCCTCGGTCCGCAAGACCGGGCGCTGCGTCGTCGTCCACGAGGCGCCGTCGTTCCTCGGCGTGGGCGCCGAGATCGCCGCGCGCGTGAGCGACGAGTGCTTCTACTCGCTCGAGGCGCCCGTGCAGCGCGTGGGCGGCTTCCACGCGCCGTACCCCGTCGCCAAGCTCGAGCACGAGTACCTGCCGAGCGTGGACCGCGTGCTCGACGCCGTCGACCGCGCCCTGTCCTTCTGAGGAGGAGCACGATGAGCACGCAGCGCTTCCCCCTGCCCGACGTCGGCGAGGGGCTCACCGAGGCCGAGATCGTCGAGTGGCGCGTCGCCGAGGGCGACACCGTGACGGTCAACCAGGTCGTCGTCGAGATCGAGACGGCCAAGTCGCTCGTCGAGCTGCCCTCGCCCTGGGCCGGCACCGTGACCGCCCTGCTCGCCGAGGAGGGCACCACCGTCGCCGTCGGTACGCCGATCATCGAGATCGCCACGGGTTCGTCGCCCGCTCCCGCCTCTCCGGAGTTGTCAGGCTCAGGCGGGGGTATGGACCAGCCTGAGCCTGACAACTCCGCGGAGAAGGGGTCCGGGTCCGTGCTCGTGGGCTACGGGACGGGCGAGGGTGCCGCCGGCCGCCGGCGCCGCCGTCGTGCCACCGCGACCCCCGCTCCCACCCCCGCTCCCACCCCCGCTCCCACCCCCGCTCCCGAGTTGTCAGGCGCAGACCGCGGTATACCGCGGCGTGAGCCTGACAGCTCGCAGGATGCGGGCGGGCCGGCGATCGCCAAGGCCATGGCGAGCGTGCCGGTCAGCGAGGGCGCGACGTCGGGCACGCGCGTGCTCGCCAAGCCGCCGGTGCGCAAGCTCGCGAAGGACCTCGGCATCGACCTCGGCTCGGTGCACCCGACCGGGCCGGGCGGCATCGTGACGCGCGAGGACGTCGTCGCGCGCGCCGAGGCGTCCAAGCCGCAGACGCTCGCGACCTACCCCGACGACGACCAGCCGTGGCTGTCGACCGGGACGGTCAGCCCCGACGGGCGCCAGACGCGCGTGCCGGTGAAGTCGGTGCGCAAGCGCACCGCCGAGGCGATGGTGGCGAGCGCGTTCACCGCGCCGCACGTCACCGTCTTCCACACGGTCGACGTCACGCGCACGATGCGGCTCGTCGAGCGGCTCAAGGCCGACCGCGACTTCGCCGACGTGCGCGTCACGCCGCTGCTGATCGCCGCCAAGGCGGTGCTGCTCGCGGTGCGCCGCCACCCCGAGATCAACGCGAGCTGGGACGACGCCGCGCAGGAGATCGTCTACAAGCACTACGTGAACCTGGGGATCGCGGCCGCGACGCCGCGGGGGCTCGTCGTGCCGAACATCAAGGACGCGCACGCGCTCGACCTGCTCGGCCTCGCGCGGGCGATCCAGGACCTCACGTCGACCGCGCGCGCCGGGCGCACGACCCCCGCCGCCATGTCCGACGGCACGTTCACCATCACCAACGTGGGCGTCTTCGGCATCGACACCGGCACGCCGATCCTCAACCCGGGCGAGGCGGGCATCCTGGCGTTCGGCGCGATCCGCGAGCAGCCGTGGGTGCACAAGGGCAAGGTCAAGCCGCGCTGGGTCACGCAGCTCGCGCTGAGCTTCGACCACCGGCTGGTCGACGGCGCGCTCGGCGCGCGCTTCCTGTCCGACGTCGCGCGCGTGCTCGAGGACCCGGCGCGCGGGCTGGTCTGGGGCTGACGGGGGAGCGTCACAGCGCCCGGCGACCGGAGCGGCGCCGCGCCGCCCCTAGGCTGGACGGGTGACCTCCGCAGCCCCCGTCGCGCCCCCGTCCGGCGGCACGCCGCGCCTGCCCGCCCGCCCGTGGTGGCTGATCGCCGCCGGGCCGGTGGCGGTCCTCGTCGCGGTCCTCGCCGTGCTCGCCGCCGGCTCGTACACGCACGCGTTCGACGCGCTGTCCGGGTTCTCCGACCCGGGCGCCGCCGTCCGGTACGGGCTGCCGGTCGCGACCGTGCTCGCCGAGCTCGCCGTGTCCGTGGCCCTCGGCGCGCTGGTCGCGGCCGCGTGCCTCGTCGCGCCGGGGCGCGCGCAGTCGCGGCTGCTGTCCGCGGCGGGCGTCGCGGCGGCCGTGTGGGCGCTCGCCGCCCTGGCCCAGCTCGTCCTGCGCTACTCGTACGTCTCCGCGATCTCGCCCACCGCCGCCGACTTCGGCACCGGCCTCGGCGCGTTCGTCACCGACATCCCGCTCGGGCAGGTCGGCCTCGCGATCGTCGCGATCGCCGCCGCGACGTCGGCCCTCGCGCTCGCGGTGCGGGGCGCCGTCGGCGCGCTGTGGGTCGCCGTGCTGCCGCTCGCCGCGCTCGCCGTGCAGTCGACGACCGGCCACGCGGCCGGCGCCGCCAACCACGAGCTCGCCGTCGGCGCGATGTTCCTCCACCTCGCGGGCGCGGCGCTGTGGGTCGGCGGGCTCGGGGCGCTCGCGGTCGTCGTCGTGCGCCGGTCGGGCGCGTCGGACTCCGCCGCCGACGCCGTCGCGCGCTTCTCGCCCGTCGCGGCGTGGTGCTTCGCCGCGGTGGGCGTGTCGGGCCTGGTCAACGCCTGGATCCGCATGGAGGAGCCCGCCGACCTCACGACCCCGTACGGCACCCTCGTGCTCGTCAAGGCGATGCTGCTCGCGGTGCTCGGCGCGCTCGGCTGGACGCACCGGCGCTGGGTGGTGGGCCGCCTGGCGGACGCGCCCGAGCGCGTGCGACTTCTGTTCTGGCAGCTGCTCGCCGTCGAGCTGTCGGTCGTCGGCGCGGTGTCGGGCGTCGCCGTCGCGCTCGGCTCGACCGCCCCGCCCGTGCCCGACGACGTCCCCGCGGACACGTCGCCCGCCTACCAGCTCACGGGCTCGCCGCTGCCGCCCGAGCCGACGCTCGCCCGGTGGTTCACCGAGTGGAGCCTCGACCCGCTGTTCGCGTTCGCGTGCGTGGCCGGGCTGGTGGTGTACCTGCGCTGGGCCGTGCGGCTCGCCCGCCGCGGCGACCGCTGGCCGGTCGGCCGGACGATCTCGTGGTCGGCCGGGATGGTCCTCATGTTCTGGGTGACGAGCGGCGGCCCGTCGGTGTACGGGCACGTGCTGTTCAGCGGGCACATGGTGCAGCACATGATCATGGCGATGGTCGTGCCGCTGTTCCTCGTGCTCGCGGCGCCCGTCACCCTGCTGCTGCGCGCGATCCCGGCGCGCAAGGACGGCTCGCGCGGCCCGCGCGAGTGGGTGCTCGCGCTCGTGCACTCCCGGTGGGGGCAGTTCCTCGCGCGTCCCGTGGTGGCCGCCGTGCTGTTCGCCGGTGGGATGGTCGCGTTCTACTACACGCCGGCGTTCGAGTTCGCGCTGACCAACCACGTCGGGCACGTGTGGATGGTCGTGCACTTCACGCTCGTCGGGTACCTGTTCGCCAACGCGCTCATCGGGATCGACCCGGGGCCCGCGCGGCCCGGCTACCCGCAGCGCCTGCTGCTGCTCTTCGCCACGATGGCGTTCCACGCGTTCTTCGGCGTCGTCCTCACCTCCGGCACGTCGCTGCTCGCGGCCGACTGGTACGGCAACATGGGCCGTCCGTGGGGCCCGAGCGCGATCGACGACCAGCAGCGCGGCGGCGGCGTCGCGTGGGGCATCGGCGAGCTGCCGACGCTCGCGCTCGCGATCGCCGTCGCCGTCATGTGGACGCGGTCCGACGAGCGCGAGGCCCGGCGGCGCGACCGCCGCGCCGACCGTGACGGCGACGCCGAGCTCGCCGAGTACAACGCGATGCTCGCGCGGATGGCCGACCGCGACGAACGTCGCTGAGCCCCGCGCTCAGAGCAGCGTGTCCAGCACGCGCGCGGCGAGCCCGTGCGCGGTCGTCGTGCCCAGCCCCGACAGCACCGCGACCGCGCGGACGCCCGGCAGCGGCTCGGCGACGACGAACGGCCCCCCGGGCGGCAGGCCCACGGCGCGGCGACCGAGGCGTGCCGGCGTCGCGGGCTCCAGTCCCGACGACGACCACCGCTCGAGCACCCGCAGGTCCGCGCCGAGCAGCATGCGGGCCTCGGCGAGCAGCGCCGCGTCAGCGGCCTCGGAGCGGTAGGGTGCGACGGCGTCGGGCGTGCGCGCGGAGCCGACGACGAACGAGCCGTCCGCGCGCGAGGTGAACGCCAGGTGCACGCCGGCGTCGAGCACGCCGGGTGACCGGGTGCGCAGGCGCTCGCGCACGTCGACGAGCGCGGGGCTGTGCCCGAACGTCGGGTGGTGCAGCATCGCGCTGCCGCCGAGCACGGCGGGCAGCGCCTCGGTCGCGGCGTCCACGGCTCCGGGGGCCGTGACGCGCAGCCACTGCCGGTGCGCGCGCCGCACGTCCGCGTCGGCCACGGCGTCGGGGAAGAGCCGGTCGAGGTCGTGGCCCACCGCGACGACGACCCGCTTGGCGACGATCTCGCCGCGCGAGGTGCGCGCGAGCGTGCAGCCGCTGCCCGGCTCGAGCGTGTGCACCGCCGTCGACCACGCGACGTCCACGCCTGGGCGCTCCGCGAGCCAGGCGGCGAGCGCCGGGACCGACTCGCGCGGCTCGAGGCGGACGTCGAGCGGGAGCAGGACGCCTCCGACCACGTCGTCGCAGGCCAGGGGGGCCTTCTCCTGCACGCCGGCCGCGTCGAGCAGGACGGCGTCGCCGTCGCGCATCGCGACGAGGTCGTCGAGCACGGCGAGCTCGGCGTCGGTGCGCGCCACCACGACCGAGCCCGTCTGCCGCACCCAGAAGCCGGCCTCGCGCCCCAGCTTGAGCCACCGCTCGCGCGTCGCGAGCGCGCACGCGAGCGCGATGCCGTCCTGCGTGGTGACCGCCGCGTGGCCGTCGCCGCGGACCGACGCCCCGAGCGGGCGCGGGTCGCGCTCGACGACGACGACCGACTGCCCGCGGGCCGCCGCCTCGGCGGCGTGCGCCAGCCCGACGGTCCCGGCGCCCACGACGACGAGGTCCGCCTTCGGGGGCAGACCGGCGGGGCGGGCGGGACGGGGCGACTGCGGTCTCACGTCCAGAATCTGCCCGACGGTGAACACGCTGCTCAAGGCACCGCCGGGGTTGCGAGGAGGTGTTCGCCCACTGTTCACCTGAGGTTCCACGGGCCGTCTCCGGGGCGTCTCGTCGGGTCTCGGGAGGCCCGAGAGGTCCGAGCGTCACCGGGACTGTGATAGGACGAGCGTGTGACCCAGGACACCACCGCGGCGGCGACCCCGCCGGAGCAGCAGCCCACGCCCTTCCACGACCTCGACGCCTACGTGGCGCTGCCCCGCGTCAGCGGGCTCGCGCTGAGCCGCGACGGTTCGCGGCTCGTCACGACCGTCCAGACCCTCGACCCCGAGCGCACCGCGTACCGCACCGCGCTGTGGGAGGTCGACCCGACGGGCGAGGCGCCCGCGCGTCGCCTCACCCGCAGCGCCAAGGGCGAGTCCTCGGCGTGCTTCGCCGCGAACGGCGACCTGCTGTTCATCTCGGCGCGCCCGGACCCCGACGCCGGGAGCGACGACAAGGACCCCAAGGCCGCGCTCTGGCTCCTGCCCGCCTCGGGCGGCGAGGCACGCGTCGTCGCGACCGCGCCCGGCGGCCTCGGGGGAGTGCTCGCGGCGCGCGACGCCGACGTCGTGTCCGTGAGCGCGCCCGTGCTCCCGAGTGCCGAGGACCTCGAGCAGGACCGCGAGCTGCGCACCGCCCGCACCGACGCGAAGGTCAGCGCGATCCTGCACACGGGCTACCCCGTGCGGCACTGGGACCACGACCTCGGCCCCGACGAGGACCGCCGGTTCGTCGCCTCGCTCGCCGGCCTCGTCGACGAGCCGGCTCGCCCGCTGCCCCCGGCCGACGGCTCGGACGGCGACGCGTCCGACGACGGCGAGACGCCGGCGTCGCACCTCGACCTGCGCCAGGTCACGGGAGCCGGCCGCCAGCTGTTCGAGCACGCCGCGACCCTGTCGCCCGACGGCGGCACGCTCGTCACGACGTGGGTCGTCGCCGACCCCGGGGCCGCGCAGCGCGAGACCCTCGTCGCGGTCGACACCGCGACGGGCGAGCGCCGCACGCTCGTCGACGACCCCGACGCCGAGGTCACCGGCCCGGCCGTCTCGCCCGACGGGCGGTGGGTCGCCTACGTGACCATGACGATCACGACGCCGGAGCAGGCGCCCGTGGTCCGGCTCGGGCTCGTGGCGCTCTCGGGCGAGGGCGAGCCCGAGGTGCTGGCCGACGACTGGGACCGGTGGCCGACGTCGGTCGCGTGGCTCCCGGACGGGTCGGGGCTCGTGGTCACGGCCGACGAGGACGGGCGCGGACCGGTCTTCCTGCTGACGTTCGGGGCCGGCGGGCCCGGCGCGGGCGAGTCCGTGACGGTCGAGCGGCTGACGGCCGACGACGCGACGTTCACCGACGTCCGCGTCGCGCCCGACGGCTCCGCGCTGTACGCGCTGCGCACCTCCTACGCCGCGCCGTCGGAGCCGGTGCGGATCGACCTCGGCGCGTTCCTCGCGTCGGGCGCACCCGGCGAGCGCGAGCCGGTGACCGCCGTCGTGCTCCGCGGGCCGGTGCCCTCGCCCGAGCTGCCCGGCACGCTGACCGAGGTCGAGACGACGACCGAGGACGGCGTGCGCGTGCGGGCGTGGCTCGCGCTGCCCGACGGCGCGTCGGCCGACCGGCCCGCGCCGCTGCTCCTGTGGATCCACGGCGGCCCGCTCAACTCGTGGAACGCCTGGTCGTGGCGGTGGAACCCGTGGCTGATGGTGGCGCGCGGGTACGCGGTGCTGCTGCCGGACCCGGCGCTGTCGACCGGCTACGGGCAGGACTTCGTGCAGCGCGGCTGGGGCGCGTGGGGTCAGGCGCCGTACACCGACCTGCTCGCGATCACCGACGCCGCCGAGGACCTGCCCGAGATCGACGCGACCCGCACCGCCGCGATGGGCGGGTCGTTCGGCGGGTACATGGCGAACTGGGTCGCGGGGCACACCGACCGCTTCCGCGCGATCGTCACGCACGCGTCGCTGTGGGCGCTCGACCAGTTCGGCCCCACGACCGACCACGCCTACTACTGGGCACGCGAGATGACCCCCGAGATGGCCGAGGCCAACAGCCCGCACCGGTTCGTGGAGAACATCCGCACGCCGATGCTCGTCGTGCACGGCGACAAGGACTACCGCGTGCCGATCGGCGAGGGCCTGCGGCTGTGGAACGAGCTGCTCACGAAGTCGGGCCTGCCCGCCGACGACGACGGCTCGACCGTCCACCGGTTCCTCTACTTCCCCGACGAGAACCACTGGGTGCTCAGCCCGCAGCACGCCAAGGTCTGGTACCAGGTCGTGCTCGCGTTCCTCGCCGAGCACGTGCTGGGGGAGAAGCCCGAGCTCCCCACGACCCTCGGCTGACCGCGAAGTAGCGCGGGAACTCGCGAAGTAGCGCGTTCCCGCGCTACTTCGCGGACTCGCGCGCTACTTCGCGGACTCGCGCGCTACTTCGCGGACTCGCGCGCTACTTCGCGGGTTGTCTCGGGGCGAGGAGCACGTCGACGAGCTGCTCGATGCGGGCGTTGGGGCCCTCGTCGTCGGGCGCGCCGAGGAGCACGGCACGGCTCGCCTCGGCGTAGGCGGCGAGCAGGAGGTCGACGGCGGTGCGCGGCTCGACGACGAACCGCAGGCCGAGCGCGTCGAGCAGCCGCGAGATGGTCGCGGCGAGCTCGTCCTTGAGCGCGCGCTGCTCGGCCAGGTACCCGGCGGCGACGGACGGGTCGCGCAGCGCGAGCAGCTCGAACTCGGCCGACATCACGCACCACCGCCGCTCGGCGTCGGGGTGCGGCCCGACGGCGGCGAGCACCGACCGCAGCACGGTGCGGATGCCCTCGGGGCTGCGGACCTCGGCCGGGTCGAGCCGCTGCGCGAACTGCTCGAGCGTGGCCAGGTGGCGACGCTTCTCGCGGTCCATGAGCGCGAGGAAGAGCTCCTCCTTGCTCGCGAAGTTCGAGTAGAACGCGCCGCGGGTGAAGCCGGCCGCCTCGCAGACCGCCTCGATCGACGCGCCCTGGACGCCGAGCTCCGCGAAGACGTCGAACGCGGCGTCGAGCAGGCGCTCGCGGGTGCGCTCGCGGCGCGGCGAGCGCACGCGGGACTCGGTCGTCACGTCGGCCTCCTCGGGTGAATGTCGCCCCCACTCTATCCAGTGCACGGGTGTATCGGATACATTCGTGCATCGGATACAGTGCTGTATCGGAAACCCCATCGTCCGTCGACCCGGGAGCCCCTGTGTCCTCCGTCCTCTACTCGCTCGGCCGGTGGGCCGTGCGTGCGCGCCGCCTCGTGGTGATCGGCTGGCTCGTCGTCCTGGCCGCGGTCGGAGGCCTCGCGGGCCTGCTCAACCAGGGCCTCGACAACTCGGTGAGCATCCCGGGCACGGAGTCGGCGGCCGCGCTCGACCGGCTGGCCGCGACGTTCCCCCAGGTCAGCGGTGCCTCGGCACAGGTCGTCGTGGTCGCCCCCGACGGCGCCACGATCCGCGACGAGGCCGTCCGCGAGCCCGTCGAGCACGCCGTCGACGCGCTCGGCGCGCTCGACCAGGTCGCGGCCGTGACCTCCCCGTACGACGACCTCATGCCCGCCTCGGTGAGCGACGACGAGCGGGCCGCGCTGCTCACCGTCCAGCTCGACGCCGCCTCCGAGAACGTGGGCGAGGGGACGCGCGAGGCGCTCGCCGACGTCACCGACGAGCTCGCGGCGGCGCTGCCCGCGGGCGCGCAGGCGTCGCTCGGCGGCGAGCTGTTCGCGACCGAGTTCCCCGAGATGAGCCTGATCGAGGGCCTGGGCCTGATCGTGGCGCTGGTCGTGCTCGTGCTCACGCTCGGCTCGCTCGTGGCGGCCGGCCTGCCGCTCGTCAACGCGCTGCTCGGCGTCGGCGTCGCGATGGGGCTGCTGTTCGCGGCGACGATCTTCGGCCCCATCAACTCCACGACGCCGATGCTCGCCGTCATGCTGGGCCTGGCGGTCGGCATCGACTACGCGCTGTTCATCGTGTCCCGCCACCGCGACGAGCTGCGGTCGGGCATCGCGGTCGAGGAGGCGGTCGCGCGGTCGGTCGCGACGGCGGGCTCGGCCGTCGTCTTCGCGGGCCTCACGGTCATGATCGCCCTCGTCGGCCTCGGCGTGGCCGGCATCCCGTTCCTCACGATCATGGGCGTCGCGGCCGCGGTCGCCGTCGGCCTGGCCGTGCTCGTCTCCCTCACGCTGCTGCCCGCGCTGCTCGCCTTCGCCGGTGAGCGGCTCCGTCCCGCCCCAGCCCGCCCCCGCCGCGGCCGCGCGGGCCGGCGCGCGGCGAGCGCCGCCGTCGTGCACGACGACGTGCACGGGCACGAGCACCACAACCGCTTCTTCGCGGGCTGGGTCCGCACGGTGACACGCGCGCCCGCGCTGACGATCGCGATCGTCGTGGTCGTCGTGGGCCTGCTCGCGTGGCCCGCCACGCACCTGCGGCTCGCGCTGCCCGACGCCGGTGCCCTGCCGCAGGACAGCTCCGCGCGGCAGACGTACGACCTGGTCCGGGAGAACTTCGGCGAGGGCTTCAACGGCCCGCTCGTCGTCACGGGCTCGATCGTCACGAGCACCGACCCGCTCGGGCTCATGGAGGAGCTCGCGGACGAGATCCGCGCGCTGCCCGGCGTGGCCGACGTGCCGCTCGCGACGCCCAACGAGACCGCCGACACCGGCATCATCCAGGTCGTGCCCGAGGGCGCGCCCGACTCCGAGGCGACCGAGGACCTCGTCCACGAGATCCGGGACCGGCACGACCACTTCCTCGAGGAGTACGGGGTCGACCTCGCCGTCACCGGCTTCACGGCGGTCGGCATCGACGTCTCGGCGAAGCTCGGCGCCGCGCTGCTGCCGTTCGCGCTCGTCGTCGTCGGCCTGTCGCTCCTGCTGCTCACGATGGTGTTCCGCTCCATCTGGGTGCCGGTCAAGGCGACGCTCGGCTACCTGCTCTCGGTCGGGGCCGCGTTCGGCGTCGTCACGCTCGTCTTCGAGGACGGCGTGCTGGCCGACGCGCTCGGCGTCACGCGCCTCGGCCCGGTCATCAGCTTCATGCCGATCGTGCTCATGGGCGTGCTGTTCGGCCTGGCCATGGACTACGAGGTGTTCCTCGTCTCGCGCATCCGTGAGGAGTACGTGCACGGCGGCGACGCACGCCGCGCGATCGTCACGGGCTTCGCGGCGTCGGCCAAGGTCGTCACCGCCGCGGCGGTTATCATGTTCGCGGTCTTCGTCGCGTTCGTGCCGCACGGCGACATGAACCTCAAGCCCATCGCGCTCGGGCTCGCGGTCGGGGTCGCGGTCGACGCGTTCGTCGTCCGCATGGTGCTCGTGCCGGCGGTCCTCGCGCTGCTCGGCGAGCGCGCGTGGTGGATCCCGCGCTGGCTCGACCGCGCGCTGCCGACGTTCGACGTCGAGGGCGAGGGCCTCGCCAAGGAGCTGCGGCTCGCGTCGTGGCCGCGTCCCGCCGTCGCGGGCGTGCCCGACGACGCGGTCGCCGTCCGCGACCTCGAGGTCGCCGGCCCGTCCGGCCCGCGTCCGGGCGAGCCGCCGCTCGTCGGCCCGGTCAGCGTGCTCGTGCCCGACGGCGGTGCCCTGTGCGTGCACGGCGACGCCGCGGCGCCCGTGCGTGCGCTGCTGCTCGCGCTCGCCGGGCGCGTGGCGCCCGACGCCGGCGCGGCGAAGGTCACCGGGCTCGTGCTGCCCGAGCGCGCGTCGACCGTGCGCGGCCGCGTCGCCGTCGTCGACGCCGCCGCCGAGGCCGGGCGCCCCGCCGAGGCCGTCGACGCCGCGGTGCGCGACGGCGCCCGCATGGTCGTCGTCGACCGGACCGACGACGTCGTCGACCGCTCCGCGCGCGAGGCGCTCGCCGACGCGCTCGCCCGCGCCCAGCTCGCGGGCACGGCCGTGGTGCTCGGCGCGACCGGCGTCGCCGCCACGGACCTCGTGCCGCCGGGCACGCCCGTGCTCGACGTCGGAGGCGGCTGGGGTGCGCCCGTCACCCTGAGCGGCGGCCAGGTCCCGCCGCCCGTCCCGTCCGGCCACGTCCCCGTCGCCGAGGCGCCACCGACACCCGCGCGCACCGACGACCAGCGCGACCCCAGCATCGAGGAGGTGCGGGCATGACCGCCCCGATCACCGCCGGCCCCGCCCGCTCGCCGCGGCGCGACGCCTGGCGCATCACCGCCGTCGCGCTCCTGCCGATCCTCGTGCTCGGCCTGCTGCTCGCGGCGCTGTGGAACCCGATGGAGCGCCTCGGCACCGTCAGGGCCGCGATCGTCAACCTCGACGAGCCCGTCGAGCTCGACGGGCAGCTCGTCCCGCTCGGGCGCCAGCTCGCGGCGGGTCTCGTCGCGGGCGAGAACGCCGGGCAGGCCACCGACGGGTCCGCGGAGGCCGTGCGACCCGCGGGCACCAACTACGCGTGGGAGGTCACGGACGCCGACCGCGCCCGGGCCGGGCTCGACGACGGCACCTACGCCGCCGTGGTGACGATCCCCGAGGACTTCTCGGCGGCCGCCACCTCGTTCGGCGGCGACGACGCCGGTGCCGCGCGGAAGGCGACGATCGACGTCGCGACGCCGGAGGGCGGCCGGGTCGTCGACGACGCGCTCGCCCGGATCGTCGCGACCACCGCGACGTCCGTCATGAGCAGCACCCTCACCGAGACGTACGTCGACAACGTGCTCATCGGATTCGACACGCTCGCCGAGGGCATCGGCGAGGCCGCCGACGGCGCCGGGCAGCTCGCCGACGGCGCGGGCGAGGCCGCCGACGGCGCGTCGCAGCTCGCCGACGGCGCCGGCCAGCTCGCGGACGGTGCGGGCGAGGCGTCGTCGGTGGCGTCGCAGCTCGCGTCCGGAGCGACGCAGCTCGCCGGCGGGGCGACCGAGGCGTCGTCGGGCGCGGCCCAGCTGGCGGGCGGCGCGTCCCAGCTCGCCAATGGTGCGCGCGAGGCGTCGACCGGTGCGTCGCAGCTCGCCGACGGCGCGGGGCAGGTGGCCGACGGGACGAGCCAGCTCGCCGGAGGCGTCGGCCAGAGCGCCGACGGCGCCCACCAGCTCGCGGACGGGCTCGACGCGCTGGCCGCCGGCGCGGGTGACGCCGTCGCCGGGGCGGACGAGCTCGCGGGCGGGCTCGACGCGCTCGCCGCCGGCACCGCCGGTCTTCCCGAGCAGACGCTGCAGTCCGCGGCGGCCGTCCGGGACGTCGCGGACGCCCTCGGTGCGTACGTCGCCCTCGGCTGCACCGTCGACCCGTCCACGGACGCGTGCGCGCAGATCGACCTCGTCGAGATTCAGGCCGGTGCCGCCGGCCTCGCGGCCGCCATCGAGGAGGGTGTCGGTGATCCGGGCTCGGCGACGTCGCCGCCCACCGGCCTGTACGCCCTCACCGCCGGCATCGCGCAGAGCGCGGACGGCGCTGCGGCGCTCGCGGGCGCCCCGGCCACGGAGAATCGGCCGGCGACCGGGCTGCGCGCGCTGCAGGGCGGCGTCGGCCAGAGCGCGGCGGGCGCGGAGCAGCTCGCGGGCGGCCTCGACCAGCTCGACGCCGCCGCGGGTCAGCTCGCGACCGGTGCGTCGGGCGTCGCGGCGGGTGCGTCCGGCCTGGCCGACGGCGTCGGGCAACTGGCCACGGGAGCGTCCGGGTTCGCGGCCGGTGCGTCCGGCCTGGCCGACGGCGTCGGGCAGCTCGCGACCGGGGCGTCCGGCGTCGCGACGGGTGCCTCCGGGCTGGCGGACGGCGTCGGGCAGCTCGGCACCGGCGCGGGCGAGCTCGCGACCGGGACCGAGGGCCTCGCGGACGGCGTCGGGCAGCTCGCCGACGGTGCGGGCAAGCTCGCGGACGGCCTCGACGAGGCGACCGAGCAGATCCCCGCGTACTCCGAGAGCGAGCGGCAGAACCTTGCGTCCGTGGTGGCAGATCCGGTCGCCGCGCCGGGTGTCGACGACCTGTCGACCGGCGCGACCGGCCCGCTCTTCGCGGTCGTCGCGCTGTGGCTCGGGGCGCTGGGCCTGCTCACGGTCTTCCCGCCCGTGGTGGCCCGGGCGCTCGGGTCGACGCGCGGGTCGGTCCGGCTCACGCTCGAGGCGGCCCGCGTGCCGGCCCTCGTCGGCCTGGGCACCGGCGCGGTCGTGGGCGGGATCCTCGCGGTCGTCGAGGACGCGTCGCTGCTGAGCACGGTGGGCGCGGTGGTCGTCGGCGCGCTCGTGAGCCTGTGCTTCGTGGCCGTGCACCAGGGCTTCCTCGGGTGGCTCGGCGACCTCGGCCGCGGCATCTCGCTGCTCATCGCGGTGCTGCTCATCGGCACCGGCGTGGTCGCGACCGTCCCCGACGTCCTCGTCGGCCTGGCCGACCTGCTGCCGACCGGTGCCGCGCGCGACGCGCTGCTCGCCGTCGTCGTGCCGGGCGTCGGAGGCATCGCCTCCGCGATCACGTGGCTGGTGCTGTGGACGCTCGCCGGCCTGGCGCTCGCGGTCGGCGCGACGGCACGCAGCCGTCGGACGCGGGTGGCGGCGCTCCTGCGGGCGTGATTCGTTCGCAGGGTCCGGCGTGACCCTGAGTCACGCGGCGACGTCGGCACGTACCTGTCCGACGGCGAGCCGCCAGCGCGTGACGAGCCGCGCGTCGGCCGCGCGGCGGGCAGGCACGCTCGCGAAGCGATGACGGCGGTGGTCGAGCAGCGCGTCGAGGTCGTGCTCGAGCGCCCAGCGCAGGGCGGCGACGACGTCGTGGGTGGAAGGGTGCACGCGGGACAAGAGGGACGACTCGCCGAGTTGTGACACGGGCGGGTGTCGGACCGCTGGGTCAGACTCTCCGCATGGAGCTGACCGAGGCACGCGAGACCAAGTCCCAGCTCGCGGCGTTCGCCCGTGACCTGGCCGAGCAGCACGGTGTGCCCGCGCAGCCGTACGCGCTCGAGGAGGGCGACCCCATGCGGGCGCCGACGATCGCGCTCGGCATCGCGCTGCAGGACGGCGGCTCCTACGGCATCGCGGTCCGCTACCGGCTCGGCGTCCCGACGGCGCGGGCGATCGTGCGCAAGGTCGCGGCAGAGGCCGGCGACACGGCCGACGTGCGCCGCACCGGCCGCATCCGCTCGCTCGGCGGCGGTGACGAGGCCGTCAGCCCGCGCCCGCCCGTCGTCACGGCCCAGGCGCTCGGCGAGACCGACCGCGTACGCCCGCTGCGGCCCGGCGTCTCGATCGCGCACGTCGACGTGACGGCGGGGACGCTCGGCGCGTTCGTCGTGCGCGCGGGCGACGGGTCCGACGACGCGCCGTACGTCCTGTCGAACTACCACGTGCTCGCCGGGTCGCCCGAGGCGAGGCCGGGGGACGTCGTCGTGCAGCCGGGACCGGCCGACGGCGGGTCCGAGCCCGAGGACCGGGTTGGCGAGCTCGCCGAGGTGGTGCCGCTCGCGCGCGGCGAGCGGGCCACCGTGGACGCGGCGCTCGCGCGGCTCGACGACGGCATCGGCGTCGACCTCGACTACCCGGTGGGGCGGGTCACGACGACGGCGCGCCCGCGCGGTGACGAGGAGGTCGCCAAGATCGGCCGCACCACCGCGCTGACGCAGGGCCGGGTCACGGCCATCGAGCTCGACGACGTCCTCGTGGGCTACGGCGACGAGCTCGGCGTCCTCGCCTTCGACGACCAGATCGAGGTCGAGTCCGCGGGGAGCGGGCCGTTCTCGCGCGGCGGCGACTCCGGCTCGCTGGTGTACCGGGCCGACGGCGTCGCGCTCGGCCTGCTGTTCGCCGGTTCCGAGACGGGCGGCACCAACGGCACCGGGCTCACGTACGTCAACCCGATCGACACGGTGCTCGAGGCGCTGGGCGTGGGGCTCGCGACCTGACGGGCTGCGCCGTCGGCGAACACGCTGCAGTGGTTCGTGCCGGGCGTGATCGTCATGATCTCGCTGTTCGGTACGTCCATGACGGGCTCGAACCTGCTCTACGAGGTCATGACCGGCTCCTACGAGCGCGTGCTCGCGACGCCGCTCGACCGGTCCGCGATCCTCGTCGGCCGGGCGCTCAAGGAGTTCGCCCCGCTGCTGGGCGCTCACGGGGCTCGCGCTGCTCGGCATCTTCTGTCCGGGATGATGCTGCCGCTCGAGGCCGGCCCTGGCTGGATGCAGGTCGCGGCGAGGTTCAACCCGCTCACGTACATGGTCGACGCCGAGCGCGTGCTGTTCGCAGGTCGCTTCGACGACGCCGCGGTGCTGTGGGGCGTCGTCGCCGCCGCGGCGACGTGCGTCGTCGGGCTGGTCGTGGGCATCCGCACGACGCGCCGGGTCGTCTGACCTGGAGCGCTACGCGGCCCGGGCGAGCTCGCGGACCCAGCGTCCGTCGTCGGGCACGAAGCCCATGCGCTCGAGGTAGGCGGCGTCCTTGACGGCGTCGAGGCTGGTGACGACGCGCGTGAAGCCGCGGCCGGTGAAGATGCCGCTGTCGCGGTGGACGAACTCGCCGGGCGTGAAGTCGCGGAACCGCCTGCTGACCCAGTCGAGCTCGACGACGCCCTCGCCGCCGCCGGCGTCGCGCACCACGACGACCCCGACCGTCTCGTCGCCGCGCTGCACGAGGAACGCCGAGCGCCCGGCGGGGTCGGCGTGCGGGTCGAACCCGGGCGACCAGTGGGCGATGTCGTCGGCGTGGGTCCGCAGCACGTGGCGCAGGTACGCGTCGTCGGGCGCGACCTCGACCACCTCGTACGTCGCGGCGTCGTGCGCCTCGCGGTACAGGCGCACGAGCCAGTAGACGTTGATGAGGGCGATCGCCCCGTTCATCGCCGCGAACGGCCAGATGGTGAAGATCGCGTTGTAGACCGTCGCGATGACGGAGCCGGTGAGGTTGAGCCACCGGAAGCGCAGCACGCGCGCCTGCGTGAGCGAGAAGACGATGAGGATCGAGCCGAGCCAGCCGAAGACCTCGAGCCACGGGACCATGTGTTTCTCCTATGTCAAGCCGCTGTCGCGTACTGTGCTGCGGCGGCAGCTTGCTGGGCGTTCTTGAGGGTGTTGAACACGACTCGGGCGAGTCGGCGTTTGAGGCAGCGCAGGGCTTCGGTCTTCGAGTCGCCGGCCGCGAGCCGCTTGTCGTAGTAGGCCTTGCCGAGCCCCCCGAGGCGGATCTGGGTGACGGCGATGCGGTGCAGGGCCGCATTGAGCTGCCGGTTGCCCGACTTGTTGAGGCGGACCTTGCCGGCGGTGCGTCCGGACCAGACCGGGATCGGCGCGACGCCGGCGTGCATGGCGTACTTGGCCTCGTGGGCGAACCGGCTGATCCCGGCGGTCTCGCCGAGGATCTTGGCCGCAGTCAGCGGCCCGCAGCCGGGCAGCTCGAGCAGCTCGGGCGCGAGCTGGTCAGCCAGCTGGGCAATCTCCTTGGCCAGCGCGTCCGCCCGCGCCGTGAGCGCGGCGACGTCGTCGAGCAGCTCGCGGGCCAGGCGGGCATCGATGCCTTCGATGCCGGTGAGGAACTCCGCCAGCCGGGCCCGTGTGGACGCCCGGTCCAACGACTGGGGCGCCGGGTCCAGGGCCGGGTCGATCCGGTGCAGGTGCCAGCGCAGCCGGTTGATGATCGCGGTGCGCTGCCGCACCAGGTCCTCGCGGTGGTCGACCAGCAGCTTGACCTCCCGCGACGCCTCGTCATGGGACGCGGCGGGCAGGTCGGGCTCGCGCAGCACCGCACGGGCCACGGCCAGGGCGTCGATCGGGTCCGACTTGCCCCGGGTGCGGGCGACCCGGCGCTGCTCGGCCATCATCTTCGGCGGCACCCGCACCACCTGCTGCCCGGCGTCCAGCAGGTCCAGCTCCAGGCGGGCCGACAGGTGCCGGCAGTCCTCGACGCCCCACCGCAGGTCAGTCCCGAACGTCGACTCGGCCCAGCGCACCGCCTTGTCATGACCCTGGGCATCGGCCTTCACCGTCAGCTGGCCGAGCCGGCGGCCGGCCGGGTCGACCGCGACGAACGTGTGCGAACGCTTGTGGACATCGGCACCGACAACGACAACCATGGTGGTTGCCTCCTCTCACCTGATCAGTGACGGGGACGGTCGGACCGGCCGGCGGACACATCTCAGTGGGGGCGACGCCACGCTCCTATCAAGTCACGCCGGCCGGTCCCTTCACACCCGGCGCCGGCACAACGCATGCAGGTCAGGCCACAGGCCGACACCGAGGCTATGAGCCAGGCACCAGACGTGAAGGGATCCAACCACCGCAACCGCGGCACATCCACCCTCACACTGACCCGAGGGTAGGGCCGCCCGTCACCGGTCGGTGCGGTTCTCCTCGTCTGGGTGGGAGCCGGTGCGCTCGCCACGGTCGAGCGCCGTGATCGCGGCCATCTCGTCGGCGTCCAGGGCGAAGTCGAAGATCCGCGCGTTCTCCTCGATGCGCGACGGCGTCGCGGACTTGGGGAACACGACGTCGCCGCGCTGCACGTGCCAGCGCAGGACGACCTGGGCCGGCGTGCGGCCGTGCGCGTCGGCGATGCGGGCGAGGGTCGGCTCGTCGAGGACACGTCCCCGGCCGAGCGGCGACCACGCCTCGGTCACGATGCCGTGCTCGCGGTCGAACGCGCGCACCTCCTCGTTGCCGAACCAGGGGTGCACCTCGACCTGGTTGACCGCCGGGACCACGGTGCCGGCGTCGAGCACCCGGCGCAGGTGGTTCGGCTGGAAGTTGGAGACGCCGATCGCGCGGGCGCGGCCGGAGCGGTAGATCTCCTCGAGCGCGCCCCACGCCTCGGTGTAGCGGTCGAGCGCGGGCAGCGGCCAGTGGATGAGGAAGAGGTCGACGAGCTCGAGCTGCAGCTCCTCGAGCGTGCGGTCGAACGCCGCGAGCGCGTCGTCGTGCGCGTGGAAGGCGTTGTTGAGCTTGCTCGTGACGAAGAGCTCGTCGCGGGGGATGCCCGACGCCGCGACCGCCTCGCCGACGGCGCGCTCGTTGCGGTACATCTGCGCGGTGTCGACGTGCCGGTAGCCGGCCTCGAACGCGCGCAGCACGAGGTCGCGTGTCTCCTCGGCGGGCAGCTTGTACGTGCCGAACCCGAGCTGCGGGACGGGGACGCCGTTGTTGAGGGTGATGCTGGGGATCGCGGTCACCGTCCCATCCTCACCGATGTGACCCTGCGTCACGGACCCGGAATGGCACCGGGCCGGTCGGACGTTCCTGAGAGTCACGGACCGGCCGCAGCGGCGGCGCGGTCTGGACACGCGGGGGAGAATGGAGCGCAGGAGGTGCATCCCATGGTCACGATCGACCAGGCCCGCGCCGCCAAGGCTGAGCTCCGCAAGGCGGTCGACGGCGTCGACGGCGTGTGCGGGGTCGGGCTGGCCCAACGCGGCAGCGACACCGACTGGGTGCTGCAGGTGAACGTCGAGAACGCGCGCGCCCGCAAGGACGTGCCGCCCGTCGTCGAGGGCGTGCCCGTGCGCGTGCACGTCGTGGGACCGGTCCGCGCGCTGTAGGCGACCGCCGGTCACCCACGCGGCGGTAGGAGGGCGCCCCAGCCGTCGTAGGTCGCGGCGAGCTCGTGCGCCAGACGCACGTGCTTCTCGGTCAGGTCCTCGACGGCGGTCATGGAGACAGCCATCGGGGTCGTCGCCCGCACCACCCAGGGAGTCCTGCGGAAGAGGCGTCGCCGGCCTGCGTCGATCTCGCGGCAGGGAGCTGGCGGGTGCCCGGTTACAGCCTGGGTTCCGGGCGGCTGCACAATGACCCGGTGAGCACCACCTCCCTCCCCAAGGTCCGCGCCTCCGAGCTCGTCGGTCGCGGCTGGCTCAACACGGGCGGTCGCACGATCACGCTCGCGGACCTGCGCGGCAAGATCGTCCTCCTCGACTTCTGGACCTTCTGCTGCATCAACTGCCTGCACGTGCTCGACGAGCTGCGCGAGCTCGAGGAGCAGTTCCGGGACGTCCTCGTCGTCGTGGGCGTGCACTCGCCGAAGTTCGAGCACGAAGCGGACCCGGTGGCGCTCGCGGCGGCCGTCGAGCGGTACGAGGTGCACCACCCGGTGCTCGACGACCCGGAGCTCGTGACCTGGGGCTCGTACACGGCCCGCGCGTGGCCCACGCTCGTCGTCGTCGACCCCGAGGGCTACGTCGTCGCGCAGATGGCCGGCGAGGGGCACGCGTCGGCGATCGCGGCGCTCGTGCGCGAGCTCGTCGGCGAGCACGAGGCCAAGGGGACCCTGCACCGCGGCGACGCGCCGTACGTGCCGCCGGAGCCGACGTCGGGCACGCTGCGGTTCCCGGCCAAGGCGGTCGCGCTGCCGAACGGCAACCTGCTCGTGGCCGACGCCGGGCACCACTCGCTCGCCGAGCTCGCGCCCGACGGCGAGACGCTCGTGCGGCGCATCGGCTCGGGCGCGCGTGGGCTCGTCGACGGCGCGGCCGACGTCGCGCGGTTCAGCGAGCCGAACGGCCTGTGCCTCGTGCCGGAGGTGCTGCGCGCGACGCTGGGCTACGACGTCCTCGTCGCCGACACGGTCAACCACGCGCTGCGCGGTGTCCGGCTCGAGACGGGCGAGGTCACCACGGTCGCCGGGACGGGCGAGCAGTTCATGGTCGGGGGACCGGAGAACGTCCTGCCCGACGACGGCGGCCCGGCCCTGGCGTTCGACCCCGCCGAGACGTACCCGGCCCGGTCGGTGCGGCTCAGCTCGCCGTGGGACGTGGCGTGGTCCGAGGAGCTCGGCGCGTTCGTCGTCGCGATGGCGGGGAACCACACGCTGTGGGCCTTCGAGCCTGGCCCCGAGAGCGGCACCGTCCGCCTGCTCGCGGGCACGATGAACGAGGGCCTCGAGGACGGGCCGGGCGGGACGGCGTGGTTCGCGCAGCCCTCGGGCCTCGCGCCGGTCCTGGGCTCCGACGCTGACGGCTCGCTCTGGCTCGCCGACGCCGAGACGTCCGCCCTGCGGCTCGTCACGCCGGCCGCGGACGGTCAGGTGCAGGTGCGCACCGCCGTCGGGCAGGGGCTGTTCGACTTCGGCCACCGCGACGGCGCGGCGGACCAGGCGCTGCTGCAGCACCCGCTGGGCGTCGCGGCCCTCTCGGACGGGTCGGCCGTCGTCGCGGACACGTACAACGGGGCGCTGCGCCGGTACGACCCCGCCTCGAACGAGGTCACGACGCTCGCGAGCGGTCTCGCCGAGCCGTCGGACGTCGTCGTGCAGGTCGGGGGCGACGCGGTGCACCTGCTCGTGGTCGAGTCGACGGCGCACCGCCTCACGCGCATCGCGCTGCCCGCCGGCCTCGCGGGCGAGGTGCTCGACGGCGGAGCGCATCGCGTGGCACGCCCCGCGACCGAGATCGGCGCCGGCTCTCTGCGCCTCGAGGTGCCGTTCGTCCCCGCGCCGGGCCAGAAGCTCGACGACCGCTGGGGCCCGTCGACCTCGCTGCGCGTGAGCGCCACGCCGCCCGAGCTGCTGCTCGACGGCGCGGGCGACGGCGTCGAGCTGCACCGCGACCTCGTCATCAACCCGGAGGTGACCGAGGGTGTCCTGCACGTGACCGCCAAGGCGGCGTCGTGCGACCTGCCGCCGGAGGACCAGCCGCTCGGGCCCGACGGCGAGCCGGAGGACTTCTTCCCCGCGTGCCACCTCGCGCAGCAGGACTGGGGCGTGCCGGTGCGCGTCGTCGACGGCGGCACGTCCCGTCTCGACCTGCCTCTGCGGGGGTGACGCGGGCGCCGGCCGACCGTCGCGAGACGGCCGTTCGGCGTTCGAAACGATTCGGAAATGGGTCGGTAGCGCGCGGTCGGTAGGAATGCCGGCATGAGCACCGACGAGATGAACCCCCGGTCCCGCGTCAGGTCGATCCTCGGCCGCTGGGTCGCCCCTGCCGCCGTCGCAGCGCTGGTTGCCGGCGCGGTCACGCACGTGACGGCCCCGGACCCGGCGCCTGCGGCCGCACCCGTCACGGTCGAGTCGCCGACGACGTCGGCGCGCTACGATGCGGCGGTCGCGTCCGTCGCCGCCATGGCCAAGAACGGCACCAAGCCCAAGGTCACCCTCGTGGCGACCGGCGGCACGATCGCGGGCGTCGCCCAGGGTCGCGACACGTTCTCGAGCTATCGCGCGGGGACGATCACGGGCGAGGAGCTCGTCGCGCAGCTTCAGCCCGAGCTCGGGGCCATCGCGGACGTGGACGTCGTCCAGTTCGGTAACTCGGGCTCGTCTGGCTACACGATCGCGCAGTTCCACGCGCTCACCCGCACGGTCGAGGACGCTCTCAAGGGCTCGGACGGGGTGGTCGTCACCACGGGAACGGACACGCAGGAGGAGTTCGCGTACTGGCTCGACCTCACCGTCCAGTCGCAGAAGCCGGTGGTCACCACCGGTGCGATGCGGCCGTGGCAGGACGGCGAGGGTGACCAGGTCTTCGGTGCCGACGGCCCCGCCAACCTCTACAACGCGGTCAAGCTCGCGGCGAGCCAGGCGACGTTCTGCTACGGCACGGTCCTCATGCTCAACGACGAGATCCACGCGGCCCGCGACGTCACCAAGACGAACTCGTACCGCATGGACACCTTCCAGTCCCGTGAGTACGGCGTCCTCGGCTGGGTCGACCAGAACGACATCACCCTCGGCCGGGCCACGCCGCGTGTCCAGGCGTGCGACCGACCTCAGGACTGGATGACGCCGTTCGACCTGTCGACCGTCGAGGGCAGTGAGATCGCGCGCACGGAGATCGTGTACTCGTACCAGGAGGCCGGTGGCGAGTCGATCGCCGCGTTCCACCAGGCGGGAGTCGACGGCATCGTCACGGCGGGCACCGGCGCCGGCGGGATCTCGCGGGCGATGGGCCAGGCGCGCACCGCCGCGGCGAACGACGGCGTGGTCTTCCTGACGACGACCCGTACGGGTTCGGGCTCGGTGTACGGCGGGAGCGGCAACGTCATCGCGGGCGGCGACCTCACGCCCATCAAGGCGCGGCTCCTGCTGGCGCTCTCGCTGACGTTCAGCGACGACGTCGAGCAGGTGCGCACCTGGGTGGAGCAGGTCGGCAACCCGGAGTTCACGCCGACCGGCCGGGGCAACGGCAACGCGTCGCCGAAGTCCGCGACGCCGGGTGCCTGAGCCACCACACGAGTCGAACGGCCCTGCACCCCGTGGGTGCGGGGCCGTTCGCCGCGGCTAGGCTCCCCGCATGCATCGTGTCCTCGTGGCCGGGCCCGCGTCGTGGAACACGCTCGTCCACGTCGACGACCTGCCCGAGCCGCGGCCGCACACCGTCTTCGCGCGCCGCCATCACGAGACGGTCGGCGGCACGTCGGCGGGCAAGGCGATGAACCTCTCGCGCCTCGGCCACGACGTGACGCTGCGGACCGTGCTCGGCACGGACGAGCACGCGCCGAAGGTGCGCGCGGCGCTCGAGGCCGAGGGCGTCCATGTCCTTGCCGAGGAGGCGCCCGACGGCCGCACCGAGCGTCACCTCAACCTCATGGACGCGCGCGGCGGGCGGGTGTCGGTCTACCTGCAGGCGCCGGGCGAGGTGCCCGCCTCCGGCCCCGCATGGGACGCGACGCTCGAGGCGCTCGACGCCGGGGACGCCGTCGTCGTCGACCTCGGCCTCCCGTCCCTCCCGGTGCTCCGGGCCGCCACCGCCAGGGGGCGCGACGTCTGGGTCGACCTCCACGACTACGACGGCGCCACCGCGTTCCACCGGCCGTGGGTCGACGCCGGGACGCACGTCTTCCTCAGCTCCGACCGCATGCCGGGCTGGCGGGAGTTCATGGCTGCGCGCGCCGAGGCCGGTGCTCGGCTCGTCGTGTGCACGCACGGAGCCGACGGCGCCACCGCGCTCACGCCTGCCGACGGGTTCGTGGAGGTGCCGGCAGAACCGGTCGTCGACGTCGTCGACACGAACGGCGCGGGTGACGGGTTCTTCGCCGGCTTTCTGGACGCGCACCTGCGCGGCGCGTCGCTCGCCGATGCCATGCGTGCGGGTGCGCACCACGCGGCACAGGTCGTCCGGAGCCCGGACCTCGTGCCGCTCCGCTGACCCCGGCCGGGCGGGGGTTGCAAGCGGCTCGCGGTCGCCGGACGCTGGCCGGACACGCGAGAACGAGGAGACGTCGATGAGCGAGACGGACGAGGGCACCTACGAGGGCGACGACCGCCCCGACGAGGAGCGCGAGCAGACGGACGCGTCCGAGCTGTCGGACGAGGGCGTCGGCGGCACGATGACCGAGCCCAACACGATGGAGCCCGAGGAGGGCCTTCCCGAGGAGGGCTGAGCGGGCCTCACCGAGCGGCCGAGGGGACCAGGAGGTCGGGCAGCTCGAGCAGCGAGTCGATCACGGCGACCCGCGCGGCCTCGGGGCGTTCGGCGTGCAGGTAGCCCCACGGGCCGCGCCGGATGAGGACGGGGAGCATGCCCGCCTCGGCGGCGGGCAGCACGTCGTTGTCGAGCCGGTCGCCAACGTACGCGACGTCCGACGCCGGCACCCCGGCGAGCTCGACCACGCGGTCGAAGAAGGCGGGCTCGGGCTTCTCGACGCCCCACTCGTCCGAGGTGCGGATCGCGTCCACGGGCAGGTCCATCGTCTCGAGCGCCGCGCGCGCCTGCGGCGGCTGGTTCCCGGCGACGACGACGGCGAGCCCTGCGTCGCGGAGCGCCGCGAGCGCCGGGCGCACGTCGGGGTAGAGGTCGTCGGCGTCGAAGTTCTCGCGCAGGCCGTCGGGGTCCTCCGTCGCCCAGCGTGCGATCTCGTCCTCGACCTCGAAGCCCGGGCGCAGCATCTCGAACGCCCTGCGGTGCGGCAGGTCGAGCGCCGCGCACCCGCCCAGCACCCCGAGGAACGTCAGCGGCGGCACGCCCAGCCGCTCCGCCCAGCGGAGCCAGATCCGCGACTCGTCGATGAGCGTCTCGCCGACGTCGAACACCACCGCGCGCACCATGCTCGCGACTCTAACCGGGTCGTCCGGTGGACGACGGTGCGGTGATGGCCGGAGGTCGTGACATGATTTTTTGTCAAAGCGTACTGTCGAGCGGTGGACGATGTTCGAGTAGTCGCAGACGCGGGTGCGGTCGGAGTGGCGCTCGATCCGATCCGTACCTCGATCCTCGACGCTCTGGCCGAACCAGGGTCGGCAGCATCGGTGGCGGCGACGGTCGGGTTGACTCGCCAGAGGGTGAACTACCACCTGAAGGCGCTGGAGGCTCACGGACTGGTCGAGCCAACCGGCGAACGCGTATGGGGCGGTATCACCGAGCGCTACGTGCAGCGCTCGGCACGGCATCTCGTCGTCGCCCCCGACGTGCTCGAAGGCACGGTTCCCGACCCGAACGAGATCGCCGATCGTCTCTCGGCCGCCTATCTGGTCGCGGTGAACGCGCGGACCGTCTCCGAGGTCGGGTCGATCATCGACGACGCGGGGACCGGGACGCGGGTACCGACCCTGACGATCGACACGGTGATCGGGTTCGTGTCGCCCGAGGAACGCGCCGCGTTCGCCGCCGAGCTGCAGACGGCCGTCGCCAAGCTCGCCGCCAGGTATCACCACGATGACGGGCGACCTCACCGTCTCACCGTCTCGTCGTACCCCCGGCCCAAGGAGGACTCGTGACCGATCCTGACCGCGGCGACGGCGTCGAGCACCGGGTCGAGCACACGCGAGAGCTGGCCGCCACTCCGGAGCAGGTGTGGGATGCCATCGCAACCGCCGACGGGATCTCGGCGTGGATGGTGCCGGTCCGGCTGGACCCCCCGGGAGGGTTGCGAGGTGTCGTTCGATCACGGGGGTTCCGGTCGACCGGCGTCGTCACCGACTACACCCCGAATCGGCGTCTCGCGTACGAGAAGCCGTGGCCGATGACCGAGGAGATGCGCGAGTGGGTGGCCGACACCAGCGGACACGAGGTCACCGACGAGGAGCTGGCGTCGGTCTCCCCGATAGCCACCGAGTTCGTGATCGAGGCAGCGTCAGGTGGCAGCTGCATCCTCCGGGCTGGGGCACGGTCGCGTTCGGCCCCGACGCTCGACGGTCGCGTCCTGGTCGACACCGGCATGACGGAGCTGCACCCGGCGGTGGTGGCGGCCTTCGATCCCCGCCTCCATCCCGTGAGCGAGCAGGACGTCGACGTCGCGAGCATCGACATCGTCGTCAACACGCACCTTCACGCCGATCACTGCGGTGGCAACCACCTCTTCCCCGGACGGCCGATCTACGTCCAGCGCCGCGAGCTCGACGACGCCCGCGGCGAGGAGGACTACACGATCCGCGAGTGGGTCGACGCGCCCGGCCTGCAGTACGTGCCGGTCGACGGGGAGCTCGAGATCCTTCCCGGCGTCCGGCTCGTCCCGACCCCCGGCCACACGCCGGGTTCACAGGTCGTGGTGGTCACGACCGGCGGACGTCCGGACGTCGTCTGCGGCGACACGGCAGTGTGGTTCGGGGAGCTGGACGAGCCACGCACCGAGGGTCAGCGGCGGATCCGCGCGCTCGATCCCGAGAGGGTCTGGCTCGCGCACGTGCACGAACCGTGGCGACGACCCGGCGCCACCCGCACGTAAGGCCACGGCACGGCCGCCGCCGGTCGGCAGCCGACGCCGCGGCTCACTCCTCGACGTCGAACAGCGCGTCCCCGGCCTCGACGAGGTCGCCGTCGACGGCGGCGGGAACGAGCGCCTCGGCGGCGGCGTCGAGCGCGACGACGGGCACGACGGGCGAGCGCCCGCCGTCGGACACCCTCCGGGGCGACCACGACACGACGGGCTGGCCCGCGGTGACGGCGTCGCCCTCGGCGACGTGCACGGTGAACCCCTCGCCGTGGAGCTGGACGGTGTCGATGCCGAGGTGCACGAGCACGCCGCGACCGCTCGCGGCGGCGACGACGAATGCGTGCGGGTGGAGCTTGACCACCGTCCCGGACAGCGGAGAGACGACGTCGCGCCCGCGCTCGGGGTCGGGCTCGATCGCGAGCCCGGGGCCGACCATGGCCTGCGCGAAGACCGGGTCGGGCACGGACGACATCGCCACGACCCGTCCGGTGACGGGCGCGAGCACGCTCAGGCTGTCCACGGTTCCTCCTCGGTCGGCGGGCACCGGTGGACGCACCGGCGGCTCTGCTTGACGCATGGTGGGGCTCGGTCCAGGCTGTGCGCAACCGCACCTGCCCGGGGCGACGGGAGACCCTCGCGATGACCACCACGTTGACCGGCTCACCGGTGAGCCCCGGCCGAGCCGCGGGCGTCGTCGTGACGATGCCCGAGCCCGTCCCCGAGCCGCCGACCACGCGCCTGCACGCGCACGAGGCGGACGCCGCGGTCGAGGCCGTGCGCACGGCCAGCACCGCGGTGCAGAAGCGGCTCGTGGACCGCGCCGACCGCGCCCGGGGCACGGCCGCCGACGTCCTGTCGGTCACGGCCGCGATGGCCGGCGACCCGACGCTCGCGAGCGACGCCGAGCGCCGCGTCCGGGAGGACCTCGTGACGCCCGCGCGCGCCGTCTGGGACGCCGCCGGGTCGCTCGCGGCGCAGCTCGAGCAGCTCGGCCCCCCGCTCGCGGAGCGGGCGCGGGACGTGCGCGACGTGCGCGACCGGATCGTCGCGGAGCTCACGGGCGCGCGGCCGCCCGGCGTGCCCGAGCCCGGGCACCCGTTCGTCCTCGTGGCCGAGGACCTCGCCCCGGCCGACACCGCGACGCTCGACCCCGAGACGGTGCTCGGCATCGTCACGAGCGGCGGCGGCCCGACGTCGCACACCGCGATCCTCGCGCGCTCGCTCGGGATCCCCGCGGTCGTCGCGGTCGCGGGCGCCGGGGACCTGCGTGACGGCGAGACCGTCCTGCTCGACGGCGGCTCCGGCTCGGTCGTGCGCGACCCGGACCCCGACGCCGTGGCCGCCGCGCAGCACCGGGACACCGCGCGCCGCGAGCTCCAGGGTCCGGGCCGGACCGCCGACGGCGTGCCCGTGGAGCTCATGGCGAACGTCGCCGACCCCGACGGCGCCCGCGCGGCCGCCGAGGCGGGAGCCGAGGGCGTGGGCCTGTTCCGCACCGAGTTCTGCTTCCTCGGCCGTGCGGCCGAGCCGTCGGTCGCCGAGCAGGTGAGCGCCTACCGGCGGGTGCTCGCCGCGTTCCCGGGCCGGCGCGTCGTCGTGCGCACGCTCGACGCGGGCGCCGACAAGCCGCTCGGCTTCGTCACCGCCGACGACGAGCCCAACCCCGCGCTCGGCGTGCGCGGGCTGCGCACCGCCGTCGGGCACCCGGACGTGCTCGACCGGCAGCTCCAGGCGATCGCCGAGGCCGCCGCGGCCGAGGAGGCCGAGGTGTGGGTCATGGCCCCGATGGTCGCGACGCCTGCCGAGGCGCGGGACTTCGTCGCCGCGTGCGCCAAGCACGGGCTCGAGCAGGCGGGCGTCATGGTCGAGGTGCCGGCGGCGGCGCTGCGGGCGCGGTGGATCTTCGAGCACGCGGCGTTCGGCAGCCTCGGCACCAACGACCTCATCCAGTACGCGATGGCGGCCGACCGCGTGCTCGGCGAGCTGGCGACGCTGTCGACGCCGTGGCAGCCCGCCGTGCTCGAGCTCGTGCGTGCCACCTGCGAGGGTGCCGCGGCGCACGGGCGCCCCGTCGGCGTGTGCGGCGAGGCCGCGGCGGACCCGGCGCTCGCGCCGGTGCTCGTCGGGCTCGGGGTGTCGTCGCTGTCGATGACGCCGCGCGCGCTCGGCGACGTCGCCGCCGTGCTGGGCGCGACGACGTCGGAGGAGTGCGCCGAGCTCGCACGGCTCGCGTGCGAGCAGCCCGACGCCGAGTCGGCGCGCGCCGCCGTGCGGGGCCGGCTGGCGGCGCTGCTCGACGAGCTCGCCCTCTGACGCCGGCCGCTAGACGGAGGGGACGGACTCCTGAGCGAGGAAGTCGGCCAGCTCGTCGAGCGCGGCGCTCGCGACGTCGTCGTCGGCCTCGGTGCTGAGCACGACCTCGTCGCCGGCGTCGGCGCCGAGCGTCATGAGCCCGAGGATGCTCGACGCGTCGACGGCCGGCCCGCCCGGCTTGGCGATCCGCACGGGCACGGGCTGACGCCCGGCGGCGCGGGCGAAGAGCGCGGCGGGCCGCGCGTGCAGCCCTTCGGCGATGGCGACGACGACGGACCGTTCCACAGTGCCTCCCTTGGCGGCTGGTGCGCCGAGCCTAGCGACCGGCGCGGCGTCCGCGCGTCCGGGGCGACGACGGGTCGCTACGAGTACCGTGGGCAGCGACCTGCCAGGTACGGCCTCTAAGGTGCACCGCATGCCCGACGCGACCATCCCCGTGACCCTCTCGACGGCGTCGGTGTACCCGCGCCGCGCCGGCTTCGCCTTCGAGGTCGCGGCCGAGCTGGGGTACGACGGGGTCGAGGTCATGGTGTGGTCCGACGCCGTCACCCAGGACGTGCACACGCTCGCGCGGCTCGCGCGGGAGCACGGCATGCCGGTCCGCTCGATCCATGCCCCGACGCTGCTCGTCAGCCAGCGGGTCTGGGGACGGTCGCCCGCCCCCAAGCTGCGCCGCAGCGTCGAGATGGCCGGCGAGCTCGGGGCGAGCACCGTCGTCGTGCATCCGCCGTTCCGCTGGCAGTACAAGTACGCGCGGCAGTTCCAGGACCTCGTGCGCGAGCTCAACGCCGACAGCGGCATCACGGTCGCGGTCGAGAACATGTACCCGTGGCGGACGCGCAACCGCAGCGCGCGCGAGCTCAAGGCGTACCTGCCCGGCTGGGACCCCGCCGAGCACGACTACGAGGCGGTGACGCTCGACCTGTCGCACGCGGCGGTCGCGCAGCAGGACGGGCTCGAGCTCGTGCACGGGTTCGGCGACAGGCTGCGCCACGTGCACCTCGCCGACGGCACCGGCTCGGCGCGCGACGAGCACCTCGTGCCGGGGCGCGGGCAGATGTCCTGCGACAAGGTGCTCCAGGAGCTCGTGCGGCGCGGCTTCACCGGCGACGTCGTCGTCGAGATCTCCACGCGCAAGGCCCGCACCGCCCACGAGCGGCACTCGGACCTCGACGCCGCGCTGCACTTCGCGCGGGCCTACCTCTCGCCCGAGCCCGAGGCGTACACGCCGCCGCCGCCCGAGCACCACCACCGACCGGCCGACGCGTGGGGGCACGGGCCCTGAGCGGTCACCCGGCGTGCCGGGCGCCCGACGGGTCGTCGGCGGTCGCGTCCGAGGTGGCGTCGTCGGCCGGGTCGGACGGCGGCACGTCCGCGGGGTCGGGCAGGCCGGCGAGGAACCGGTAGCCCGCGAGCGCCAGGACGAGCCCCGCCCCGCCGCCGACGAGCAGCGGCAGCTCGAGCCCGCCGCGCGCGAGCAGCCCGCCGAGGAGCGAGCCGACGGGCATCGCGCCCCACAGCAGCGTGCGCCACGTGCCGTGGACGCGGCCGAGCATGCGGTCCGGGACGAGCGCCTGCCGCAGCGACATGACGTGCACGTTCCACACAACCGTGCAGCCGAACGAAACGAACATGGCCGCGGCCGCGACGCCGAGCACGGACGCGGCGCAGGCGGCGACCCACGCGACGAGGCCGAGCGCATTCGCCGCGGCCATGACGCGGCCCGTGCCGAACCTCTCGCCGAGCCGTCCCGCGACCGGCGAGCCCAGCAGCCCGCCCGCCGCCCCGACGAGGAGGAACGTGCCGTACCAGGCCTCGGGCACGCCGACCTCGTCGAGCGCGAACAGCACGTACGTGCTCGTCGCGGCCGAGTGGCACACGCCGATCGCGACGCTGAGCATCCACAGGGGCCACAGCATGTCGTGGCCGCGCACGAACCGGTAGCCCGCGCTCAGCTGCCGCCGCGACGGGCAGGAAGAGGGCGAGCACCGCCCCCGCCGCGTACGCCGTCGCGCCGACCGCGAGCGGCACGACGACGCGGCAAGGTCCTTGCGCGCGACGATCGACGGCAGCACGGCCCGGATCGCGCCGTCGTACACCGTCTCGAGTCCACGCGGTCGAGCAGGATGCCCGCGGGGATGGCGAACAGCAGCCAGGGCAGCAGGGCGGCGACGGCCACGCCCGAGACGAGCAGCGGGCCGTCAGGCCGCCGCGACCGGCGCGCCGACCGCCCGCAGCACGAACGCCTCGGCGGCGCGGATCGCGCGTTCGCGCGGGCCGGGCTCGTCGGGGATGAGCCGGCCGGACAGGCACGCGTTGACGAGCTGGACGGTCGGCTCGATGTCCTGCTCGGGGAACTCGCCGGCGGCGACGCCGGCGCGCAGGATGCGCTTGAGGATGGCCTCGACGATCTCGGCGTGCTCGCGCAGCCGCGCCTGCGTCGGCCGCGACAGGACGCTGCGCAGGTCGGGGCCCGGGGCGAGGTGGAACACGCGCGCGAGCTGCGCCTGCTGGCGGATGTAGGTGCGCAGCTGCTCGACCGGGTCGTCGACCTCGGCGAGCGCGCGCTCGAGCGTCTGGGCGTACTGCTCGGTCTCGTGCGTGATGAAGCCGAGGAGCAGCGCCTCCTTGTCGGGGAAGTGGTTGTACACGGCCGTGCGGCCGACGCCGGCGGCGGCCGCGATGTCGGCGAGCGTGATCGTGTCGAAGCCCCGCTCCGACATGAGCGTCGACAGAGCCGTGAACAGCTTGTGCCGCGTCATCTGGCGGTGTTCGTGGAGGCTCTTGCCGATGATCTTGGGCATGCTGACATCATAGGGTCGCGTTGTCAGCACCTTCGCCGCTACGCTCGACCTTGTGACAAGTTCCACGAGCGGCGCCGACGCCTCGCAGGGCCGGCCCGACGACGTCGTCCCCGACACCAAGGACTGGACCTGGGTGCTCGAGCGGCCCTGCCCGGAGTGCGGCTTCGTCGCCGCCGACGTCGAGGTGGCCGAGGTCGGGGGAGCCGTGCGCGGCACGCTCCCGCGCTGGCGCGCCGCGCTCGCCCGCCCGGACGCGCGCGAGCGCCCCGCGCCCGGCGTGTGGTCGCCGCTCGAGTACGGCGCCCACGTGCGCGACGTGTTCCGCGTGTTCGACGACCGGCTCGCGCTCATGCTCGCCGAGGACGACCCGCGGTTCGCGAACTGGGACCAGGACGCGGCGGCGATCGAGGGCGCCTACGCCACCCAGGACCCGGCGGTCGTCGCCGACGAGCTGGCCGCCTCCGGCGAGGCCGTCGCCGCGCGGTTCGACGCCGTCACCCCGGACCAGCACGAGCGCCCCGGCCGCCGCAGCAACGGGTCGGTGTTCACGGTGCGCACGCTGGGCGCGTACTTCCTGCACGACGTCGTGCACCACCTGCACGACGTCAAGGCCTGACACGCGGGGCGCACCGCCCGTCACACAGCCGTAACACGTCCGTAGCACAAGGGGCTCCCCATGTGTCGACGCGGCCGGTAGTTTCACGGCATGTCCTACGTCCAGGCGCTCGTGCCCGCCGAGCATGCGTCGAAGCATCTGCTCGTGCTGCCGGAGGGCGCACCCGCGTCCCTGCCGGACCTGGCGGGTGCCTGGTTCGCCGACGTCGGCTGGCTCCACGAGCCCGTGCAGGAGTCCCGGCCGCGCCGGATCGCCGGTGCGCGGTTCCGCGGCGTGCAGTCCGCGGCCGCTCCCGCGGCGCCCCCCGGTCCCGGCCGGCTGAGCGTCGGCGCCGAGCACTGCGCCGACGGCCCCTTCCCGGTGACGGCCGACCAGGTCGCGCACCTCGGGCTCACCGGGCCCGGGCAGGTGTGGGCGCTGGGACGCGCGGACGGGATGGTCGACGTCCGCGGAGCCCGCCCCGGCACGTACGACGACCGCGACGGCATCGCCCGCGCGTTCGCGAGCGCCCTGCCCGAGGGCGAGGAGCTGCGGCTCGTGCAGTGGGCCGTGGCCGTCGCGCGCAAGGTCGGCGGGGCCGTCCTGGCGGACGGCCGGCAGGTCATGCGGCCCGACCCGTCCGGCGCGGTCGACCTCTCGCTCTACTCGGCGCACCCGGTCGGGGCGGGGGACATGCTGGCGGCGCTGCGCACGCTCGTCGCGACGGCGCAGCTCGAGGCCGAGGAGACGGCGCCCGACGGGTCCACGCGGTACCGGCTCGTCGGCGCCACGCCGTACGACGGCGCTCTGGTCGTCCAGGCCGAGCGCGTCGAGCGGGTGCCGCGTGCGCTCGTGACGCTCGACTGGCGCGAGTACGGCCCGTTCGCCTATCACCTGGGATGGCGGCCGCACGACCCGTACGAGCTCCAGGTCGAGCAGCCGTCGGGCGTGCACGTCATCGCGCGGGCACGCATGCGCTCGATGGTCGCGCGCCTGGCCCTCCTGCTGCACTCGCGCGTGCACGGCA